>JAYUEQ010000297.1:0-26119 GCA_043739205.1 Thermoleophilia bacterium
CGCGCCACAGCCTGGCGAGCCCCTTCGCCGTCGGCCAAAGGCTCAGATCCGGAGGATCGACGGAGAGAAAACGCCTACTCACCTGGTCAAGCTAGCAGCCGCGTCCGACCGATCCTTAACAGGGTTAAGTGATGCCTTTTCATGCAGACGAGGCTACGGCGCCGCCGCGGTTCGCACATCGGCGCGTCGGACGATCTCGTCTCCGCCTCAGGGATGATGCGTCGATGGAAGTCACGCCGATGCGCGTCATTGAAATCCCCGGCCTCGAGCAGCTCCCATATGCGGAGGTGTGGTTCCACGAGATCGACGAGGAGCGCTGGCGCGAGGCGTCGTTGCGGGCGCGCGAGCTCGGGAAGACGGGCCTCGAGGTGTGGACGACCGACCGCACACCGGAGGTGGTCGCGTTTCTCGAGCGGCGCGGCTACGCCGAGGTGCGGCGCTACGTCATCTCGGAGCTCGACGTCGCGACCACGCCCGACCCCGGCCCGCCGGCGTTCGACCTCGTCACGTTCGCCGAGCGGCCCGACCTCGCACCTCAGCTTTTCGCGCTCGCGCAGATCGCGCATCCGGACCAGCCCGGGCGCGCCGAGTCGACCGTCAGCGACGCGTGGTTCGAGTGGGGGCTCGCCGCGAATCCGCCCGAGTCGTACTTCATCGCGCTCGACGGCGACGACGTGCTCGGCTACGGCTACCTCGAGCATCACGACGGTCAGTGGAAGAACGGGTTCATGGCGGTCGCGCGCGAAGCGCGCCGGCGCGGTGTCGCGAGTGCGATCAAGCGCGCGCAGATCGCGTGGGCGAAAGCGAATGGCGTGCCGACACTACGCACCGCAAACGAGGTGCGGCTCGAAGGGATGCTCGCCTTGAACCGACGGTTCGGCTATCGCACGCTCTACGACGAGATCGTGTTGCGCGGGCCCATCGCCTGAGCCGCTACTGGAAGCGTTTGAGGAACGTCCAGGCCCAGGCGGGGATGGTCGCGGGCGCGCCGGTCTGGTCGCGCAACGCCGGGTCGCCCGCGTGCCCTGCAAACGCGGCGCGGCCGAGCTTCCACTCGACCCAGTGCCACGCCCACGCCGGGACCGGGTTCGGCACTCCATCGTCGGTCTTTACCGCGGCGATCTGGCGCTCGACGACGGCCGGCTGACCGTCGCCGTAATCGCCGGTCATGTAGAGGTGGGCTTCCTTCTTCCGCCGGTCCACCAGGCCGGGGAGAAGCGTTGTGCCGGAGTGGACCCACTGCCCGAGAGCCGATGTCGGGTCTTGCCCCGCGTTGACGGCCTTGCCGACCGAGCCCGTGAGCGCGCCGCCGCCGCAGTTGAACGCGAACGAGATCAGCGCGTCGCATTGCGGCTGCGTCAGCGGGTGCGTGATGTAGTGGTCGACCGCCTTCGAGGCCAGCCCCGCGTCTTGCTGGAGCAGATGGATCCCGTCAGCCTGGCTGAGCGTTCCCCACTCGGTCTTGTCGTGAGCCGTGACGGGGCCCATGTGGATCAGATGGCCGAAGCCGATCGTCGCGTTGTTCGTCGGGTCGTTGTAGGGCGCCGGCTTCCAGCCTTCGAAGTGGCCGATGAACTGAGCGCCGCGCTCGCTGAGCTGAGACATGTTTCGCTCCCTGTGATGACGTTGCTGGACCGCCGCAGGGGTCGTACAGGCGAGTGTCCCACTGGTGTCGCGCTAGGTCAACGGCCGTCGCCGCGCTGCTTGAACCGGTGGAGGGTCACGGACTTCTTCGCGGACTTCGGCGGCTTCGGTGGGGGAGGAGGGTCGTGCTCGGTAAGCCACTTCGCCGCCGGGTCGTCCGGCTCGAGCCCGACCGACGCCTCACGGTCGCGCATCCGTTTCACCCCGCGTTCAGTCAGCCGCTTCTTCATCGAAGACCGCGATCATCGTGCCGGAAACTGGCCGACTTTTCTGCTCGTTCAGCCTGCGAGCGCCGAGTCGATCGCCGGGGCAATGCCTTCAGGCCCCATCGAGTCGATCTGGACGAGGTGGAACGGGCCGCCGGTCGGGCCGAGCTGGAACGACGGCGTGCTGTTGACGCCTGCCGCCCTCGCCGCGGCCGCAGCGCGCGTCAGGTCGGCTTCGACCCAACTCGCCGAGCGCGCCTTCAGCAGCTTCGCGCCGTCGAGGCCGGGGATGCCGCTCGCCACGTCGGTGATCAGCGCATCGGTGACCCAGCTCGAGTTCTCGGCGCCCTGCTCTGCGTAGAGGCCGTGCACGACGTCCCAGAGGTGACCCTCGCGGCCGGCGGCGATCGCCGTCAGCAACGCGGTTCGGGAGTCAGGCCCGACGAAGGCCATGCCGTTGAAGACGATGCGCAGCTTTCCGGTCTTGACGTAATTCGCGACGAGTGTCGGCAACGCCTCGCGCGCCCACCGGGCGCAGTAGGGGCACTGGAGGTCGGCGTACTCGACGAGGGTGAACGGCGCCTTCGGCGAGCCGAGCGCGGTTCCCTGCTGCGGCACGCCCGTGAAGAGTGAGGGCGCGTGGCCCGTCGCGGTGGAAACCGTCTTCGTCCCGTCTTGCGCACCAAGCTGCGTCGCGACGATCAGGATGGCTGCGACCGCTGCTGCTGCACTCAGCACCACCGCGTACCGCGATTTGGGAATGCGAGATCTCACCACGAGGGCTAGTGGGACATCGTTCCGTTGACGTTGCCGACGTTGAGCAGGCCGACCTGCCCCTGGTCGACCGCGGCGAAGGCATGCGAGACGAAGGGATAGAGGCCCGGCTCGTTGATCTTCACGTCGAAGACGCCGCCTCCGCCCGCGGGAACCGTGACCGTCTGCACGTTGTGCAGGGCGTCCGCCGGGTTCATGTCGCCGAAGGCATAGGCCGTGTTGAGGATCGTCCCGACAATGTGGAAGTCGGTGTCGAGCGACGGGCCGGCGTCGACGACCCAGAAACGAACGAGGTCACCGGGATTCGCCGTCAGCGGATGCTTGACGTACTGGCCCGCGTACCCGTTGAAGGTCATCCAGTCCGGTTGCCGTGCGTGCGCCTTCGTCATGTTGAAACGTGCCGGCTTCGCGAGACCGTCGGAGTCGAGGTACCACTCGCTTGCGACGAGCACGTACTCCTTGTCTGCCTTCGGAAGCACGCCCGGCTTCGGCTCGACGACGATCGCGCCGTACATCCCGTTCGCGATGTGCATCAGCACCGGCTTGGTGCCGCAGTGGTACATGAACACGCCGGGATCGTTGGCGCGGAACGTGTAGCTGACCGACTTGCCCGGCATGACGTCGGTGAACGCCTTGTTCGGCGCAATGCGTGCGGCGTGAAAGTCGACGGAGTGGGGGATCGCGCCGTTGTTCGTCAGCGTGATCTTCACGAGCTGGCCCTGGCGCACGTGGATCACCGGGCCGGGCGCGCCCTTGGCCCACGCCCAGGCGGCGTACCTGACGCCGGGGGCAATCTGCACGGTGATGTCGGTCAGCTTCAGGCTGATGTTCGCGACGGGGCCGGCAGGCGCCGGCGGCAGTGCCGCGGGATAGGGCTTGTGGGCGGTCGCGAGCTCGTCGGCGTTCGCCGGGGCGGCATCCGCGTAGCTTTGGAGGGAACCGGCCGCGCCGCTCGTCATGCCGGCCGTGTCAGCGGTGGCGGTCGTCGGCGTCGCGTCGCGTGCATCGCGATTGTCGGCCCACATCATCACGGCGAAGAAGCCGACGACGGCGATCGCGAGACCGAGCAGCAGTGCGGCGACCATCCAGAAGATCCCCGAGTCGGACTGGGGTGTCTGTGGACGGTGCGATGAATAGGTGGCCATGCGCAGGTCCTCCGTGACTCGGTTGTCGAGAGCACGGTAGGGCCGAACGCGCCGAAGCGGCACGAGGATGCGCCACAGACTGCTTGCGGGTTTTCCGCAGCCCGCAGCCCGCTGCTTCGCGCTAGGCGTACACGAGGCGGCGGCCGCGAAGCTGCCGGGCCGCATAGAACAGCGTCACCGCGACGGTGAGCGTGAGCGCAGCGAGCAGCGTGATCAACGAGACCGCCATTGCGAAGCGGGCAGCGGACGCCACGCCGATCCCGAGCGCAGACAGCGCAACGGTTCCCGCGCCCATCGAGAACGACGGAATCGGCACGAAGGCAGAGCCGGCGGTCAGGCAGATGAAGACGAGGGCGCCGACGAGGGAGAGCCCGATATGGAGGGCGAGCAGCAGCAGGATCAGCGCGCTGACACGCGTCCAGAGCGAGACGGAGAGCAGCAGGTAGGCGGTGAGCTGCCCGCGCCAGCTTGTCCGCTCGCCGGCGACCTTGCCGCTGAAGGTGCGCAGGCGCCCGCTCGGCAATAGCCGCTGCAGCCGGGGGGCGGCGAGGACGAGCGCCGTGCACGCGAGCCCGAATGCGGCGACCACGAGCAGCGGCACCTGGATCTGCGGCGTCGGCGCGATCACTGCTCCGGCGAGAGCAAGAGGCACAAGCGCCGCGGCGTCGACGAGGCCGAGCATGCAGACGGAGACGGTCCCCGACTTCAGCGAGAGGCGCCGGCCCGAGAGCCGGTGCACGAGCCAGACCTTGAGCGCGTAGTCGAGCTTGGCGGGGAGGAAGTTCGAGGTGACAGAGGCCGCGGACCCGGCGCCGACGCAGGTCGGCGCGTCCGGACGCCCGTCGCGGGCGAACAGCTGCTGCCAGCCCGCGAAGCGGATCAGCAAGCTTACGAGAGCGAGCGCAACCGAAGCGGTGGCCAACCACAGGTTGGCGTGCACGAGCGGCCAGGGCTCCTTGGCAAGCTTGGCGACGGCAAGGAACCCGACGAGACCGAGAGCCGAGGCGGCGGTGAAGGCGAGGGGCTTCTTCAGCCTGGCGAGCGAGACCACGGACCCACAGTAGGGCCGATCGCGTCAGGCCGTTTCCCCCTTCTGGGCACTTTGCGCACGCAGAACGGGGAAAACGACGACGACGATGACGATGACGATGATGGAGCGTATCGGGATCGAACCGATGACCTCCGCCTTGCAAAGGCGGCGCTCTCCCAGCTGAGCTAACGCCCCGAGCGCGGCGAATAGTACCGCGCTGTTTTCTCTACGGGGCTTTTTGAGCCGCACGAGACGCCCCTTGCGGGACGCCTCGTGGTGTGAGGATGCGGGCCTTACCTAGGCCGCGCGAGAAAGCCGCTCTTCTTGGCGGGCCTTCTGGATGATCACGTCTCGGTCGCCGAAGCGCAGCAAGGCGCGTGCCTGGCGCTGCTCGTTCCACAGCTCTGCAATCTGCTCCTCGAGCTCCAGGTGCTCGCTCTTGAGCGTTGCGTCGAACCCTTCGGACAGCGCACGCATCACCTCTCCGCGACGAGCGGAAAGACGGTCGATCTCGTTTCTGATCTCGTTCAGCGTTCTCATGCCCATTCAAACGCCGGGCGTGGGGTGGATATTCCTAGGAATACCCGAGCTCGTCGAGCCGGTCCTCGTCAATCCCGAAGTAGTGGGCGAGCTCGTGCAGGACGGTGATCCGGATCTCCTCCTCGAGCTCCGCCGGGTCGGGAAATGCCTGCACAAGCGGCTTTCGGAAGATCGTGATCTTGTCGGGCAGATACTCGGCCGACTCCCAGAGGCCGAAGAGGTCGGGATCGCCGGGCAGCTCCTCCGCGACGACCACGGCGACGTTCTCGAGGGCGCGCGCGAGCTCCGGCGGCAACTCATCGAGTGCGCGACGGACGTGCTCCTCGAACCTCATGCGCGCCGCCGCGGCTCGAGTGGTGGACGCACCTGGAACGCCTTGATCGTGAGGGCGCCGAAGGCGAAGCCCCCGACGTGCGCTGCGAACGCGACCCCGCCGCCCTGATTTGCGTGCGTGATCGAGAAGTTCGACTGCCAGAGCTGAAACAGGAACCAGACGATCAGGAAGAAGCCGGCGGAGAGCCGCCACGGGAGAAATCCGAAGAGGAGCGTGGTGATGCGGGCGCCGGGGAGGAGGACGAGGTAGGCCCCCAGTACGGCAGCGATCGCGCCGCTCGCGCCGACGTTAGGGATGCTCGCAGCGGCGGCCCCCGACCAGTGGAGCGTCACGAATGTCTGCGTCAGAGCCGCCGCGAAGCCGCCGGCCACGTAGAACAAGATGAACCGGATCCGGCCCATCACATCCTCGACGTTGTTGCCGAAGATGAAGAGGAACAGCATGTTCCCGAGGATGTGCAGCCAGCTCGCGTGCATGAACATCGACGTGAGCGTCCCCTCGGGCCACGGCACATGGTCGCGGGCCGGGCCGAGACAGGGACCGCTGACCGCGCACGGATAGAACGCGTAGTGGTCGATACGGCCCGTGCGGGCCCCGAGCTCCCAGAACCAGACTGCGAAGTTCGCCGCAATCAGGCCGTAGGTGACGAGCGGGAACCGGCGGGTCGGAATGTTGTCGAAAAGCGGCAGCATCGGCGTCTCCTGCAGCGCGATCGTACGTCCCGAGGCAGACGCGAACGGGTGGGGACTTTCCCGCAACTGCTCCCCGCGGCTCCCCGGATGCCGCTCGTTCTCTGTCCCCCGACGATGCAGAGACAACCGAGACCACCAATTGAGGGAGCAGCTCGATGAGAAAACTCTGGATCTTGAGCGGCGGAGCGGCACTTGCCGTCACCGTGCTCGTTACCGGCGCGTTCGCTGCGACGACGGTCACCAAGACGACCGTGCCGTTCATCGCGAAGTACACCGGCACCGCCGTCACCAAGCAGACGGACAACAACGTCGCGATCACCGCGAACGGCAGCGGCAAGGCCACGCTCATCGGCGCCGGCAAGGTCACAGGGCTCGGTGCGGGTGACAGCTCCGTTCGGCCGTGCGTGCCGTTCAATGGCACGGGCTCGATGCGTGGCCCCTACGGCGTGATCACGTTCAAGGTCAACCCCGGAAGTGCAGGTTGCGGTGACGACGCCGGGCAGCTCTTCAGCATCACCGGCAAGGCCGCGGTCATCAAGGCGACCGGCAAGCTCGCGAAGGCCAAGGGCACCCTGAAGATGACGGGGACCTACGACCGCTCGAGCGGCGCCTTCGCCGTCAAGTTCAGCGGGAGTCTCGTCAAATGACCCCGCGGACGACCCCTCAAGGAGGAAGCATGAGAAAGCTCGTCGTTCTCGCTGCTGCCTTGGCCGCGTTCGCGAGCCTCGTCGCAGCAGCATCTGCCGCTGACCCGGCACCCCCGACCGTGACGCCGTTCCCGGCGCCGACGCTCGGCCCGGTGTTCGTGGCCGCACAGACCGTGGACAACACCGGAGCGATGCAGGCGCAGTTCGCGCCTGGATCGAGTGTCATCTTCCGCGCGTACGCGGTCGATTCGAAGACGAAGAAGATCGTCGCAGCGAAGGACGCGAAGTACTTCTACGTCACGATCCCGAATCAGCCGAACGTCAAGCTGAAGTACGACCCGAAGGCGCCCGGCGCGGCAGGACAGCTCGCCTGGACCGGCACCTGGGTGATCCCTGCGAGCTATCCGAGCGGCACCGTCGCGTTCAAGGTGCTCGTCAAGACGCAGTGGAAGCGGAGCGGCCAGTTCGTTCAGATGCCGGTCTCGTCCGCGATGTTGACGATCACCCCGACGCCGCAGGCAACGCCGGGTAACGGGCCGGCAGCGACGACATCCATCGCCGCCGCGTCGAACTCCGACGTCGCGCTCTACGTCGACACCGTCAACGGCACCCAGCCGGTCGGAGCGCCTAAGCGCCCTGTCGGTTGCACGCAGACGAATGTCTACAAGCGCGGCGAGCAGGTCGTTCTCCGCATCTGGGGCTTCGATCTCGCAGCAGCCACGGTGCTTTCGACGGACAACGTCGACACCGCGACGTACACGATCCCGGGCCTCACAGCACCGGGCACGTTGAACTACGGCGCCCACGGCGCAGTCGGAGCCAAGGTCTGGTTCTGGTCCTCACCGTGGATCGTCCCCGTCGGTTTCCCGCTCGGTGACATGACCATCCACATCACGTTCAAGACCGACAGCGGGAAGACCGGCACGTACGACCACGTCGTCACGATCATCCCCTAGGGCAGCAGGAAGGGACCACCTACCATGACCACCTCCACCAGGCGCGTCGTCGGTATCGCTGTGGCGCTCGTTGCGCTGCTCGTGCCGAGCCTCGCACTCGCAACGCCGGGACCGGTCGCAGCACCGTCCGTCCCGGGGGTCGCGGCTCTGCCGGGGCCGCTCGTCGACCCGGGTAAGCCCGCCGCGACGATGCTCACGCTCAAAACGACTCCGGACATCGCGGTCGCCGGCACGCAGACGACGATCTCCGGTGCCGGGCTCCCGGCGAACAAGGACGTCAACCTCACCTGGAGCACCGCAACGATCGACTGGGTGCTCGACGCGCGTCCTGACAGCGTCGACTATCTCGGCCGCAAGGCTACGAAGTTCCCCGTTCTGCTCGCGAAGGCGCACACCGATGCGACCGGAGCGTTCACGGTGAAGCTCGCCGCCCCCCAGGACTGGGGCGGGCTGCATGACATCTACGCCGTCGTCGACGGCCTGCAGGTCGCGAAGGGTGGCTTCCTGATCGCCCGCCACGCGACGATGACACCGAAAAGTGGCCCGATCGGCGCGCCGATCACGATCACGTACTCCGGCCTCGGCTCCCAGCTCTACGAGGGCTCGGTGTCCCTCAACTGGGACAACCACTTCGCAGGGCAGTTGACCGCGAACTGGTCGCGGGGCATCGCCGTTGCGCACATCCGCGCGTCGGGGCCTGTCGGCAAGCACGTGGTCTACCTCGACGACTCCGTCAACTTCGGCTACATGAACATTCCGCAGTCGCCGAACCCGTGGGCGGTCAGCAAGAAGTTCATCTTCACCGTGACGAAGGATGAGGGACGGCCTGCCGCACGCCTGGACTGGCCGCTCAACCTGACGCCGACGGTGTCCCCGACGACGACCCTCGACGCCGTGAAGTCGGTCGCCGGCGCCACGACGGCTACGGCCGCCTTGAGCGTCACGAGCGGCAAGATCCTCACGAAGGTCGACGTTACGGCCGGCAGCCTCACCCCGAACGCGCCGGTCACGCTCCAGTGGGCGACCGTCGTCGGCAACCGCGTCAACTGCACCGGCATCTGCTGGGTGTACTCGTCCGTGCCGCTCGGTACCGCCACCGCGGCGGCCGACGGGACGCTGAAGACGAACATCACCGTGCCCGACGGGCTCGGCGGCTGGCACGCAGTGCAGCTCGTCCAGGGTGGCACGACGATGGCTCAGGTGCCGTTCTTCGTGAAGCGCAGCTTCGCGACGGCCCAGCCCGTGTCCGACCTGACCCTTCACCAGGGCCAGCACTTCACGATCCATCTGAAGGGTGTCGGTTGGACGCAGCTCGACAACACGATCGCGGTTGACTACGACAACGGCTACACCGGCTACGGCTGCGGGTTCAACAGCCAGGGCGACGTCGTGCTCGACATGGTCGCAAGCGGTGCCCCGGGCACGCACCTGATCGACATGTACCCGCTGCTCTACACGCAGCAGCCTTCGTATGCGAATACGCCGTACGGGATGATCCCGATGCTCTCGTACGCGAGCGACCTACCCGGGCTGGCGCTCGGGTACCAGCTGCCGGCGATGCGCTTGGCGATTACGGTCGTCAAGTAGGTGGTCCCGGCACACGGGGGGCGCGCTTCGGCGCGTCCCCCGTGCCCTTTCTGAACGGCAGCCACCAGTTCGCCTCGCCAAGCACGCCCATCAATGACGGAACGAGGACGGCGCGCACGAGCGTGGCGTCCAGCGCGACCGCGACGGCGAGACCGAAGCCGAACTGCCGCAGGCCCTCGATCCGCCCCGCTGCGAAGCCCGAGAAGGCTGCGACCATGATCGCGGCCGCTGCAGTGACGATTCGGCCCGTCCGCTCGAGACCGTACGCCACCGCGTCGGAGGTCGGCCGTCCCCCGTCATGCGCCTCGCGCATCCGCGAGACCATGAAGACCTCGTAGTCCATCGAGAGGCCGAACAGCGTCGCGAACAGGAAGACGGGGATCCACGCTTCGATCGGCCGGTCGAAGACCGCGGCGAGGATGCCATAGGTCGCGGCGACCGAAAGCAGGTTGAGCACGACTGCCTTCAGCGGCAGGGCGACCGAGCGGAACGCACGCAGGAGCACGAGGAACGTGAGGAGCAAGACCGCTGCGATCAGCCACGGAAACGCAGCGTAGGTCCGGTCGACGAAATCGACACCCTGCGGCGGTGCGCCGCCGGCGAAGACGCGGACGTTGGACGGAAAGTGCGCACCGGGGATCAGCACGTCGCGCAACCGGCGCACGAAGGCGCGCGAGCGCGCGTCGCCCCACTCATGGCGTGTCGCGACGACCACTTGCTGGTCGCCGCCGCCGACGTAGGGCGGGCGCCGTCCGCTCGCGACGAGCAACACGTCGGGCTCGCGCGCGAGCGCGTCGACGAGACGGGCGGCGGCCCGGGGCGCAGCGGGCGCGATCACCACGTGCGTCGGCGTGAGGATCCCGCCGCCCAGGCCGCTGCGTAGGAGGTCGTAGCCCTGGACGGAGTCCGTCGACGACGGAACGCCGGTCAGCGATCCGGGTGTCACGTGCAGGTGGAGCGCCGGCAGTGCGAGCGCGAGCAGGACGATGGTGCCGCCTGCGAACCAGACGCGCGGTCGGCGCAAGATCGCGCGGGCGAGGCGGCCCCAGAACGGCCCTTCGCGGCGCCGGCCCGCTGCGTGCGCCCCGAGCAGCGAGAGCAGCGCCGGTTGCAGTGTCAGCGCCGCTGCAACCGAGAAAACGGGGATCAGCAGGCCGCCGAGGCCCATCGAACGAATGAACGGCACCGGCACTAGGAGCAACAGCCCGAGCCCGATCGCCACTGCCGCTCCCGAGTAGACGACCGCGCGCCCTGCGGTCGCCATCGTTCGCTCGACTGCGGCATCGCGCGAGCCGCCACGTGCGAGCTCGTCGCGGAAGCGGTGCACGATCAGCAGTGAGTAGTCGACGGCGAGCCCGAGCCCGATCAGCTCGACGAGGTTGCGCACGTACGAGACCATTGAGACCTCGTGCGCGAGGAGGTACACCGCCGCCAGGGTGGCTCCGATCGTGCACGCCGCGAAGAGGAATGGGATCGCAACCGCGAACGAGAATCCAAAGACGAAGAGCAGGACGAGCAGGGTGAGCGGAATTGCGATCGCTTCGCCTCGGTGCAGGTCGGCGACGAAGACACGGTCGACGTCGCGTTGAATCGCAGGCTGTCCGGTCACGTAGGCGTGCGGTGATCCCACGAGCGCGCGGCGTAACGCATCGGTGTGCCGCTTCGCGTGTTGCAGGTCGAACGGTGTGCGTACATCGACGAAGACGACACCGCCTCCGGCGTGAACGACGCCGATGCTCGCCTGCGGGATCGAGCGCGCAGCTGCTGCGACGCGACGCCGCAGCTGTGCTTGGATCAAACGATTGCCGGGATGCCGCACCCGGAAGACGACGGTGAACGTCCCGTCCGGACGCTCGCCGAAATTGTGGGCCAGCAGCGTGGAGGCTCGCGCCGAATCGGTCCCGGGGACGCCGAAGGAGTTCGAGAGGAGCGGCGTCAGACGAGGCGAGGCGAGCGCGCCGGCGGCGAGCAGGAGGAGCCACGCAGCGACGATCGGCCGGCGGAAACGGAGGACGAGGCGAGTCCAGCGCTCCGGCACGTAGCCAGCCTATCCGTGGGTTCTACGGTTTTGGGTCGCAGGCAAGACGGCATAACGTGAGGGGGTGAAAATTCTCGCGGTCGCCGCAAGCCTGTTCGCCGTCGCCGTTCCGTCGAAGACGATTGCCCTCAACATCATTCATGCGGTTTCGGGCTGCCACGTCTGGCAGACGACCCATACCCTGGGGCCGAGTGGAACCTTGGCGTTGCGGGCGGGCGGCAAGATCGTTCTGCGGGTGAACTGCCCGATGGACTTCACGATCACGCAGGTACGGGGCCCGAAGCTCACGCTCGGCGATCCGACGTTCCACACGGGAACGTCGCGCACGCTCGTGTTCAAGAAGGTCGGGACATACGTGCTGCGCGGTGTGAACCTTCAGACGTCCGAGCAGCAAGGGCTCCAGACCCTCGGCCCGGACAACGTGCTGAAGCTCACCGTCAAGGTCACGTAGCTAGAGGCTGAGTCCCTCGCGGATGCGCTCCGCGACGGAGGCCATCTCGAGCTTCGCGCCGGTCACGTCGCGCAGCAGCTGGTCCGCCGTCGGCCCTTGCCCGAGTGACCACAACTCGCGCAACAGGTCGCCCGCCTCACGCTTTGCGAACCAATCGTTCCCGAGCTCGCTGCGCAGGAAGTCGCGCAGCTGCGCCTCGAACGCCCACGAGCGAAGGTAGCCCGTGACATAGAAGCTGCCGTCGATGTCGTCGAGATAGCTCTCCGGGTTGACCGCCAGCTTCAGCGAGTCGCCGAGGATCTCCGCGTAGCGGCTGCGCATCGTCGTGATGTCCGACGCCTGGAAGAACTCGATCTCGTAGAGCAGCTTTGCTGCGTAGCGGCGGACGAAGTACAAGAGCGACACGGCGCCGTCATGTGCGAGCTCTTCAACGCGCGGCACGTCGAGACGCCGGTTCAACCATGCAGGCTCGGTGACGAGATGCTGCATCAGCATCGCCCAGCCCTCGGTCACGGCCATATCGCCGAGGCGGCGTTCCTCCATCGGCAGGTCGGCGTTCGTGTTCGCGTAGTGCTCGGTGTGCCCGGCCTCGTGGAAGAGCGCTTCCCAGTCGTCCTTGCCGCCGATCGGCTGGATCACGAGCATCACCTTCCCCGGCACGTCGATCGGTGCGCAGAACGCGCGCGGCGACTTGCTCGGGCGCACGTCGAGGTCGAGGTGGACGTTCTCCTGCGAGCGCAGGTCGATGCCGAGGTCGGTGAGCGTGTGCTCGAGAGCGGGGAGCATCTGGTCGTTCGGGTACAGCTTGTCGAGCTCGGGTGCGCGAAAGAGCCGAACGACATCCCACGGGCGCGCGTCGTCGAGACCGATGCCGAGACGCGAGCGGAACAGCTTGTCGCCCTCGCGCTCCCAAAGGCGCTCCGTGTCGTCGAGCACCTCCTGGCATTCCGCTGCGACCTCATCGAGCTTGAAGCCGAAATTCTTGTAGAGCTCGTAGTAGTTCGGCTCGTCGAGGCGCCGCACCGCCTCCTGGTCGATCTGCACCGCGTCGAGGTAGATCGGGTTCAGGTGCTCGTCGAGCAGGCGGAGCCGCGCTTCCTCGAGGCGCTTGCGCTTGTCGCGGTCGGGCTCGTTCGACATCGCGACGCGCAACATGCGATACGGAATCGTCTCGCCGTCGACCGTCGCCTCGAGCTCGGCCTCTGCTTTCGCGAGGCGCGCCTGGTGCTCGCGGGTCAGGTTCCCGAGGAAGCCCTCGCAGGCGAACCGCCACAGCTCGGTCGGCGCCCCCTTCAGCTTCTGCGCCGTCTCGAGTGTCGTCAGCTCTTCGTAGCGCTCGTAGACCTGCTCGACGTCGAGCGTCTCCTTCAGCCCGGCGAAGTGCTGGTAGTACTCCTCGTCGAGGTCGCGGATGAAGCCGTCCGCCCGGTCGCGGAATTGGTCGAGCTCGCGCGTTGTCGCCGGGGTGGTGGACACGGGTCCCTAGGATACGGCCCCGTGCAAGAGCTGAAGGTCACCACTGAGCGGCACACGCAATTGCTCGACATCACCGCGCAGGTGCGGGACGCCGTTCGTGGCGCTTCGGGCGCCGCTGTGCTCGTCTACGTTCCGCATACGACCGCGGGCCTCACGATCAACGAGCACGCCGATCCGCTCGTCGCGCGTGACTTCGAGATGGCGATGGAGCAGATTGTCCCGGAGGGCTGGGGCTGGCAGCACATCGAGGAGGGCGAGGAGAACGCCCCCTCGCACCCCCGCGCGTCCCTGATGGGGCCGCAGGTGCTGATCCCGCTCCGTGAGGACGGGGAGCTCGCTCTCGGCACCTGGCAGGGGATCTTCTTCTGCGAGTTCGACGGCCCTCGCACCCGTTCGGTGCTTGTGACCGTCCTGCAGTAGGCGGATACTGAAGCGGTCATGCGCCGCGCCGTTTCCGCTGCAGTCCTCGTTGCCGTCCTGGCGGCGGTTCCGGGTGCACTGGGGAAGCCGATCCTGGGGATCACGGGCAACCACGCGCGCTTCAAGGGGCAAACGACACAGGAGTCGATCGTGCACCAGGCGTTCCTCGGCTGGGGCCAAGGGCAGTCGTATGGCTCGCCGTTCGCCGTGCTCCTGAAGTCGCTCGGGCCGATCCCGATGCTGCACCTCGGCACCGCCGCGCAGGGAAACAAGCGCCAGGCGGTGACACCGGCGACGATTGTCGCCGGCAAGGGCGACTCCTACCTCGGTGCGCTCAACCTCGCGATCGCGGCGTGGGGTCAGGCGATCTACATCAGGCCGATGGCGGAGATGAACAACCGCGGCAACCCCTGGTGCTGTACGCCCGCGTCCTACCAAAAGGCGTTCGCGCGAATCTTCGTGCTGGTTCACGGCGGGCCGACCGTCGCGGCGAAGCTTGCGGCGCTCGGACTGCCGGCCTACCGAGGACCGGCGCTTGCGACGAATGCGTTTCCGCGTGTGCGTGTCCTCTGGAGCCCGCTCGCCGGCGGGGACGATCCGAAGCCGTATTGGCCCGGTGATGCGTATGTCGACGTCGGCGGTGCGGACATCTACAAGGAGGCGGGCAGCGAGCCGCCATGGCCGCAGTTCGATGCGCTCGATGCGTTCGTGCGCGCACACGGGAAGCCGTTCTCGGTCCCGGAGTGGGGGCTCTTCCACGTCGACGACCCGCCCTTCGTGCAGCACATGTGCGACTTCTTGAAGGCCCATCCATCCGAGATGGAGGCGTTCTACGAGAGTAAGCCCGGCTCGATCTTCGATCTCGGCGACAAACCCGGGAGCCGCGGCATCTACAAGCGTTGCATCGTCCCGCTCGCAGGCCCCCTGCCCGCGTGGGCACAAGGCGGGCCCGGCTCGGCGAAGCAGATCTCACTCAAGCTCGAGCCCGACCAGGACTCCGGCGATCCACCACTCGACGTCACGTTCTCGATCACTGCGAAGCTTTCGGTTCCGATCGTGCAATGGCAGGTCGTGTTCGGCGACGGTGGGACGCAGTCGGGCCAGGGTGAGCCACCGGGCACCGTCACGCACACCTACGCAGACGACGGCGTGTATCAGGCGGTGCTGATCGTCTATCAAGGCCCACCGTTCACCGGGACCGCGATCAGGTTCCTGACCACGGCGAAGGTGACGGTCGGCACGGGCAACGCGCCACTCGTGTTCACGCCGACGCCCGCGGGCGGCAAGGCACCGCTCGCCGTGTCGTTCCGCATCCAGACGCATCTGCCGAAGGCGGTGCGCCACTGGCAGCTCGTCTTCGGCGACGGCCTCTCGAATGAGGGCAGCGGCACGCCGCCGCGCTTCGCCGGCCACACGTTCGCGAAGGCCGGCACCTACCGCGTGCTGCTGATCGTCGACGAGGCGCCGTTCGCCGGCACGCTCGTGCGCCTGATCGCGCCGGTGACCATCAAGGTTTCTTAAATCCGCGGCCGGGGCGCCGACCAGCGGTACTTGAGCGCGATCAGACGGATCACGGTTGCGAGCGTCGCGGCGCCGATCTCCACGGGCGCTGACCGCGACCAGAGCGCGACGATCACCGACGCGACCGCTGCCGGCGTCGCATAGATGTCGCTGTAGAGGATCACCGGCACGTCGCCTGCGAGCAGGTCGCGTGCGATGCCGCCGCCGATCGCGGCGATCACGCCGATCACGACCGCTCCGACCACGGGCACGCCGTGGTCGAGGGCCTTGGCCGTGCTTGCGACCGAGAACGCACCGAGCCCGGCCGCGTCGACGATCAGCACGGTGCGGCGCGCACGGGCGATCGCGGCGGGTGCCGCGAAACCGACAAGGCCCGCCGCAGCCGCGGTCGCGAGATAGGCCCAGTGCGTGATCGCCCGCGGCGGCGTGGCGCCGATCAGGACGTCGCGGATGATCCCGCCGCCGAGGCCGGTCGCGACGGCGAGCACGACGATCCCGAAGATGTCCATCCGCTTGCGCGCGCCCACGAGCGCACCGGAGAGCGCGAACGCGAAGGTGGCGACCAGTTCGAGCGAATGCAGCATCCCAGCGAAGCCTGGCAGCCGTCCAGGACGATCCCGCTAGCCTCCTGGCGTGGCCGCCCCCGTTCAGCGAGACCAGGAGCTCGAGCTTTCGATCGAATCTCTCGCCTTCGGCGGGAACGGGGTCGCGCGCCTGGACGGCTTCGTCGTCTTCGTACGCCGTGGTTTGCCAGGCGACACGGTGAAGGCGCGCGTCACCAAGGTGCAGCGCCGGCACGCCGAAGCGGTCGCGACCGAGATCGTCACGCCCGGCCCCGTTCGCGTCGAGGCGCCGTGTGCGCACTATCCCGAGTGCGGCGGCTGTCGTTTCCAGGATCTCGCGTACGACACGCAGGTGGCGACGAAGCACCAGTGGGTCGCCGATTCGCTGCAGCGGATCGCCGGTCTGACCGACGCGCCGCTCGAGCCGATCGTCCCGGCGGTGTCGCAGTTCCACTACCGCAACAAGATGGAGTACTCGTTCACGCAGCTCGAAGACGGTCCGACGCTCGGCCTGCACAAGGCCGGCCGCTGGGACGAGGTGCTGCAGATCGACAAGTGCTGGATCACAAGCGACGTCGGGAACGCGATCCGCAACACGATGCGTGAGTGGGCGCGCGAGGAGAAGCTCACCGCGTACAACCAGGAGACGCATGAGGGCTACCTACGCCACCTGATGATCCGCGAGGGGCGCAACACGGGGCAGGCGCTCGTCCAGCTCGTGACGAACCGCGGCGAGCGCTTCGACCGGGAGCGCCTGATCGAGGTGCTGACCGCCATTCCCGAGGTCAAGTCGATTCACTGGTCGATCAACGAGGGCGTCTCCGAGACGACCGAGTTGCCGACCGAGCTGATCTGGGGCGAGGACGCGATCGAAGAGGAGATCGGCGGGCTGCGCTTCCGTGTGCGGCCGAACGCGTTCCTGCAGACGAATACGGAGATGGCGGAGCAGCTCTACGCGATCGCGCGCGAGTTCGCGGGGCTGACGGGCACCGAGACCGTCTATGACCTCTACTGCGGCATCGGCACAATCGGGCTCTCGATGGCGAAGGATGCGATGACGGTGTGGGGGATCGAGATCAGCGAGGAGTCGGTTGCCTGCGCGATCGAGAACCAGGAGCTGAACGCGATCGGCAACACGGCGTTCTTTGCGGGCAACGTCGGCGAGGTGCTCGCGGATCTACGGACGCGCGCGGGCGACCCCGACGTCGTCGTCGTCGATCCGCCGCGCGCGGGTCTCGCCGGCAAGGCGCTGAAGCGCCTGGGCGAGATCGCGGCGCCGCGCATCGTCTACGTCTCGTGCAACCCGACGACGCTGGCCGGCGATCTGAAGCGCCTGTCGGAGGACTACGGATACCGGCTCGTGCGCGCGCGCCCGGTCGACATGTTCCCGCACACGCCGCACGTCGAGTGCGTCGCGCTGCTAGAGCGTTGACGAGCTACCTCTGCAAAGCCTGCGGGACGCAGTACCCGCCGAGTGACGAGCCGCCCGCGGCGTGCCCGATCTGCGAGGACCCGCGGCAGTACATCCCGCACGACGAAGGCCAGGTGTGGCTGACACTCGACGAGCTCCTCGGCAGCCACAAGGCGGACATCCGCGACGATCACGGACTGCTCGGCATCGGTTGCGCGCCGTCGTTCTCGATCGGCCAGCGCGCGCTCCTCGTCAAGAGCAATGCCGGCAACGTGCTCTGGGATTGCCTGGCGTATCTCGACGACGAGATCGTCGAGCGGATCGGGGCGGAGGGCGGCCTGGCGGCGATTGCGATCTCGCATCCGCACTACTACTCGACCATGGTCGGGTGGGCGCACACGTTCGGCTGTCCGATCTACCTCCACGAGGCCGAGCGGAAGTGGGTGCTGCGCCCCGATCCGGCGATCCGGTTCTGGGAAGGCGACACGCACGATCTCGGCGGCGGTCTGACGCTGATCCGCTGCGGCGGTCACTACGACGGCGGGCAGGTTCTGCACTTGCGCGAGCAGCGTGCGCTGCTGAGCGGCGACATCGTGATGGTGATCCCGGATCGCCGCTACGTCAGCTTCATGTACTCGTATCCGAACCTCATCCCGCTGCCGCCGTCGAAGGTGCAGCAGATCGCGGCTGCGCTGGCGCCCTTCGAGTTCGACACGATCTACGGCGCGTGGTGGGACCGCTTCATCGAAGCGGACGGCTCGAACATCGTGCGGCGCTCGGCGGAGCGGTACATCCGGGCAATCACCGAGCCCGGCCTCCCGTCTTAGTGTCTGACACCGTGGTCTAGTAGCGCTCGGGTGTCCTGGCACGAACTGGTGTCTGACACCTTTTCGAGTTGCGAGGCGCTCCGGACTACGAAGGGGTGTCAGACACCCGGCGACGCCAGCGCTTCCAGAGGAGATCCGCGTTCGGGGCGAGGAAGCCGAAGGCGATGCCCGGAAGGGCCGGGAGGCCATTCAGGTCCCACCAGACGGTCGCGGCGATCGTCAGGCCGAGGGCGGCGACGAGCGCGACCCACGTCCAGTAGACACGCAGGCCGAAGCGCGCGGCAGCCGCGAGGAAGAGCGCGAAGAAGAGGAGATCCGGCACACCGAGGTTCGCCGCGGCGTGCTCGCCCGGCACGGGGAACGCGACCGAGAGCACGCCGAAGACGTTCGCGTGATGCTCGACGATCTGCTTCGTCGGCCCACGCCACACCGAGTACGCGTCGACCCAGGGAATGATCGCAGCGACGAGGACAACCCAGCTGATCGTCTCGAAGTAGCCGAGGAACCACCAGCCGATGAACGTGCACGCGCCGAGTCGCGCGAAGTTCGCAAAGACGTCGACGTCTGCGTACGTCAGGACCGCGGCGAGCACACCGAACGCCGCGCCGACGGGCAACAGCCCCCGCGCCTCTCGCAGCGGAAGCCCGATCAGCACGAGCCCGAACACCCCCGGGATCACGGCGAACCCGAGCCAGGCGACGTCCCACCAGACGCTCGCCTGCCAGAGGTGAGGCGCCACCTCGTAGTAGACGACGAGCGTCACCAACAGACCCAACCCCGCGGCCAGACGCGCGCCTCTCAATAGGGCGGTAGGGCGGCCCACCAGGGGCCCACGGTCTTGAACGCGTTCCAAAACGCAGTCTTCGCAGGAGCCTCGTCGAGGGACAGGTCGATGTCGGGGACGGCGAGCGCTTCGATCGTCGGCGTGAAGCGCTGCAGCTCGCCCACCTTATCCTCGACCGGCTGCGCGAGCTGGAAGCCAATGCCGTTCAGGAACTCGAGCGCGTCGTCGCCCATCACGACCACGAGCTTCGGCTCGACGATCCGCAGCTCGCGGCGGAGCCACTCCGCCGAAAGCTCGAGGTCGGCGCCGGCGAACTTGACCGCGTTCGTGCCGTACACCTCCAGCGGGTCGACATGCAGGCGCTGGAGCGACTTGATCAGCGCGTTCCCGGCCCGGCCGTGGAAGGCGACGCCCTCCTGCAGCTCCTGGGCCTGGGGGCCGAACTTGAGGAGAAAGATGTTCGCGAGCGGATGCCCTGTGGGCAGCGCGGTAGGAGCCCCATCTGCGGCTTGCGCGATCTCGTGCGAAAGGCGATTGATCTCGGTGATCGCCTTACGGAGGTAGCGCTCATAGATCTCGTCTGTGGTCACGGTGGAGCCCACGCGGCAGAGGGACCTTTCGGGACCCGCGGACCTTCTCCTAGCTAGCGGACCCGCTCCTTCACCTGGGCAACCCACTTCAGCGACTGCAGATACGCGAGCGATTTCGGCCGACGCAGGACTTCGGCCGTGCGCAGCGAGATGAGGAACTCCTCCGGATCCCGGAAGGCGCGCATCCGCAGGGCTCCGGTTCCGACCCCCTGGAGCACATGGGCGTCGGAGCCTGCGCCCATGGTCAGGTTGTACTTCCGGGCGAAGCGCAGTGCCTCGTCGTTGTAGGCCTCGAAGAGCAGCCGCGCGTTGTAGACCTCGAGCACATCGATGTCCGCCAGGTGCCGGTGGAGCGTCCGCGGGTCGGGAATCGCGTGCAGCCGGTCGAACGGGTGCGGGACGTAGACGAGTCCGCCCTGCTCGCGGATCGCAGCGATCGTGTCGCCAAAACTGAGCCCGCGCGGGATCTCGCGCTCGAGGAAGAGGCCGATCACCTCGCCCTGGTTGTCGGTCTTCACCTCCTCACCCGGGATGACGACCAGGTCGCGGCCGCGTGCGTAATCGAGGGTCTCGAGCGCGCCGCCGAAGACGTTGTGGTCGGTGACCGCGATCGCGCCGAGCCCTTCGGCCTCGGCATGGTCGACGAGCTCGGCGGCGTCGATGCTGCAGTCGTGCGACCACGAGGTGTGCATATGCAGGTCGGCGACGATCCACGGCCGGTCGGCGAGCGGCTCGGTCTTGCGGCCCTTGCGACGGCGGGTGCCCAGTGCGTTGTAGATCGCCTCGAGCTCGCGCGCGACGTGGTCGAACGTCTGCTCTTCCGCATCGGCGCGACCGGCGGCTGCCTCGCGTTCGCGCAGCTCGTCGTCCTCGGCAAGCCGTGCAGCAGCAGCAGCAGCGAGCTCCGGCTGGAGCTCGACGCCGCGGGGCCGCGCGATCGCGCAACCCGCGGCTGCGGCTTCCAGGGTGACGCGGCGCAGGCCTTCCACGCCTGGGACGAAGATCGCGCTCTCGTTCAGCAACGCAGCACGCGAGGCCGCGTCCTTTGCCGTACGCAGATGGACGCGCGACGCGAGATCGCGCGGGATCGCCGGACGGCCGATCAGGGCGCGGGTCCGGAGGAGCACGACTTCCCACTCCTGCAGCTCACGCACGGCGTGCAGGACGCCGCGAGCAAGCTCGCGCTCGTTCGGTCGCAGCTCGACGACGATGCGCTTGCGCTTCGCGCCGGGGAAGAACAGCTCGGTATCGACGCCGGGAGACAGGACGCGGTAGTCACCAGGGAAGCGCTCCTCGGCGGCTTCGCGCGTCGGCTCAGATAGCGCGATCAGCGCGTCGAGCCGTCCCAGCAGCTTCTCCCGCTGCGAACGCGCGGGCGGATAGCCGAGCCGGGCCGGCGAGACAAAGGTGGCGACGCCGAGCGCATCGTTGTCGCGCAGCGCGAGGTAGGAGAGCGAGGGCAGCCCCGGCTCGAAGCCGTGCACGAGGTCGTACGCCCCCTGCGCGAGCGCCTGGCGAAGGTTCGCCTGGACGCCGACCGGGACTCCGAGCTGCGAGCGCCGCGAGACCGGGATCGCGGGACCAAGGGCGATCACGTCGGCCTGCTCGCCTTGGAGCAGCGCCCGCCTGCCGGCGAGCAGGTCGGCGGCCCGCGTCGAGGGTGCGAGCACCGTCACTTCGTGCCCGAGTGCCCGCAGCCCGCCCGCGATCCCCGCGACGTGCTCGTTGACGTCGTGCGGCTGAGACCACGCAAACGGCGTCACCAGGCAGATCCGCATCGTCCCGGAGCTTAGCCCCGGGACGATGCGACCCGATTCGGTCAGCTAGATCTGGGCAGGCGCCGGCGAGGAGACCTCGCGGCGGTTGCGCTCGATGAACTCCTCGACGAGCTCTGCTGCGTCGTCGTCCTGGATCTGCCGCGGGGGCGACTTCATCAGGTAGGAGCTCGGGCCTTCGAGCGACCCGGCGATCCCGTTGTTCAGCGCGAGCTTCGCGAGCCGGACGGCGTCGATCACGATGCCGGCCGAGTTCGGCGAGTCCCACACCTCGAGCTTGAGCTCGACGTTCAGCGGCACGTCGCCGAAGGCGGAGCCTTCGAGGCGGATGTATGCCCACTTGCGGTCGGTCAGCCACGGCACGTAGTCAGACGGGCCGACGTGCACGTTCTTGGCACCGAGGTCGTAGTCAAGCATCGACGTGACGGCGTTGGTCTTCGAGATCTTCTTCGACTCGAGGCGCTCGCGCTCGAGCATGTTGAGGAAGTCCGAGTTGCCGCCGACGTTCAGCTGCATCGTCTTGTCGAGATGCACGCCGCGCTCGCGGAAGAGCGACGTGAGCACGCGGTGCGTGATCGTCGCGCCCACCTGCGACTTGATGTCGTCACCGATGATCGGCACGCCGGCCTCCTGGAAGCGCTTGTTCCAGTAGTCCTCGCGTGCGATGAACACCGGCATGCAGTTCACCATCGCGCAGCCCGCGGCCATGATCTGCTCCGCGTACCATTTGACGGCGTCTTCGGAGCCGACCGGCAGGTAACAGACGACGACGTCGACGGCGCGCTCCTTGAGGATGCCGACGATGTCGTCGGTCGGGGAGTCGTCCTTCTCGACGATCTCCGACAGGTACTTGCCGATCCCGTCGAGCGTCATGCCGCGGTTGACGGTGATCCCCGTCTTCTCCACCTCGGCGAACTTGATCGTGTCGTTCGGGTGCGCCCACATCGCCTCGGCCACGTCGACACCGACCTTGCCTTTGACGACATCGAACGCGGCGACGACTTCGACGTCGCGGATGTGGTACCCGCCGAGGTCGACGTGCATCAGGCCGGGGACAAACTCGTCGGGCTTTGCGTCCTTGTAGTAGGTCAGGCCCTGCATGAACGAGTTCGCGCAGTTGCCGACACCGATGATCGCGACGCGGACCTTGTCCTGCTGGCGCACGCGACCGTTTCCGTTCGATTCACTCACTAGAAGCCTCCATCAGTTGCGTACGGACGTGCAGGACCCTCTGAGCGACGGTGATCCACGCTGTGGCGGCGAGGAGCACGAGCGACCAGGGGAGCACGCCCCACGGTGCGAGCACGAGCCCTGCGGTGATGACAACGACACGCTCTGCGCGTGAGCCGATGCCCACGTCGCCGCGCAGGCCGAGTGCCTCGGCCTTCGCGCGCGTGTACGAGACGAGAAACGACCCCGCGACCGCGGCCATCGCGACCGCGACAAAGACCGGGTGGTGGTGCGTCGCCAGGATGTAGGCGATCGCGGTCAGCATGAAGCCCTCGCTGATCCGGTCGGTCGTCGAGTCGAGGAACGCGCCGAACGGCGTGGTCTTGCCCCCGGCCCGGGCGAGCGCGCCGTCCAGGATGTCGAGGACCGAGCCGACGACGAAGACGAGTGCGGCGAGCCAGTAGAAGAGGAGCTCGTTGCGACCCTCGAACAGTACGAGCACCGAGGCGATGCCGCAGAACAGCACCCCGCTCGTCGTGAGGGCATTTGGCGTCACCCGCGTGCGGGCGAGGCCCAGCACTGACCGGGACGCGAGCGTGCGGGCACCCGTCGTGTACCCCTGCTTGATCGCGGCCGCTCTGGTCACGACCCGGACCGTACCAGCGTCCTGCGGTTCCGCCCGTTCCGGGTCGGCAGGCGGTCGGTTAGGCCCGACGAGCGGCAAACAGGAAGCGGGAGCGGTCGTTGTAGACGATCGCCATCGCGACGAGGGCCACCCCGATGCCGGCCACGCAGTCAAGCCAGAAGTGGTTGCCGGTGGCCATCACGGCGAACCAGACCCACGCCGGCCAGATCGCCCAAAAGGCCTTCGCCCAGGGACTCCGGCACACGGAGAAGAGGACGATGCCGACGATCAGCGCATCTGCGGCATGGAGGCTCGGCATGGCCGCATACGGGTTCGCGGCAAGGCTCACGAGGCCGTCGCGGTGCTGGTTGACGAAACCGATCCCGAGCAGGCGCGGCGGCGCGGTCGGCATGAAGACGTAGCCGGCGAGCCCGATCACGTTGGCGAGCAGGATCGCGTTGCGGAACCGCGTGAACGCAGCGTGCCTGCGCACGTAGACGAACAGGATCGCCAGGCCGACGACGGTGAACTCGGAGTTCCAGTACGTCCACGAGACGATGGTCGCGAGCAGGTGCCGCTGGTCGACGAAGTTCTGGAAGGTCAGCTCGTACAGGCGATGGGTGACGCGGATCTCGAAGTCGAAGACCCGCTGGCCGTTGCTGAACGCCTTCGCCGGGTTGCGGTCGGCGACCCCGCGTGCGAGTTGGTAGAGCACGGCGAAGCCGAACCAGATCCCCAGCTGGAGACCCAGATCCGACCAACCACGCGGCAAATGCCGCCGCCCCGCTGCGACCATGGCAGACACTGCCGCTGATTCTAGTGGCACGAGCGGAGGCTGGGAATCCGCCGCTAGGAGGAGATTTCCGCAGATTCCGGGTGTCTCAGCCGCCGATATAGGACATTTCGACCTTGTCCAGGCCAGCGGTTGCCGCCGAACGGAGGTCGGAATAGCGGTCGGCGCGGCCGCCCCAGACGGTCCGCACCGCCGCTTCCAGTTCTTCGTCGGAGGCGCCGCCGCGGATCAATGCCCGCAGGTCGTGGCCCCGCACCGCGAAGAGGCAGGTAAAGAGCTTCCCCTCCGCCGAGAGCCGCGCCCGGGTGCAGTCGCCGCAAAAAGGCTGTGTGACGGACGCGATCACGCCGACCTCGCCGTTCCCGTCCTTGTACCGCCAGCGCTGGGCCACCTCGCCCCGGTAGAGCGCCTCCGCCGGCTCGACCCCGAACGCGTCGTCGAGGAGCGCGACGATCTCCTTCGCGGGGACGACGTCGTCCAGGCGCCAGCCGTTCGTGTGGCCGACGTCCATGTACTCGATGAACCGCAGCGTCTGGCCGCGCGTGCGGAAGAACGCTGCCATCGGGACGATCTGATCGTCGTTGACGCCGCGCTTGATGACGGCGTTCACCTTCACCGGGAGCCCGGCGGCGACGGCGGCGTCGATTCCCTCGACGACCCGCTCGACCGGGAAGTCGACATCGTTCAGGGCCTGGAACGTCGCGTTGTCGAGCGAGTCGAGGCTCACGGTGATCCGGTTCAGGCCGGCGTCGGCGAGCAACTGGGCCTTTGCCGGGAGCAGGGCGCCGTTCGTGGTCAGGGTCAGCTCGGCGCCGAGCGGCGCGAGCAGCTCGATCAGGCGCTCGAGGTCACGCCGCACGAGCGGCTCGCCGCCGGTGATCCGGATCTTCTGTACGCCCGTGGCCACGAAGGTGCGCGCGACGCGAGCGATCTCCTCGAAGCTCAGAAGCTCGCGCCGCTCGAGGAAGCGGTGGTCACGGCCGTAGACCTCCTTCGGCATGCAGTAGACGCAGCGGAAGTTGCAGCGGTCGGTGACGGAGATCCGCAGGTCGCGGAGCGGCCGGCCAAGGGTGTCGAGCGCGTCCATCCGCCGCACGGTAGCTCCTCACGCAGCGCCCGCTTCGGACATGGCTTGGGGACAGTCCCCGGGACATGTCTCGAACGGGCGTGGCGCCGTGATGGGGTTGAATCGCGCCATGCCGTTGATCGACGAGGTCCTGCCGCGCTTCGATGCGCACGAGGTGCACGCCGTCCCGCTTCGTCTGCCGGCGGAGCAGGCGATTGCGCTTGCCCTCTCGACCCCGGTCGCAGCCGACCCGCTCGTCCGTGCCCTCTTTCGCGTCCGTGGCCTGAAAGGACGCGGCTCGATCGGCGACGCGCTCGCCGGGCTGGGGCTGCGCGAGCTCGCGCGGGCCGACGGCGAGATCGTCTTCGGCGCGTGCGGCACGCCGTGGCGTCCCGGCGGCAAGATCCACGCGTTCGGCGGTGCCCGGGCGGGACAGGTACGGATGGTCACCGACTTCCGCGCCGACGGCGCGACGCTGACGACCGAGACGCGCGTCGAGGCGGTCGACGACGCGGCGCGCCGCTCCTTTCGTCGGTACTGGCGCGTCGTCGGGCCGTTCTCGGAGGTGATCCGCCGGCGCTGGCTCGTCGCGATCGCAAAGCGCGCTCCGTGAGAGCGCTCGCGGTGCTCGTCGCCGTGACAGCGGTGTGGGGCGTCACGTTCGTCCAGGTCAAGGACGCCGTCGCGATCTATCCGCTCTTTGCCTTCCTCGCGCTCCGGTTTGCGATCGCCGCGTGCACGCTCGCTGTTCCGGGCGCCGCACGGCTGCGTTCGCTCGGGCGAACCGGCCTCGGCGCGGGCGCGCTCGCGGGGTCCCTGCTCGGAGCCGGGTTCCTGCTGCAGACTGCGGGGCTCGAGCGCACGACCGTCTCCTCGACCGGCTTCGTCACCGGCATGTACGTCGTCCTCACACCGCTGATCGGGTTCGCGCTCTTCCGTTCACGCGTCACGCGCCCGGTCTGGGCGGGTGTTGCGCTGACGACGATCGGTCTTGCGCTGCTCTCGGGCATCCACGCGGGGTCGGCCGCCGGTGATCTGCTCGTGCTCGCAGGCG
>JAYUEQ010000298.1:0-2181 GCA_043739205.1 Thermoleophilia bacterium
CTCGGCGAGAGCGCGACGCTGTCGAGCGACGAAAAGGTTGAGGTCGTCAAGCATTGCGCCGACGCGGTGAACGCAGGCGGCGCGGTGGTCGCCGGCGTCGCATCGCTCTCGACCGCGGCGGCGGTCGAGCTCGCCCGTCGCGCACACGACGCGGGCGCCGACGGGCTGATGGTCCTACCGCCGTACGCCTACTCGACCGACTGGCACGAAATGAAAGAACACGTCGCCTCTGTGATCGCAGCGACGCCACTTCCCTGCATGCTCTACAACAACCCCGTCGCCTACGGCACGGATTTCCATCCAGAGCAGATCGTCGAGCTCGCGCGCGAGCATGCGAATCTCGAGGCCGTGAAGGAGTCCAGCACCGATGTGCGGCGCATCACGGAGCTTCGGCGCGTCGCGGGCGAGCGGCTGCACGTGCTCGTCGGGGTCGACGACCTGATCGTCGAGGGCGTCGCGGCGGGCGCGAGCGGATGGGTGGCGGGACTCGTCAACCCCTTCCCCGAGGAGTCCGTCGATCTGTACGAGCTCGCCCGCGCGGGCCGCGCGGACGAGGCCCGGGAGCTGTACGAGTGGTTCCTGCCACTGTTGCGCCTCGACACGCTGCCCAAGCTCGTGCAGCTGATCAAGCTCGCGCAAGAGCTCGTCGGCCAGGGTGAATGGCACTCGCGTCCGCCGCGGCTCGGGCTCACCGACGCGGAACGTGAAGAGACGGTCACAATCATTCGTCACGCGCTCGAGACGCGCCCGGCGAGAGCGACGCGCGTTGGCTGACGCGCCGACCTACACCAATCTCGTCGACGGAAAGCGTGTCCCGCCGGGAAACGGCGAGACGTACGAGAAGTCCAACCCGTGGACGAGCGAGCTCGTCGGCCGCTTCCCGCTTTCCGACGCAACGGACGTGGAGGCGGCCGTCACCGCCGCCGCGCGTGCGTTCGAGGCGTGGTCGCGCACTCCGTTCCAGGCGCGCGCCGCAGTGCTCCAGGCCGCCGCGGCGCTGATCGACGAGCGCGTCGAGACGATCGCCGCCGACATGACCCGTGAGATGGGGAAGCCGATCCGCGAGAGTCGCGGCGAGGTCGGGCGTGCCGCGGCGATCCTCCGGTTCTTTGCCGGCGAAGCGTTGCGTCCCGAGGGTGAGCTGTTCCAGCAGGCCGGCGGCGGCCGTGTGTTCACGACACGGCGGCCGCTCGGCGTCGTCGGGCTGATCACTCCCTGGAACTTCCCTGCTGCGATTCCGATCTGGAAGATGGCCCCTGCGCTCGCGTACGGCAACACAGTTGTCTTGAAGGCGGCGCGTGAAGCGCCTCTGACGGCGCTGCACCTCGGCGAGTGTCTAGTCGACGCCGGCTTGCCAGACGGTGTGCTGAACGTGATCCTCGGTCCTGGTTCCTCGGCCGGCGCGGCGCTGATTGCGGACGAGCGCGTGGCCGCGATCTCGTTCACCGGCTCGATCGCGACGGGGACTGCCGTGCGCAACGCGGCGACCATCGCGGGCAAGCGCGTGCAGTGCGAGCTCGGTGGCCAGAATCCGCTGATCGTGATGGCGGACGCGGATCTCGCGCGGGCCGCCGAAGCCGCCTACGCCGGAGCGTTCTGGTCGGCCGGGCAGAAGTGCACGGCGACGCGACGGATCTACGTCCAGTCCCCGACCTATGACGAGTTCCGGCGACTCTTGCTCGAGCGCATCGACCGCGGCGTCGTCGGCGACCCGGCCGATCCGGCAACCGAGGTGGGGCCGCTCGTCAGCGAGGGGCAATACCAGGGCGTGATCGAGGCGATCGAGCAGGGCAAGCGCGAAGGCGGGACCGTGATCACCTCGTCCGAGCTCGGCCCGGGGTTCCTCGTTCCTCCGACTGTCTTCGAAGGCGTTGACGACTCGGCGATGCTCTCCTGCGAGGAGGTCTTCGGCCCGGTCACCTCGCTGTATGCGTTCGAGACGCTCGACGAGGCGCTCACGCGTGCCAACGCGGTGCCGATGGGTCTGTCCGCGTCGATCTTCACGTCCGACATTGCTGCGGCCGACCGGTTCTCGCGCGAGTTGAACGCGGGCATCCTTCACGTCAACTCGCAGACTGCCGGCGCCGAGGTGCACGTCCCGTTCGGCGGGATCAAAGGCTCGGGTTGGGGCCCGCACGAGCAGGGGCGCACCGCGCTCGAGTTCTACACAGACGTCGTCAC
>JAYUEQ010000299.1:0-8276 GCA_043739205.1 Thermoleophilia bacterium
GGCGGAGCGAGAGCGGCGTAGGACCGGACGACGAGAAGTCGGCGATGATGCCAGCAGTCCTGTAGTCGGCTGTCGTGACCGCGCCCACCGTGATCGCGCCAGCCGACGAGCCAGGCGACGTGAGCGAGCCGTGGCCGAACTCGCCGAAGTCGTTCCCGGCCGCGACGACGGGGATGACACCGGCTGCTGCCGCCCCATCGAGGGCAAGCGCGATCGGGTCGCGCGAAGGCTCCGTCTCGGCCTCGCCGATCGAGAGGTTGATGACGTCCATCCCGTCGGCGACGGCCGCCTCGATTGCCGCGACGACCTCAGGCGCGTTTCCGTCCTCGCCCACGCCGCTGTCGGTCGGGACGGTGTACGCGCGGTAATTCCCGATGTAGGCGCGCGGTGCCACACCCGAGACGCGCGCGCCGCCGGTGGCCAGCGTGTCCGCGTTGCCGGCGGCGATCCCTGCGACGTGTGTCCCGTGCTCGGAGCTCGACGACGTGGCCTGGAACGGGAGACGCTCGGCGGCCGTTGTCGGTCCGGGAGGCGGGAACGAGCGTGCGACGATCACCTTCGCCGTCGTGAACGCGACCTGGCCCTTCGGGAAGCCCGCCGGCATCGTGTACCCCGTCGGATCGAAAAACGGGTGGCTCTGGTCGACGCCGCCGTCGATGACGCCGATCTTGATCCCGTCGCCGGCGTTTGTGAGACCGGGCGCCCACAGCTGCGGCGCGCCGATCTGACCGCCTGCGGGCCCGGCAGCCAGCTCGTAGCGGCCGGAACGGTAAACCTCGCGCACCCCGGGCAACGCGTGGAGCCGCGCGACGTCGTGCTCGGGGAGCACCACCGATGCGCCGTCGAGCGTGATCCGGTACCGCCAGCGGATGCGGGCGTCAGGAACCTCGCGGTCGAGCGCTGTCGCGAATGCGTGTTGCGCCTGTTCGAGCTCGTGCGCCGCGAGCGATCCGTGAGCGCGCCCGAGCGCGGGGGGCTCGAGCGTCACGATGACCTCGGTCGAGCTCGCGTCCGCCGAGTGGCTGTGCTGGCTCGTACGAGCCGGCGCTGCGAGGAGGCAGGCAGCGAGCGCAATGGCGATGACGAGGCGTTTGGTCATGTCGAGTGAGACGGCGAAACTGCGGGAAGGTGCGGGTAGAATGCCCGCTGTCACGCGGATGTGGCGGAATTGGTAGACGCGCACGGTTCAGGTCCGTGTGCCCGTAAGGGCGTGGAGGTTCAAGTCCTCTCATCCGCACTCTTGAGACTTGTGATTCCGATCCTGGCGGCGGCGGCAGCCGCCGTTGTGCTTGCCGGAGACGGGCTCGGCGCGACCGGCGCCGGCCGTCCGGTCGAGCTCGTCGTGACGCTGAAAGCGCCGGCGCTCTCTGCCTTTGGCCGCTCGCTCCAGTCGGCCTCTCACGCCGATTACCTGCGCCGGGTCGACGCCGCGCAGAACGAGCTTGCGCGCCGTGTCGTCGCTGCCGTGCCGGGCGCGCAGATCCGTTGGCGCTACCGACTCGTCGCGAACGGCTTCGCGGTCGTCGTGCCGGGCGGAGCAGCCGGCGAGCTCGCGCGGATCCCTGGCGTGGCGGCGGTCTGGCCGAACGTGCGTTACCACGCGTCGAGAACCCTCAGCGGGCCGGAGCAGATCGGCGCCGACAAGCTCTGGGGGCCGACGTTTGCGACCGCCGGCAACGGCATGAAGATCGCCGTGATCGACGACGGCCTCGATGCGACGAACCCGTACTTCAATCCGAGCGGCTTCCAGTACCCCGTCGGGTTCCCGAAGGGTCAGACCCGCTACACGACGACCAAGGTGATCGTGCAGCGCACCTTCGCGCCGCCGTCGCCGACCTGGAAGTACGCAAACACGCCGTTCGACCCGACCGAGTCCTTCCATGCGACGCACGTCGCGGGGATTGCTGCGGGCGACCACGGCACGGCCGTCGGCAGCACATCGATCTCGGGCGTCGCGCCGAATGCGTACCTCGGGAACTACAAGGCGCTGACGATCCCGACGCCGGGCTTCGGGCTCGACGGCAACAGTGCGGAACTGGCCGCCGCTGTCGAAGCGGCCGTCGCAGACGGTATGGACGTGATCAACATGTCGCTCGGCGAGCCCGAGGTCGAGCCTTCGCGCGACCTGCTCATGCAAGCCCTCGAGGGCGCGGCCGCCGCCGGCGTCGTCCCGGTGATCGCGGCGGGCAACGACTTCTCCGACTTCGGCTACGGGTCCGTGTCCTCGCCTGGCTCGGCCCCGAGCGCGATCACGGTTGCCGCCGTCGACTCGCGGAACGTGATCGCGAGCTTCTCGTCTGCTGGACCGACTCCGATGTCGCTGCAGATGAAGCCGGACGTCAGTGCGCCCGGCGTGTCGATCCTGTCGTCCTTGCCGGCCAAACAAGGAAGCTTCGGCGAACTGAGCGGCACGAGCATGGCAGCGCCTCATGTGGCAGGCGCAGCCGCTTTGCTCAAGGAGCGGCATCCCACATGGACGGTGGCGCAAATCAAATCTGCGCTCGAGCAGAGCGGCGACCCCGTGCGCGGGCCGAGCGGCGCGGAAGCGCTAACGACGCGCGAGGGCGGCGGACTGGTCGATCTTCCGCGTGCCGATGTGCCGTTGATCTTCGCTGCGCCCACCGGTCTGTCATTCGGGCTCCTCGCACCGGGTGCGAGCGCGACCCGCACCGTCGACCTGACCGACGCGGGCGGCGGCGCCGGCGACTGGGCGGTGACCACCGTGATCCAGCAGGGAAGCGGCGCGATCGCAGTCGCCCCGACCGTCACCGTCCCGGCCGCGCTCTCCGTTACGGCGACTGCGGGCGTGACCCCGAGTGACGTCACCGGCTTTGTCGTGCTGACGCGCGGAACGGACGTGCGGCGGATCCCGTTCTGGTTCGCCGTCAGCGCCCCGAAGCTCGGCGGCGAAGTAAAGACGGCGCTGGCGCGTGCGGGCACCTTCAAGGGCACGACGGCCGGCGCGCCGTCTCTGATCGCGACGTATCGCTATCCGACCGGTGGCGATGTGCTCTACCCCGGACCGGAGCGCGCGTATCGCCTCACCGTGTCCGGCCACCCTGCGAACTTCGGCGTCGTCGTTCTTTCGGGCCACGCCTTTCCGCACGTCACCTTCGACGGCAGCGAGGAACGGCTCGCCGGGTACGTCGGCCTGCCGCTCGACCTCAACCCGTACCGCAAGACCTACGGTGAGTCGGTGCCGATCGCGGGGGTCGACGTGCCCGCCGCCGGCCCGTACGACATCGTCTTCGACACACGGTCGGCCGCCCAGGCCGGCCCGTTCACCTTCCGTTACTGGGTGAACGACGTCACGCCGCCCAAGCTGAGCGTCACCGTGAAGCAGCGCACGATCGTCGTGTCGGCGGCCGATGCCGGCTCCGGTGTCGATCCCGGCACGTTCATGGTGACCGTCAACGGCCGCAGCGTCGCGACGCACGGCAGGATCAGCGTCACCGTCAAGGCGACCAAGGGTCGCTACAAGGTCGTGGCCAGCGCCTCCGACTACCAGGAGGCGAAGAACATGGAGAACGTGCCGCCGATCCTGCCGAATACGGCGATGGTGCGCACCACCGTCGTCGTCCGGTAGCTCTCAGTTCTTCTTCCGTTCGCGCGGGTCGATCGTCGGCAGGTTCGCGAGGTCGCGCTCAACGGCACGAGCGAAGTCGTCGCTCTCCGTCTCGACGACCCGCAAATGCGACTTCCGGCGCTTCCGTTCGCGGCGCGAGCTCTCGTCGAGCCCCGCACGCTTCCCGAGGCGCGGCCACTCGGCCGCGACGATCAGCGCGGCGGCGGCGACAAGAAGGACGACCCCGATCAGGCTCACAGAGCCAAGGATAGACAGCCCTCTGCCAGAACTGATCTCTGATGACAATTCGCCTGCTGATTTTGGCCGCGCTGGCGGGGATCGTCGCCGGCTGCGGCTCCACTACGACCGCCACCGAGCCTGTCACGACGACTGCGACCGTTCCGATCTCGCCGAAACCGATCGCTGTGACGGTGTTCCGCGTCGATACCGGGCTCCTCCGCCCCACCGTCGAGCAGGTCCCGCGCACGACAGCGATCGCCACCGCGGCCCTTGGTGCGCTCGGGCTTGGCGCGACCGTCACGATCAGCGGCGGAACAGCAACGGTGGCGATCGATCACGCGACGCAGGATCAGGCGGCCGAGATCGTCTACACGTTGACGCAGTTCGCGACGGTCAAGCGCGTCGACATCGGCGGCCGCGTGGGCCTGACACGAGACGACTTCGCGAGCTACCTCCCACCGATACTTGTCGAGTCGCCTGCCGCCGGCGCCCAGGTGCCGCAGACGTTCCACGTCTCCGGCACGGCGAGCGTGTTCGAGGCGACGCTTGTCGTTCAGCTCGTGCGCAACGGCAAGGTGATCCTGAAGGAGTCGGTGACCGCGTCGGAAGGCGCTCCCGGCCGCGGCACGTTCGACACGACGGTGCACGCCACGCCGGGCGACCTGACGGTCGCGGCGTTCTCGCCGTCGGCTGCGGACGGCACGCCGCAGCACGAGGTCGACACGCCGGTCACGATCCTGCCCTGATCTTTCAGGCGCGGATCTGCTGCGCCAGCACCCAAAGGCCGGCCACGGTGTAACCGACCATCAGCGCGACGAGCGGCGCCTGCGCGATCAGTGCGCGTGTAGGCGTCGCGGCGCGAACGGCAAGCCTATGTGCGGCAAACACTGCAACGACGTGGCCCCAGACGATCAGCAGCACCTGGATTCCCCACGCGAGTCCAGCGGGGATGAACCCGGCGTTCAACGGGTACTCGCCCCATCCGAACGGGTTCCAGCTGTGGCCGAAGGGATCGACGAGCACGCCGAGCGTCGCCTGGCCCGCGATCAAGAGGTACAGGTAGTAGTGGGCGGCAAAGTAGACGGCGGCGATCGGGATCAGCGTGACCGCAAGCGCACGAGCGCGGGCACGCGTCACGAGCACGTAGGCGCCGACGAACACCAGAACGACGACAAGCATCGAGAGCGTCTGCAAGATCGACACGTGGTTTGCGAGGAACGACCAGCGCTGCCAGAACCACTCCTGGAACGTGCCAAACCGGTTGGTCGACGACCAGCCGTCGAAGACCACGGTGGCGAGTGCAGCGAGCACGAATGCCGATCCGCCTTCCGGTAGTGCGGGATCAGTGCGCAGCCCTGCCCCGTAGGTACGGACGCGCGCCGCGCGTTGCTCACTGACAGCCCACTCCTCCGGGACGAACGGATGTAGTTCGAGCGGCGAGAAGCGCGAGAACGTGCGCGAGAGAACGCTGAAGAGCTCGACGTTGCCGAGCCAGGTCTCCGCCCCGTAGAGCGCGCAGCCGACGAGCGTCGCGACCAGGTAGGCGATGAGGATGAGCGCGAGCGTCCGCGGCTCCTTCGCCTGCGCCCAGACAAGCTCCAGCCACGACCAGACGAGAAGTAACGCGACCGCGGGCCATTGCCCGAGCCGGGCCGGATACACAAACGGCTGCACTTCGCGGCGAGCGAGCGCGCGGTCGACGGCTCGCGCGGCGACGTTCAACGGCGCGACGCGTTCGTAGACGTTGCCCACGAGCCAGGCGGCGATACCGAGGCCGACCCAGAAGTCGACCCACGTGAGCACGTCGACCGGGTTCTCGATGAACTCTTGCGACTGCGGAGTCGTCGAGAACAGACCGCCGATCAGCGCGACGAGCACGAGCAGTGTCGCGACTGCCGTGACCGCCGGCCCGAGGCGCCGCACATACGGGTAGAGGTCACGCCCGAGCCGCTCGCGGACCGGCTCGTCGCGCACCGCCAGCGCCGCCGCCGGAGCAGACAAGAGAACCGCCGCGCCACCCGCCAGTACGTAGAGCCAGATCGGCAGCGGGAAGCGGTACGAGATCGGCGCCGCATGGGCGAGGAGCAAGAACATCCGCCTGGACGCTAGCTACAATGCCTGCGCCCGATCCCCGGTAGCTCAATTGGTAGAGCGTTCGGCTGTTAACCGAAATGTTGCTGGTTCGAGTCCAGCCCGGGGAGCTTCTTCATGGCGAATCTCAACGCAATCGGGATCGTCGTCTCCGACCTGGAACGGTCGATCCGCTTCTACCGCCTGCTCGGGCTCAACGTGCCCGAGACTCCGGGCGAGGGGCACGTCGAGGCAACGCTCGCGAACGGCACGCGGCTGATGTTCGATGCCGAGGAGGTCGTCAAGAGCTTCCGGCCCGACTGGACGCGCGCGGCCGGAAACCAGCTCTCACTCGCGTTCGAGTGCAGCAGCCCGGCGGAGGTCGACGAGCTCTACGCGCGCATGGTCGAGGCGGGCTTCGACGGCGAGAAGGAGCCGTGGGACGCGTTCTGGGGGCAGCGCTACGCGCAGCTCGCCGATCCTGACGGCTTGCCCGTCGATCTCTACGCCGCGCTCTAGATACTGCTCAGCGACGCGACGCGCTCGAGGAGCTTCTGCAGCGCTTCCTGCAGCTCCTTCGTCCGCGACGGGTCCGCGTGCTGCAACTCGCGCCGCAACTGCCGTTCACGCAGCCGCCAGATCAGCTCTTCCCCCGTCGCCTCGTCGATTCCTTCCGCGACGGCACGCGCGTCGAGCTCGGCCAGCAGCCCGACCGCGTCCTCGTCGAGGGGTGCGCCGTCGACGATGTGCGCGCGAAGCATGCGGTGCTGCGGATCGTAGAAATGCTCCGGCGTCAACTCGTGCAGCAGCGGCTTCAGCTCCTCGTGGGCGAGCACGCCAGCGAGCGCGTTGCGCTCGAGCTTCGTGCTCGCGTCGAGACCGCGCTGTGTCGCGGGCGCCGAGGCGCGCGCGGTCGACGCGCCGCGCAGTTGAACCGTCATGCCGAGCTTGTCGTTCGCGTAGCGCCACGCGTCTTGCCGCTCGGGCGAGTCGGGCGCCTCGTCGAGCAACGCCTTCACCGTGCGGAACGCAACCTCGCGGTCATCGGCGCGCTCGATCTCGATCCGCACGCGGTAGAGCACGTACGGCTCGGCGCTCGCGAGACGCCGCTCGAACCCGGTAGGGTCGTCGGCCGGGTCGACGCCCGGTTCGAGTGCGACGACTTTGACGTCGAAGCCGAGCTTCGCGGCGAGCTCCATCCCGCGTAGCGTGGCGGTCTCGCCGGCAGTGTCACCGTCGAATGCAAGCCACAACCGTTTGGTCAGCCGCGAGAGCTCCTTCAGCTGCTGCTCGGTCAGCGCGGTCCCCATCGACGCGACGACGGGCTGGAAACCGGCCTGCCGCAGCGCGATCACGTCGGTGTTTCCCTCGACGACGCACGCGCGGTCCTCGCGCGCGATCGCGGCGCGCGCCTTGTCGAGGCCGTAAACGACCCAGCCCTTGTGGAAGAGCTCCGACTCGGGTGTGTTCACGTATTTCGCCTTCAGCGGGTCGTCCTCGTGCAGCTTGCGCGCCTGGAAACCGAGGATGCGGCCCTGGCGATCGGCCAGCGGGAACAGCAGCCGGCGCTGGAAGAAGTCGTCGCCGCGCTGTCGTGTCAGGCCGGCGGCGCGCAGTTCCTCCTGCGAGAAGCCCTTGGCAATCGCCTTCCGTGCGAGCGAATTGCCGCCGAGGGCAAGGCCGAGTCGGAACTCACGGCTCACGTCTTCGTCCAGTCCGCGCCCTTTCAGGTAGTCGCGTGCCATCCCGCCCGCTTCGCTGTCCCAGAGCGTGCGCTCGTAGAACGTCGCTGCCTGATCGAGCAGCGCCAGCAGTCGCGTGCGTCGGGTTCGCACGGCGTCCTGCTCCGGCGAGCTCTCCTCGTACTCGATCGGGATGCGGAACCGTTCGCCGAGCCATTCGATCGAGCCGGCGAAGTCGAGCCCCTCCGTCTCGCGCACGAAGGTGATCAGGTCGCCCTTCGCGCCGCAGCCGAAGCAGTAGTAGAGCTTGTCGACGGCGTTGACCGAGAACGACGGGGTGCGCTCGTCGTGGAAGGGACAGCGCCCGGTATACCGGCCGCCGATCTTGCGGAGCTGCGTGCGTCCGGAGACGACCTCGACGAAGTCGGCTCCCGCCTTCACGGCCTCAACGGAGGTGTCTTTGATCCGCGCCACTAGATGTCCGCAGCGTACGACAGCGCGAAGCGGTCGGTCATCCCCGCGATGAACTCAACGATCGCATCTTGCGAGTCTCCTCTCGCAGCGAGGTGCTCGTAGATGCGCTCGATTGTCGCGTGGGCGCGGTCGTGCTCGGGCCGCGTCACCGGGGCGAGGTAGACGTTCTCGAACATGAACTCGCGCAAGGAGAGCATTGCCGCTCCGACCTCTTCGCTCTGGACGATGTCGCCGGCGGCCGCCGA
>JAYUEQ010000300.1:0-8374 GCA_043739205.1 Thermoleophilia bacterium
CTTCGCCTGGGCCGACCGGAGCGGGTACTCCTCGTCCTTGAACCACACCCGGGCGGCGAGCAGCCGGTTCTCGAGATCGTCCTCGCGCTCCGCGGTCTCCGACGCGATCAGACCTCCCTCGCACGTCTTGCGCAGCCGGTACAGGCGCTCGCGCTCATCGCCGGTCGCGGACCCCTCCTCTTCGTGCAACGCGTCGAGCTGAGCCACGGTGAAGAGGTCGGCGTAGCGGCGAATGATCGCCGCCTGCTCCGACGTCTCCTTCTCGCCGACGCGCACGGCGCGCCATTCCTCGGAGCGCTCGAACAGGTAGCGCTCGAGACGGGACTGGAATTCCGTTGGGCTGAGAACCGAGGTTGCGCTCATGGCGCAACCCTAGCGAGCCGCCGGGCGGTTTCGACGAGCGTTTGAGGCTCGAACGGCTTGCCGAGTACGGCGTCGGCGGTGTCCCGGTAATCCTGGAGATCGACCGAACCGGTGACGAGCACTACCGGGATCCCGTCTGCCCGCATCCGGAAGAGCAGGTCGTGGGTCTGTTCACCGCCCAGGTGCACGTCGAGCAACACCACGTCGGGACGCTCGGCCGCGATCTCCGCCTCCGCCTCCGCGATGGTGGCCGCTTCCCGTACCGCGAACCCGTCGAGCTCCAGGTTCACGCGGCAGAGCATGCGCAACGATGGATCGTCATCGACGATCAGCGCCCTGGCCAGTGGCTGCCCCATCGGCGCGGAGTGTAGAGCTAGCATCGAGTTCTTGACGCCGAGGACCGGCACCCAGGAGCGTTACGCCGTGCAGGTCGGCGAGCTGTGGACGTCCCTCTCGTCGACGCTCACCCACGCAGACGAGCCCGCCGATATCCGCTCGCTTCGGCGCCTCCAGTACGCCCTGCATGTCGCGGGCGAGCACGCCTACGGTCTGGATTCGCCCGAGGGCGCGGCGTCGGCGCACGCCGAGTTGGCCGACGCGCTCGAATGCGCGCGGGATGTCACGGGCGAGCTTGCAGCGGGTGACGCGCACCTCGACGAGTGGCGCGGTGCGCTCCTGCGCGTGCGACTCGCACGGATGCGCCTCGCGGCGCCGGTGGCTTCCACGGTTCTCGAGCCTCCGCCGGAGGATGGGATCGCGGAGCCGCTGGTCGCGTTCCTGCTCGCGCTCGGCGGAGCCCTCGCGTTCGTCGCCGGCGCGACGCTCGACGCCTGGCCGCTCTGGAGCGCAGGGATCGTCGCGGTGTGCGCGTCGGTGCTCGCCTACCGCCCGTAGCCTCGGAAACAGTCGCCCCGTACCCCAGGGCCGCCGGGCGGCGTTTCATAACTGAAAATGCTAAATCGCCGCCCGGCCAACCCCCCGGCAGGCGCGCGGACACAGCGAGGAACCACGGACGATTCTCCGTTGCCGCGCCCTTCCCTTCAGTTCCGTCTTCAGGCGTGGCGCTCGTTCCAGCGCGCGCTCGATCCGCTCGCGCCGCCGAAGCCGCTCAGGCCGCCGACAGCTCCGGGCCCGCGCTGAGTTTCAGGAAGCGCTGAGCCGGTTCAGCGACTCGTCCTTGCCGAGGAGCTCGAGGCTCTCGAACAGGCCCGGCGAGATCTTCGACCCCGTCACCGCGAGCCGGATCGGCTGGAACGCCTGCCGCGGCTTCTGTCCCAGCTCGTCGGCCAGCGCACGCAGCGCCTCATCGATCACTGACGCATCCCACGGCTCGACCGTCGCGAGCCGGTCGTGCGCGGCGCGGAGAAGCTCCTGGTCGAGCCCGGGTGGCGGCTCGATCGGCTCGAAGAGGAAGCGTACGAAGTCGGGATACGCCGAGAACTTCTCGATCTTCTCCTGCACGAGCGGCGCGGTCGCGCGCACGCGCGCCTCCGGCCAATCGTTGCCCTGCTCGCGCAGCCAGCGAAGCAGGTCGAGCGCGTACTCGTCCGGCTGCAGATCGCGCAGGTACATCCCGTTCATCCAGTCGAGCTTCTTGTAGTCGAACGTAGCCGGGCTCGCACCGATGCGACCAAGGGTGAAGCGCTCGACCAATTCGTGACGCGACATGATCGTCGTCTTGTCGTCGTAGCTCCAACCGAGGAGCGCGAGGTAGTTGACAAGCGCAGCCGGGAGATAGCCGTCCTGGCGGAACTCGTCGACCGTGACTGCGCCATGACGCTTGGAGAGCTTCTTGCCGTCGTCCCCGTTGACGTTCGGCACGTGGCCGTAGATCGGAAGGTCGGCGCCGAGCGCGTTCAAGATGTTGATCTGTTTCGGCGTGTTCGCAACGTGATCCGGGCCGCGAAGCACGTGCGTGATGCGGTCCTGCACGTCCTCGACCGGGCTTGCGAAGTTGTAGGTCGGCCTACCGTCGGAACGAAGGATGATCGTGTCCTCGAGTTCCTTGTTCGGGATCTCGATGCGACCTAGCACGACATCATCCCACGCGGTCACACCCTCGTCGGGCATGCGGAAACGGATCGCGCCGTCGTCCTCGTACGCCTTGCCTTCGTCGAGCAGCTGGTGCGCGAGCTTCGTCGCCGTCTCGAGGTTGTCGAGCTGGAAGGTGACCGGCCCGTCCCAGTCGAGCCCGAGCCAACGGAGCGACTCCTGGATCTGTTCGGTCGCCGCCTCCACCTCGCGATTCGTGTCGGTGTTCTCGATGCGCAGCAGAAACTCGCCGCCCTCGTGACGGGCGAACAGCCAGTTGAACAACGCCGTGCGGACGTTGCCGATGTGGAGGAGCCCGGTGGGGCTCGGAGCCATGCGGACGCGGACGCTCATTGCGCCTCTATCGTAGGGACGCGGTGGAATTCGGCGCTCACATGTCCTCGAGCGGTGGCATCGACAGCGCGATCGACCGGATCGTGGCCGTTGGCGGCGACTGCGTTCAGGTCTTCACGCAGAGCCCACGGATGTGGCGGCCCACGAACCACAAGCCCGAAGCGATCGAGCGCTTCCACGAGAAGCGCCGCGAGGCCGGCATCGGCGGCGTGGTCTGCCACGCGCTGTACCTCGTCAACCTCGCCGCGCCGAACGACGAGATCTACGAGAAGTCGATCCAGGCGATGTGCAACACCGTCGACGCGGCAAGCGCGATCGGTGCCGACGGGGTGATCTTCCACGTCGGCTCGCACCTCGGCGCGGGCTTCGAGGTCGGGCTCGAACGGGCGAGCACGGCGCTGGGGCAGATCCTCGAACATTGCGACGGCGACACGTGGCTCCTGATGGAGAACTCGGCAGGTGCCGGCGGCACGATCGGCCGTTCGCTCGACGAGCTCGCCATGCTGCTCGACCGGCTCGACCATCATCCCCGGCTCGGCGTGTGCCTCGACTCGTGCCATCTCTACGCCTCGGGGTACGACGTCGCCGATCGCGCCGGAGTCGACGCGCTCGTCGCCGAAGTCGACGAGCGCTTCGGACTTGACCGGCTACGGGCGCTGCACGTCAACGACAGCGCAACAGAACGGGGCTCCAACCGCGACCGCCACGCGAACATCGGCGAGGGCGAGATGGGCGAGAACCTTGGTGCCTTCCTCTCCCACCCCGCGTTCCAGCACCTGAGCGCCTACCTCGAAGTGCCCGGTGAGAACAAGACCGGCCCGAGCGCGAACGAGATCCAGAAGCTGCGTGACCTCCACGCGCGCTGGACCGGTGTCTGACACCTTTTCGGCAGTTGTGACCTCAACGCGGGCTGCACTGGTGTCAGACACCCCTTCACGGTGTGACATCCACGGGCTCGGCGGCGTATGACTCCTTGAGATGACGTTTGCGCAGGCAGCCGAGGCCCACCTCGACGACGTGTACGGCTATCTCGCTTGGTTCACCGGCGACCGCGCGGCTGCCGACGACCTCGCGGGCGAGACATTCGAGCGCGCGCTACGGCTCTGGCACCGCTTCGACCCACGCCGTGGCTCCGCGCGCACCTGGCTTTGCCAGGTTGCCCGCACCGTCGCACTCGACCACTTCCGCTCGGAACGCAGACGCACCCGGCGCGAGCAGCTCGCCGCGGTGCCCGAGCGGTTCGAGGAGCAGTTCGCCGAAGGCTTGTCATACGACCTGCAGCTCGCCCTTGGCGTGCTCACCGCCGGTGAACGCGAAGTCGTCGCGCTCCGGGTTGTCCTCGAGCTCGACGCCGTCACCGCCGCCAATGTCCTGGGCATCTCGCCCACCAACTGCACGACGCGCCTGAACCGGGCGCTCAAGAAGCTCGAGGAGGCCCTTCATGTCGCAGCGTGACCTGACCGCCGAACTGCGCGGCGCGCGCATCACGGCACCAAACGAGCTCCGCGAGCGCGTGCGCCTGATCGCGGCCGCCGACACCACCCGCACCCCCCGCTTCACCTGGCGCCGTGCACTGGTCGTCGCGTTGCCCGTCGCAGCCGCTGTCGCGGCGAGCATCGTCTTCACGCGGCCGAGCGCTCACCAGGCGACCCCAGCGCAGACCGAGTTGCACGCTGCCGCTCCACAAGCCGGTGCACGGATCGGCGCGCCTGCGACAACGGACTCGGCCGGAGCCGCGAAGCTCGCCGTCCCGAGCACACCGGGACGCGTGCAGACCTACGGCGCTCAGCTCTCACTGCGCCTCGACAGCGCGACGGCCGTCTCGGACGGCGTCAAGAGCGCGCTGCGCATCGCAGCGTCCCTCGGCGGCTACCCGACGTCGGTGCACGCAACGTCGGAAGCGAAGATCGCGAGCGCCGACCTGACGCTGAAAATCCCGCGCGCCCACGTACAGGAGGCAATCGCCCGGCTGTCGGCGCTCGGCACGATCACAAGCGAGCAGGTCGACATCCAGGACGAGCAAGCCGGCCTGAACGCAACCGACCGGAGGATCGCCCGGTTGCAGACGCAGATCACCGAACTGCGCGCGCAGACGCTGTCAGTAACAACCGCGGCGCGCATCGCTGCACTCTCGTCCCAGATCTCACGGCTTCAGCGCGCCGAGGCAGCGACACGCCACAACGCGCACTACGCGACCGTGCAACTCCATCTGACGAGCGCCAAGGCGATCGTTCTTCCCAGGCACGGCCACGGCCCGTTGCACGGTGTCGTCGTTGCGCTGACGTGGCTCGGCATCGGCGCGGTCTACGCGCTCGCCATCGGCACTCCGGTCGCCGTGCTCGCGCTGCTCGTCTGGCTCGCCACCCGCATCGTCAGGCGGCGCCGCGAAGACGCGCTGCTCAGTCGTTCTTGATCTGCGCGAAGACCCGGAACGTCGGCTGACCGACGGGAAGCTCGTGGAACTCCGGATTCACGCATCCGAGATCCTCCGAGCGCGACTCGTAGGTCGGCTCGATCTCGGCCTTGCACATCGGAAGTGGACGGCGCATCGCGCGGATCGCACCGAAGCCGGGCTTCTGCGCTTCGGCGGCCCGGAGCATGTCGACGTCGATCTCAACCTCGTACACCTTCTGCATGCACCCGACGTACGAGTGGCCCCACCCCTCGTACGAATAGACGAACGGGCACCCGCGAGCCAGGCACGCGCCGGGGTAGACGACCTTGTCGCAGTGGACATCGCAGCGACGGCATTCCATCTCGTCCTGGGGACGAAGGGGGAGCGCGGGTGCGGCAATCCGCTCTTGGGTCATGGGCGCATTGTCCGAGTGGTTGCGGACAACCGCAAGACTTGACTTTCGGTCCCTAGAGCGCTAATCGCCGGACCGCGTTCAGGACATCCATCGGCGTGAAGGCGAGGAAATCCGGCTCGATCCCAGGTGTGTCGTCTGCGCGAAACCACAGTGCTTGAACGGTAGCCATGCCCACCTGGGCTGCGCCTTGCACATCGGTGTCGAGCCGGTCGCCGACGAACATCGCGTTTTCCGGAGCTACGCCGAGCAACCCGAGCGTGTGCAGAAAAATCTCAGGCTGCGGCTTCCGGAATCCGACCTCTTCCGAGAACACGATCACGTCGAATTGCTCCGTCAACCCGAATGCCTCGACATCCGCCCGCAGCACGCGGGCCGGATCCGGCCACGAGTTCGCGACGAGAGCTGTCTTGATCCCGCGGCTCCGGAGCGAGTCGAGCAGTGCCTGAGCTGAGCCCAGCGCCTCGTGTGCGGGACGCCACACTTCATGCTCGGCGTCGATGAACGCATCGGCATCCCCCACCCCCAGCTCGCGCAACAGATCCGCGTAATCGTCGTCCGGTGTGGCGCCGTTCAGCACGAGCTCGCGATACCGCGTGGTGAATGCCGTCGCGTCCTGCGCGCTGCCGGCCGCCGCGAGGCCGGCCTCATGGCCCGCCACGAGCAGGTCGTCGTCCCAGGTGAACTGGATCAACGTGTTGTTCCAGTCGAAGAGGATGGCCTCGATCATTGCGCGGCTAGGCTAGCGATGTGGCGAGGAGGATTCTCTGGGCACTGCTCGCCCTGACGCCCGTCGCCATTCTCGGCCGGTTCGTCTTCGACCTCGACGAGACGACGCTCTTCATCATCGCGGCGCTCGCGCTCATTCCACTTGCCTGGGTGATCGGTGACGCGACCGAGCACGCCGCGGAGCACACGGGGCCCGGCGTCGGCGGTTTTCTCAACGCGAGCTTCGGCAACGCGCCCGAGTTGATCATCGCGCTGTTCGCGGTCGCGAACAACCTGCCGGGCGTCGTACGCGGGTCGCTGACCGGCTCTGTCGTCTCGAACATCTTGCTGGTGCTCGGCGCCGCGATGATCGCGGGCGGCGACGGAAAGATCGACGCGCGTTCGCTTCGCGTCCAACTTTTCGCGGTGTTCGGTGCGGTCGCACTGCTCGCGATCCCCTCCGCTCTTTCGTGGAACGGCGGCTCGCGCGAGCGTCACTCGCTGTTCCTCGTCTCGCTTCCGATCTCGATCGTTCTGCTCATCGCCTACGTCGTGATCACGATCCGCAACCTGCGCATCCACCGCTCGGCCGAGCGCACGGAAGCTGCGGAGGGGGCGTGGTCGCTCCCGAAATCGATCGCGATTCTCGCCGGGGCTACAACCGCCACTGCGCTGGTCTCGGAGATCCTCGTGCACTCGCTCGACCATTTCGGGAAGGTCGTTGGCCTGAACGAGTTCTTTATCGCGGTCGTGATCGTCGCGATCGTCGGCAATGCCGCCGAGCACGGCGGCGCGGTCGTGATTGCGCGACGCGGTAACACGACACTCGCAACCGAGATCGCGATCACCTCGTCGATGCAGGTCGCCGTTTTCGTCACGCCTGCCGTCTGCCTGCTCTCGTGGATCGCCGGACGGGGGCTGCCGCTGTCGTTTCGCGCGATCGAGGTCGTGACGATGGCCGCCGCTGCGCTGTTCGCCGCGTGGGTCGTGTGGGACGGCCGCTCCCGCCGCTGGGAGGGCCTCGTGCTCGTCGCGGTCTACGGCGTGATGGTCGGCGCTTACGCACTGGCGGGCTAACCGGTGTCTGACACCCGTTCGTACTCAGCGTTCAGGTCGGACTGCGAAAAGGTGTCAGACACCTGTCACGCTTTGAACGGTTCCTGCGCGCGCGTGAACGCGTAGCCCGACCAGACGAGCCGGCCGTCGTCGATCCGCAGCCGCTCCCCTCGCTCGCGGCCTGCTGACGCGCGCCACGCGTCGCCGTCGCGCTCGAACGTCGTCTCGCCGCGCCCGGGCTTGGTGCCGACGACCTTCGCCCTGAGCGTCCCGCCCTCCCACCAGAACACGAACTCGTTCCCCTCCGACCACCAGCGGCCGAGGATCGCGCGCACCTCCGCCGGCGGATCCTGCTCCGGGCGCCACGGGTCGACCGCCTCCGGCCAGAGCTCCTTCGCCTTCGCCGCCAGCGCGATCGCGAACAGCTCCATGTCGCCGCGCGTGCCCGAGTTCGTTAGCGCTGCGGCTCCGGTCTGTGTCTTGCGGTCGACGAACACACCGGCGAGGTGGCCCGCCATCGCACCGCCGTGGCCGCCGTAGATCGTGCCGCCCTGGTTGAACAGCATCAGTCCAAGCCCCCACCCTTCGTCCCACGCGTCGGGGTAGCGCATCTGCTGTGGAAACCACATCTCTTCGCCGGTGGTCGCGGCGAGCACGCCGTCGGCACCACGCGCGAGGAATGTCGCCCAGCGGCCAAGATCCTCGACCGTCGACCACAGCTGCCCAGCAGCAGCCGCGCCGCCGAGGTCGGTTTCCGGCTCCGTCCAGACGGTGCGCGCGTACTCATCGACGAGGTAACCCTGCGCCTTCGGCGCGTGCGGCATCCACGTGGTGCGTGTCAAGCCGAGCGGCCCGATGATGCGCTCGTTGACGTACTGCATGTACGGCAGCCCGCTCTTCCGTGCGACGACCTGGCCCAGAAGAGCGAACGCGAGGTTCGAATAGTGATGTGCCTGAGCGGGGCCAAGCACGAACTCGACGTCGCTCATCGACGCAATCAGCTGATCGTCGGTCGGAGACTCACCCGTCACGAACATCTCCCCCGCTTCGCGCTG
>JAYUEQ010000301.1:0-5701 GCA_043739205.1 Thermoleophilia bacterium
TGAGGCCTCCCGCACCGCGATCGCGGGGTGTGGGCACACAGCGCGGGAATATCCCGAGAGGCGTCGCCGCCCGAGGCTAAGAGGGCAATGCGGCGCACCCTTCTCACTCTCATCTCGGCGATCTGCTCCTTCGCGTTTGCCCAGTCGGCGCTCGCCGGCGGCGGCAGCTACGCCTTTAGCGGCGGGACGCCCAAGGAGCAGGCAACGGTGCACGCTGCGCTCGAGGCCTCGAGCTTCAGCTGGGGCCTGATCCCCCGAACGATCCAGATCAACATCGGAACCTACGGAGACTCGTACTCGACCTACGGCCAGATCTACCTGGACGCCTCCCTGCTCGATTCGGGCCGCTTCGCGTGGGGTGTCGTCCAGCACGAGATGGGCCATCAGGTCGACTTCTTCCTCTTCGACGACACCAAGCGGGCCCAGCTGGAACAGCTTCTCGGCGGCCAGGACTGGTGCTACTCCGTCCCGGGCCTCAAGCACTCGGACTACGGCTGCGAACGATTCGCGTCGGAGCTCGCATGGGCCTACTGGCCGTCGGCGGACAACTCGATGAGGCCGTCGAGCTCGACTGACGAGGCCGGAGCGATCCCTGTCGCCCAGTTCCGCGCAGTGCTCACCCAGCTGATCGGCGCGCCGATCGTGGCGCAGCCAAGCACGACGAAGGCCTTCGCGCCCGCGACCAAGCACGTCGCGGCGAAGCCGAAGCGCGGCTAGGTCAGAAAATCAGCAATCTGGTTCGGCTGATACCGAATCAGGTTGCGGCGCAATCTGGTTCCGGCCAACTGCGCCGGAAACAGGGTGCATCGCCTCAGGCGATCAGGTGGTCGCGCAGGGCGCGGGCCACGGCCTGCGTACGCGTATCGGCGTCGAGCTTGTCCATCGCCTTGCGCACGTGGGTGCGCACCGTCTCGGCAGAGATGAACAGCCGCTTGCCGATCTCCTCATTCGCGAGCCCATCCGCGAGGAGCCGCAGAACGTCGCGTTCGCGCTGGGTCAACTCCGGCAGCTTGTTCCCGATCGACGATGCGGCGAGGGTTCCCGCGAGCACGGGGTCGACGTAGGTGCCACCCGATGCCACCGATTGCACAGCCCGGAGCAAATCGTCCATCGGCGCTTCTTTCAGCACGAAGCCCCGGACGCCGGCGTCGAGCGCCTCGGTCAGGAGCGCGCGATCGCCATAGCCCGTGTAGAGCAGAATCGACGTGTCCGGCGTGGAGCGCAGAGCGCGCCGCGTCAACTCGATCCCGCCGAGCTTCGGCATCCTCACGTCGACGAGGGCGACCTGAGGCTTGCGCTGCTCGATCCGCTCCAGCGCCTCTTCCCCATCGCGGGCGCGCGCGATCACTTCGATCCCGCCCTGGACGAGGAATTCCGCCACCGCTTCGAGCACCGCCGGGTGGTCGTCGGCAACCACGCAGGTGATCGGGGTCTTGGCGGGGGTGCTCATCTCAGGTCACCGTCGGACAGATCCCCAAAACGGGGATCCCCGTTTTGGGGGATGGGTACCGCACACCTCTAGGGATATCGCGTCCGGCGCCTGTTGCCAATAGTTGTGGGGTACCCCAAAAAGGAAGTAGCTACGCATTTGCGGCCCAGCATCACACTTTCTGCAGACTTGGCGCGCCAGCACGAGCTGATCGACGCCGCGATCGCGGTCAACGAGGCGCCGACGCTCGACGACGCGTTCCAGGTCCTGGCCGACGCCGGCATTGCCTTGCTCGGCGCCGATCGGCTTTCGGTCGTCGTTTGGAACAGCGATCTGAGCGTCGGAGCGGTCCGCGCCGGCGCGGGCACCGCGGCGGCCTCGATCGGCTCCGAAGTACCGGCCGACGAGCACACCCTGGGAGCGCTCCTCACAGGCGAGCCGAGCATCGGACCCCCGGTCACCGACAACCTCCCCACGATCGTCCTTTCAGGCGTCGAGCACATTGCAACGGTCGTGCGCGTCCCCTTCAACGTCGAGACCGTCCACGCGACGTTCCACGCTTCGTGGAGCACCCAGCTCGACGAGAGCGACGCAGCAGAAGCAGCCGCGCTGCTGAGAACACTGACGCGGTTGACGACGCTCGCCGAGCGGTCGCTGCGCGAGCGCGAGCAGGAGACGTTCGACCACGTCCTCGACGGGGTGGCCGATGGCGTCATCCTCAGCTCTCCGCAACGCATGATGTTGAACGCGACGGCGCGGCGGCTTCTCGGTGTGAGCGCCGACACGTTCGATCTGGCTGACCTCAACCCACGGCAGCTCGACGGAACACCCTTTGACGTGGTCCCGGGCCGCATCCTCGGGTACGAGACGATCGAGTCCGGAGAGAGCGGCCAGTTCCGCGTCCGGGCGACCGCAATCGACGGCCGCGAGCTCGTGCTCGACGGCAGCGTCTCGCCCGTAGGTGGCAGTGGTGCCGCGATCGTCTTCCGCGACGTCACCGACGAGCATCGCGAAAACGTCCTGAACCGCCAGACGCTTCAGGCGCTCTTCGACGCCATCCCCATGGCGATCTCCGTCGCCGACCCGGAGACGCACCGACTCGTCACCGTGAACCACGCGTTCTCGAAGCTCGTCGGCCGTCCCACCGAAGAGATCGTCGGCCTGGCGCCGCCCTTCCCCTGGTGGGAGGCGGCCGAGGACCCCGGGAACGGGTTCGTCCCCGGTAGCAAGGTCCACCGCGTCTTCCGCCTGCCCGATGGCAGACCGCAGCCCGTCCAGCTCGCGATCTACGCCGTACCGGACGAGGACGGAAAGCCGGCGCTCGTGCTGGCGCTGATCGAGGACACCACCGAAGAGCGGCGCATGCAGCAACAACTCGTGCAGAGCGGCAAGCTCGCCGCGATCGGTGAGCTCGCAGCCGGCGTTGCGCATGAGATCAACAACCCCCTGTTCGCGATCCTCGGGCTGACCGAATTTCTGCTCAAAGAGGCCGAGCCCGGCTCGAAGGCGCTGCAACGTCTCGAGCTGATTCAGCAGACCGGCCTCGAGATCAAGGAGATCGTGCGCGCGCTGCTCGACTTTGCGCGGGAAAACGCCGAGGAGCGTCACGTCGTGCCGCTGGAGGAGGTCGTTCAGGCCACCGTCGACCTCGTGCGGCGCACGAATGCCCACAAGGGGGTCGAGCTTGTCGATTCCTACGACGCATCGGCCGCGCCCGTGACCGCGAGCCCGAACCAGCTCAAGCAGATCTTTTTGAATCTGATCGCGAATGCGCGGCAAGCGATGCCGAACGGCGGCACCGTGCACGTCGACGTCCATCAGGAGGGCGACTGGGTGATCGCAACGGTCGCCGACGACGGGCCGGGCGTCGACCCCGCCGTTCTGGAACGCATCTTCGAACCGTTCTTCACCACAAAGCGGCTTACCGGCGGCACCGGGCTCGGCCTTTCAGTGAGCCTCGGGATCGCCGAAGCGCACGGCGGCAGCCTCGTCGCCTCGTCCGATCCCGGCCGCGGCGCGACGTTCACTCTCCGGTTGCCCGTTGCCGCCCGGGAGGTACCGGAATGAACCGCATCCTCGTGATCGACGACGAGGACGTCATCCGCATGCTGGTCGTCGAAATCCTCGAGTCAACGGGATACGAGGTGACGAGCGCGGAGAGCGCCGAGGTGGCACTCGCCCTCCTCGAGCACGCCGATTTCGATCTCGTTGTCAGCGACGTGATCATGCCGGGCCTCTCCGGGCTCGAACTGCTCGAGGCCGTGCGCGCGCACCGGGCATCGCTGCCCGTGGTCCTCGTGACGGGAGCCGGCACCTACGACACGCTCAGCCAAGCGCTGACTCGCGGCGCAGCGGGGCTCGTCACCAAGCCGTTCGCGCACTCCGATCTCCAGTCGGCCGTCGCCGACGCGCTCGAGCGGGCGACCCGCAGCCGCGACGACCTGCGCGAGCGACTGCTCGCTCCGACGCTCGCGAGCGCACTCGCCAATGCGATTGAGGCACGCGACGAGTACCTCCACGGCCACTGCGAGCGCCTCGCCGGGCTCGCCGTCCGCGTCGCTGAACTGCTCGGACTGCCGGCAGACGAGGTCGAGACCATTCGACTTGGGGCGATCCTCCATGACGTCGGCAAGATCGGCATCCCCGACCGTGTGCTGCTCAAGCCGAGCGCGCTCAACGACGAGGAGCGCCGCATCGTCGAGACGCATCCGGAGATCGGCGACAAGCTGCTCGAACCGCTCGATCTGCTCGCTGCGGCACGTCCGATCGTCCGCCACCACCACGAACGCTGGGACGGCACCGGCTACCCCGACCGTCTCTCTGCAGACGGCATCCCGCTCGGTGCCCGAATCGTCGCGGTCGCCGACTCGGTTGAGGTGATGTCGTCACGCCAGCTCTACCGGCAGCCGCGCACGTCCGAACAGATCGTCGAGGAGCTTCGCATCTGGCGCGCAAAGCAGTGGGACCCCGAGATCGTCGACGTCGTGCTCGAACTGATCGCTTCGGGCGAGCTCACTCTTGGCACCGACGGGCTGCATTTGCTGGAGCACCCGACGGTCAAGGTCAGCGTGCCGGGACTCTCGGTGCTCCTCGTCGAGGACGACGACGAGCACGCCTTGCTCGTCACCGAGGTGCTCGAGCAGGCGCTCGAGGGCGCGATCGTCTCGCGCGTCGGCACCGTCGCCGGGGCGGCCGAGCTGTCGAACGGGTCGACATGGTCACTCGCCGTCGTCGACCACAAGCTCCCGGACGGGCTTGGCATGCAAGTCCTCGACGCGCTGCGGGCGAGCGACCCGACGATGCCGATCCTGATGCTCACCGGCCAGGGCTCGGAGGAGATGGCGATCGAAGCGTTCCGCCACGGCGCCTCGGACTACGTCGTCAAGGCCGGCGGCTATCTGGAAGCGCTCGCAAGCCGCGTGCGCGGGCTGGTCGCGCAATGAGCTCCAACCGCACGAGATCTAACCCCCGTCAATCCTGGTACGGCGTCGATCCGACACCGCGTATGGAGGTACACCCATGAACGACCCCCGTTGTCTGATTGCCGACGACCACCCTGCACTCACGTCGGCCGTCTCCTCATATCTGTCCGAGAACGGCTTCGAGATCGTCGGGCCGGCATCCGACGGCCGCCGGGCCGTCACTCTGATCACCGACGAAAAGCCCGAACTGGCACTCGTCGACTACCGCATGCCGCGTCTCTCGGGCGCTGAGCTCGTACGCACGCTGTGCGAGGCCTCGCCGGACACCCGCATCGTCGTCTACACCGCCGATGGCGACGAACGGCTCGCCCGGGAGGTGCTCGACGCCGGCGCAGTCGCGCTCGTGCTCAAGGAGGCGCCGCTTGCAGACCTCGTGCGCGCGCTCGAGGCTGCACTCAACGGCAGCTCGTACCTCGATCCCGCGCTCGCGAAGAACCCCTCGCCGGGCGGCAAGCTGACCCAGCGTGAGCTCGACGTGCTCGGCCTCCTCGCCGAGGGCCTTCAACACGAGGAGATCGGCCGCAGACTCGGAATCAGCTCCGAGACAGTCCGCACACATCTCCGCAAAGCGTCCGACAGGCTCGGCGCCTCCACCCGCACCCAGGCAGTGGCGACCGCACTGAGGCTCGGTCTCATCACGTGAACGACCCTTCCATCCGCACGCTCGTCGAGCGCCAGCTCGAGGTCGCCTCTCTCTCCGGCGAGGTCCACGCCGTCATGCACGCGATCGTCGAGCGGCTGCTCGAGCTCCCGCTCGCCGACGGCGCCTCGCTCTCGACCTGCACGGATG
>JAYUEQ010000302.1:0-4027 GCA_043739205.1 Thermoleophilia bacterium
CCGCGATCGTGATCTTCGGTTCGATCTGGACGATCGGTTCATGCCTTTCTTTCTGGACGACCGACGGCGGCGAGTTCACGAACGCGTTCACCTACGGCGGCAACTTTCTTGCGCAGTACCCGATCGACATCTTCTCGAGCTGGCTCCGCCGTTTCCTCGCCTACATCGTGCCGCTCGCGTTCGTCTGTTACTTCCCGTCGCTCTACATCCTCGACAAGCCCGACCCGCTCGGACTTCCGCGGCTGCTCGAGTTCTCGTCGCCGTTCGTTGCAGCGGTTGCGGCGTTCGTGGCGTCTTTGGTCTGGCGGTTCGCAGTGCGTCATTACCGGAGTGCAGGCGGATGATCGAGGTCGAGCACCTGTCGAAGCAGTTCGTCGTGCGCCGCGGCCGTGTTCGGCGCGAGCGCGTGATCGTCGAGGCGGTGAAGGACATCTCGTTCCACGTCGAGCGCGGCGAGCTGCTCGGCTACCTGGGGCCGAACGGCGCCGGCAAGTCGACGACGATCAAGATGCTCACGGGGATCCTGGTCCCGTCGAGCGGCCACGTCTCCGTCGCGGGCCTCGATCCGTCGAAACGCCGGATCGAGCTCGCAAAGCGCATCGGCGCGATGTTCGGCCAACGCGTGCAGCTCTGGTGGGACTTGCCGCTGATCGACTCGTTCGAACTGCTGCGCCACATCTACAAGGTTCCGGCCGAGCGCTACCGAACCTCGCTCGCGCGCTTTCGCGAAGTCCTCGAGCTCGACCCGTTTCTCCAAACGCCGGTGCGGCAGCTGTCGCTCGGTCAGCGCATTCGCGGCGAGCTGACCGCCTCGATGCTGCACGAGCCGGAGCTCTTGTTCCTCGACGAGCCGACGATCGGCCTCGACGTGGTTGCAAAGCAGCGCGTGCGCGACTTCCTCGTCGAGATCAACCGGGAGCGCGGTGTCACCGTACTGTTGACGACACACGATCTCGGCGACATCGAACGCCTGTGCAAACGCTTGCTCGTGATCGATCACGGCAGCCTGATCTGGGACGGGCAGATCGACGACCTGAGGAAGCGCTACGGGGCGGAACGGACACTGATCGTCGACCTCGAGGAGCCCGCCCCGCCGCTGCAGATCGAAGGAGCGCGCGTCGAGAAGGTCGACGGGCCGCGGCAGTGGCTGCGCTTCCGCGGCCCCGCCGCGGAACTCACGGCCCGAGTCGCGGCGGCTGCGCGCCTCGTCGACCTACAGATCACGGAGCCGGACATCGAGGAGATCGTCCGCCGGATCTACAGCGCTCCGAAAGGTGTCTGACACCGCTTCGTAGCGCCCTCGCGGGTCGAACTGCCAAAGGTGTCAGACACCACTTGGGAGTTCACATCGAGTCGGGCGCGTCGACCCCGACGAGGTCGAGCGAACGCGCGATTACCGACTGCGTCTTGGAGATCAGCCCGAGCCTGAACGCCTGCTCGGGCTCGCCGAGCACGCGGCGCTCGTGGTAGAAGCGATGAAAGTCGTCGGCAAGCCTGATCGCATAGGACGGCAGCGACTGTGGACCGCGACGGTCGGCTGCCTCGCGCACCGTCGTCGGAAAGTCGGTCAGCCGCTTGATCAGCTCCTTCTCTTCCGTTGCGAGCGGGCCAGGCGGATCGCCGCCGACCTGCGCGTCACCCGCGCTACGAAGGATCGACGCGATGCGCGCGTGCGCGTACTGCACGTAGTACACCGGGTTCTTCGGCGACTTCTCGGCCGCCAGGTCGAGGTCGATCTCGATCGTCTGGTCGGGGCCGCGGTTGACGAGGTACCACCGCGCCGCGTCGACACCGACCTCATCGATGAACTCGTCAAGCAGGAAGACGTTGCCGGAGCGCTTCGAAGCCTTCGAGCTCTCGCCCCCGCGGGTGAGATGCACGAATTGGTAGAGCAGCACTTCGACGCGTGACTCGTCGTACCCGAGCATGCGCGCGATCGCCTTGTACCACTTCGCCGTCGCGTGGTGATCTGCGCCGAGCACGTACATCGCACGGTCGAGACCTCGCTCGAGCTTGTCGACGAGATACACGATGTCGGCCGCGCGATACGTCGGCGCACCGCCCTTTTCGGCAGAGCGAATGATCACCCAGTCCGCGTCGTCACCGTACGCAGATGAGCGCGCCCAGAGCGCGCCGTCCTTCTCATACGTGTCGAGCCGCGGCAAGAACTCAGGGAGGCGCAGTTCGAGCTCGCTCTGCAACGCCCAGCTGTCGAAGTGGATGCGGAAGCGCTCCATCGACTTTTCGATCGACGCGAGCATGCGATCGACGGGATCGCCCTCGAGCTTCGCGAGGTCGACGACGTAGTCGCCCTTGTAGCCGTCTTCCGGCACAGCCTCGCCCCGGCGCAACGCGTCGACCGACTCGCGGAACAGATCGACCTGTCGGCCGGCGTTGTTGTAGTAGTACTCGCGCGACACGTCGTGGCCCGCGAACTCCAGGAGCCGCGCGACGGAGTCCCCGTAGGCTCCGTTCCGGGCCGCCGAGACGACGATCGGACCTGTCGGGTTGGCGGAGACCATCTCGACCTGGATGCGCTCACGCGTCTCTGCCCAACCTCCGCCGTAGCCTTCGTCGATCTCGGCGAGCGCGTCGAGGAAGAAGCGGTCAGCGACGCGCAGATTCAGGAAGCCCGGGCCGGCAACGTCAGCGGACTCGATCTCGTCGAGCTCGACGACCTTCTCCGCGAGCTCCTGCGCCAACTCGCGCGGCGGCCGGCCGATCGCCTTCGCCGAGCGCATGGCGACGTTGGTCGCGAAGTCTCCGTGCGCCGGATCCTTTGGCCGCTCGAGCTCGACCTCCGCGCCCACCGCCTGACCGACGCGCGCCGCCAGCCTTTCGACCGCGCTAGACATTGAGGTCTCGAGGTTCGAACATCTCTTCGAGCTTCTTGATCTCGGCCGGCGAGCCGAGGCCGACGATCACGTCAGACTCTTCAAGCAGCGTGTCCTTCGTCGGTCGGAGCTCGAGCGCGCCGCCGAGCTTGCGCACGGCGACGATGTTCGCGCCCGTCGCTGAGGAGATGTTGAGCGCGCCGATTGTCCGGCCGGCAGCGCCGGAGCTCGCGGTGACCTCGATCTCCTCGAAGTTCAGGTCCGGCGCTTCCGACGAGGTCATTGCGTTCACGAACGAGGTGACCTGCGGCTTGATCATCAGCTGCGCCATCACGCGGCCCGCAGTCGTATACGGCGTGACGACGCGATCGGCGCCTGCGAGCTTGAGCTTGCGCTCCGCTTCCTCGGTCGAGCCACGGGCGATCACGGTCACGTCCGGCCGGCGGGACTTGACCGAAAGCGTGATGTAGAGGTTGTCGCCGTCGTCGTCCGAGGCGACGATGATCCCGCGCGCGCGGTCGATCCCGGCCCGGACGAGCTCTTCGTCCTGGGAGCCGCTGCCGTTGACGAAGGGGACGTCGTGCTCCCGCGCATGCTCGAGCGCCTCCTCGCTGAAATCGAGCACGACGAACGGAACGCCGGCCTCCTGCAGCTCGTCGCCCGCGCGGCGGCCGACCCGGCCGTAGCCGCAGACGATGATGTGGTCGCGAAGCTCGTCGATCATCTTGCGGCGTTTCTTCTCCCTCCAGGCTCCACCGAGAACGCTGTGCGCGATCGAATCGAAGATCTGCGCGGCGAAGTAGCCAAAGATAGCCACGCCGGAGAGCACGATCGCGATCGTGAGCAACTCGGCGCCCAGACCGTGCGGGGTCGAATCGAGACCAGTCAAGGACGCGGTGACGATCGTTCGATACAGCGCCTCATGCCAGGACTCGTCCAGGAGGGCCATGAAGCCGAACGTCCCGCCCGTGAAGACGACGACCATTGAGCCCACGAGGATCGCGACCTCACGGCGCGTGAATCCGTCACCTTTCATGAGCTCTAGTATCGTGACCTTTGATGGACGACGACCTTCCGGAGCGCCAGCTCAACATCCACATGGATCCCCAGCACCTCGCCGGGGTCTATGCGAACTTCGCGAACATCACGTTCTCGGACTACGAGTTCACGCTCACCTTCGCCCGCATCGACCA
>JAYUEQ010000303.1:0-26794 GCA_043739205.1 Thermoleophilia bacterium
GGAGCCCAGGCGAAGCCCGACCTCAAGTCGGCCGCCGCGAAGGTCGTGCCGCCCGCGCACGACGACGGTGGCTCGAGCGGCAAGAGCGGGCAGGACGACAAGACCAAGCAGGACGATGGGACGCTCGTCGTCGTCGACTCGTCGCATGGCGACGGTGGCATCACCGACCTGTTTGGCAAGGGTGGACGGGAGATCTGCTGGATCTCGAAGAGCCAGTTGACGCGCGTCTCGGCCGTCTACCGAACGACGATCTCGACGCTCAAGGTCGGCGGCAAGACCTACTCGCTCGTCACGGTCTATGGGGCGAACGAGAAGACGCTCAAACAGATGCTCGGCACCAAGGCAGTGCAATGCCGGTTGGTTCAGGCCGCGCATCTGTTCTTCCTTCCCTTCGATCCGAACCTGAGCTGAACGGCATGCAGCAGCGGGCGCAGACCGCCATCTACGCCGCGCTGTTTCTCGTCCTCGCCGGAAGCGGGCTGCTCTTCCTGTCGCAATACGGGTTGAGCGTCCGCTTCTGGGTGGACTTCACCATGGCGTACCTGTTGCTGCTCGTCGCCTACACGATCTACCTCTTCGCGCTGCTTTTTCTCCACGACCTCAAGCCGCGCACGTATCCCCGCTACAACGGTGAGAAGATCGCGGTCGTCATCCCGTGCTTCAACGAGGACCCCGACCTCGTCGAGGAGTCGGTTCGGACAGTTCTCGGCGGCGAGGGCCGCAAGCAGGTGATCGTGATCGACGACGGCTCAACGAACGGCGTGCAGACGCGCCTCCGGGAGCTCGCCGACGAGCTGCCGCTGTCGCTGCACGAGTTTCCCGAGAACCGTGGCAAGCGGGAGGCGCTGCACCACGCGGTCACCCAGATGCTCGACGACGACGTCGACTTCGTCGTCACGATCGACAGTGACACGGTGCTCGAGCCGGATGCGCTCGTGCGCGTTGTCGAGCCGCTGCTCTGTCCTGAGATCGGCGCCTCGACCGGGAACGTGCTGCTGCTCAACGAACGCCAGAACCTGCTGACACGCATGGTCGGCACCTACTACTGGGTCGGTCTCAACATCTACAAGCAGGCGCAGTCGGTGATCCGGAGCGTCGTTTGCTGCAGCGGCTGTCTCGCGGCATACCGGGCGCCGCTCCTCCGCGAGATGATCGACGAGTTTGCAGGCCAGCGGTTCCTCGGCGAGGCGTGCACCCACTCCGAGGACCGGCATCTGACCAACCTCGTTCTGAAACGCGGCTACGACGTTGTCTACGTGGCTGAAGCGGTGAGCTGGACGGAGACGCCGGCAACGGTCCGGGGCTTCCTTCGCCAGCAGCGCCGCTGGAAGCGTGGGTACATCCGCGAGTCGATCTACACCCTCACCTATGCGTGGCGCTGCAAGAAGCTGCTCTTCCTCCAGATTCTCGTGTGGGACCTGACCGCGCCGTTCCTCTCGTTCGGCTTACGGATCGGCCTCTTCGTCACCGTGATCGCGCGGCCCGAGGTCTTCCTGACGGCGATCCTCCCGAGCTGGATCATCCTCCTGTTGATCCGCTACATCTTCGTGCCGCTGCGCGCGCCGGACAAGCTGGTCGGGCTGTTCGCCTACATGTTGTTCTACGAGGGTTGCATGTACTGGCTGAATCTCTGGGCGTTGTTCACGGTCAAGAACCGGAGTTGGGTGACGCGCGGTTCAACAGCGCAGGCATGAGCGAGCGAGCACAAAGGCCAAAAATGGCGCGACGGTTCGGATCCCAGACCGGCGGCTGAATCCGTACCATCCAGGGATGCATGCGACGTTCGAGGGGCGCTTGGCATGACCGCGACCGAGCTGCCCCGCCACGTGGAGCTCTCGGAGCATGGGATTGACTCACCGGCTCCGGTCTATCGAAATCCGACGACCGCGCTGCTCTATACCCACGCGCTCGAGCGGCACGAAGGCACGATCGCCGAGGGCGGCCCGCTCGCGGTCGACACAGGCACCTTCACTGGCCGTTCGCCGAAGGACAAGTTCCTCGTGCAGGAGGAGAGCTCGCAGGACCGCATCTGGTGGGGCGAGGTCAACCAGCCGCTCGCCGAGGAGAACTTCGAGCGTCTGCGCGACAAGGTCACTGCGCAACTCGAATCTGCGGCTGCGCTGTATGTCATCGACGCATGGGCGGGCGCTGACCCTGCGCACCGGATCGGGGTGCGCGTGATTACGGCGCACCCGTATCACGCGCTGTTTGCGAAGACGATGTTCATCGACCTCGCGCCCGGCGAGGAGCGCTCGTTCACGCCGGGGGCGCTCATCCTGCACACGCCCGACCTCGAGGCTGATCCGGCCGACGACGGCACTCGCTCGGGCACGTTCATCGTCTTGCATCCCGGTCGGACCGAGTTGCTGATCGGTGGGACGTTCTACGCAGGTGAGATCAAGAAGTCGATCTTCACGGTGATGAATGATCGCCTGCCGCTCGAGGGCGTGTTCCCGATGCACTGCTCGGCGAACGTCGGTGACGACGGCTCGGTCGCGGTCTTCTTCGGACTCTCTGGCACCGGCAAGACCACCCTGTCCGCGGATCCGGAGCGCCAGCTGATCGGCGACGACGAACACGGCTGGGGCGACAACGGGGTGTTCAACATCGAAGGCGGGTGTTACGCGAAGGTGATCCACCTCTCGCCGACCGCGGAGCCGGAGATCTTCAAGACGACGCACACCTTCGGCACGATCCTCGAGAACGTGGTGATCGACGAGCAGGGCATCCTCGACCTCGACGATGCATCGAAGACCGAGAACACGCGGGCCGCGTACAAGCTCGAGCAGATCGCGAACGCGCTCCCGACGAAGATGGCCGGCCATCCGAGGTCGGTGATCTTCCTCACCGCCGATGCTTTCGGGATCCTGCCGCCGATCGCGAAGCTCTCGAATGCGCAGGCGCTCTACTTCTTCCTCTCCGGCTTCACGGCGAAGCTCGCCGGGACCGAGATCGGCGTCACCGAGCCGCAGCCGACCTTCTCGACATGCTTCGGGCAGCCGTTCCTGCCGCAGCATCCGAAGGTCTATGCACGCATGCTCGACGCGAAGCTCGAGGAGCACGGTTCGACGGTGTGGCTCCTGAACACCGGCTGGACCGGCGGCCCGTTCGGCGAAGGCGAGCGCATGCCGATCCAGGCGACGCGCACGATGCTGAGCGCCGCACTTTCCGGTGCGCTCGACAACGGCCCGTTCCGCACCGACGAGCTGTTTGGCTTCGAGGTGCCTACTGCCGTCAACGGCGTCGATGCAAAACTTCTGGACCCGCGTTCGACCTGGCGCGACCCGGAGGAGTACGACGGCAAGGCGCGCGAGCTGGCCCAGCTGTTCGCCGACAACTTCGCGAAGCGCTTCGGCGACGTCGGCGCCTCGATCCAGGCCGCCGGCCCCAACCTCTGATCGGCCACGGTGTAGTACTGACGCCTCAGCCACGACTCTTTCGGTAGCGTCCGCCTACGTGGAAGCGACGCACGACGTTCTGGTCGTCGGCGCGGGCTGCGCGGGCATGCGTGCGGCCATCGAGGCGTACGACGCCGGCGCAAACGTCGCCGTGATCTCCAAGCTGCATCCGACGCGCAGCCATTCCGGCGCGGCCGAGGGCGGTATCAACGCGGCGCTCGGCAATGCTGCCGAGGACTCGCCGGAGATCCACGCGTTCGACACCGTCAAAGGTTCCGACTACCTCGGTGACCAGGACGCGATCGAGATCTTCACGCGCGAGGCGCCGGGCGACATCTACCAGCTCGAGAACTGGGGCGCGTTCTTCTCGCGCATGCTCGACGGCCGGCTCGCGCAGCGGCCGTTCGGCGCGGCGGGCTCGCCGCGCACCGTGTTCGCAGCCGACATCACCGGCCACGTGTTGATCCAGGTGCTCTACGAGCAGCTCGTCAAGCGCGACATCACGGTGTACGAGGAGTACTTCGCGTGGAAGCTCGTCGAGAACGACGGCCGCTGTCACGGCGTCATCTGCTGGGACTTGTTGAACGGCGGCATCAAGGTCGTCGGCGGGAAGACGACGATCCTCGCGACGGGTGGGCAGGGGCGCATCTACCGTACGACGACGAACGCGTACGCGTGCACCGGCGACGGCGCGGCGATGGCGTTGCGTCTGGGGCTCCCGCTGAAGGACATGGAGTTCATGCAGTTCCACCCGACGACGCTGTATCCGACGGGCATCCTGCTGACGGAGGGTTGCCGTGGCGAAGGCGCCTACCTGATCAACAGCGAGGGCGAGCGTTTCATGAAGACGTACGCGCCGAACGCGATGGAGCTCGCCTCACGCGACGTCGTGTCGCGCGCCGAGCAGACCGAGATCGACGCGGGCCGCGGGATCAACGGCTCGGTGATGCTCGACATGCGCCACCTCGGCGCCGAGCGGATCATCGAGCGTCTGCCCGGCTCGCGTGAGCTCTCGATGACGTTCGCCGGCCTCGATCCGATCTACGACCCGATCCCCGTCCGGCCTGGCGCTCACTACCACATGGGTGGCGTCGAGACCGACAACGAGGGCGCGACAGAACTGGCCGGCCTCTACGCCGCGGGCGAGGTCGCCTGCGTGTCGGTGCACGGCGCGAACCGGCTCGGCGGCAACTCGCTGATGGAGACGATCACGTTCGGCCGGCGCTCCGGCCGTGCAGCTGCCGAGTGGGCGCTCTCGAACACGACGGTCGACGTGCCGGCGAGCGCAGAGGCAGACGCCGAGCGCGAGCTGCGCGGTCTGCTCGACGTGAGCACCGGCGAGCGCCCGTGGCAGATCCGCAACGACCTCGGCACGTCGATGCTCGAGAACTTCGGCGTCTTCCGCCGTGAGGAGCAGATGGCCAAGCAGCTCGAAATCATCGACGAGCTGCGCGAGCGCTACGCGCGCGGGGTGATCGTCGAGGACAAGGGCGAGGTGTTCAACAGCGATCTCGTCCAGGCGATCGAGCTCGGGAACATGATCGATCTCTCCGCCTGCATGTTGCAAGCAGGGATCGCGCGTAAGGAGAGCCGCGGCGCGCATGCGCGGCCGTACGACTACCCGACGCGCGATGACGAGAACTTCATGAAGCACTCGATCACACGCTGGGTCGGCGACGGTCCGGAGCTCTCGTACAAGGACGTGCGCTACACGAAGTACGACCCGATGGAAAGGAAGTACTAGTGACGATGCAGGTTGGCCTGAAGGTCTGGCGCTTCAACTCCCGCACCGGTGAGCGCGAGCTGCAGGAGTACGAGATCGCGGCGCCCGAAGAGGCGACGCTTCTCGACTGCCTCGACATCGTCAAGGACCAGCACGACGGGACGCTCGCCTATCGCAAGAGCTGCCGGATGATGATCTGCGGTTCCTGCGGAATGCGCATGGACGGCGGCGCGGTGCTCGCGTGCAAGACGCGCATGTACGAGATCGCGCAGGCGGGCCATGTGCCGGTGATCTCCGCGATGGGGAACCTGCCGATCGTGAAGGACCTCGTCGTCGACATGGAACCGTTCTGGGAGAAGTTCCGCAGCGTCAACCCGTATCTGCAGCCGGGCTACGAGGAGCCGCCGGACGGCAAGGAGTACCGCATCAACCAGGCGCGGATGAACGTGATCCACAAGGAATCCCTCTGCATCAACTGCGGCTGCTGTGTCTCCGAGTGCAACTCGATGGAAGCCGACCCGATGTTCCTCGGCCCGCAGGCACTTGCGAAGGCGATGCGCTTCGTCGGCGATCCGCGTGACGGCAACAAGATCGCGCGCCTCGAGAAGCTGAACGGCGAGCACGGGATCTGGGAGTGCACGCGCTGTTACATGTGCACGGAGCGCTGCCCGAAGGGTGTCGATCCCCGCGACGCGATCGCAAAGCTCGGCGCGGAGTCGATGCACGAGGGGATCAACCGCGACATGGGCGCGAAGCACGCGAACTGGTTCGTCGTCTCGGCGAAGACCACAGGGTGGTTGCGCGAGACCGAGCTCGTCCCGAAGACGCAGGGGATCGTCGCTGCGATCAAGCAGACGCGGTTCGCGTTGGATCTTGCTCTCAAGGGGAAGGTGCCCCCGCCGTTCCCGCCGCACGTCGCAAAGAACGTCAAGGAGTCGCGCAGGCTGTACGACCTCACGACGCAACAGGGCCCGAAGGGCTACATGGGCATCGTGCAGGGCGAGCATGCGCTCTCGAGGCTTGCGCACGGGCACACCGCCGAGGGCGAGACACTCGCCGAGATCTACGAGCGGCCGGGAGCATTCAAGCGGCCGTTCATCGCCGGTGAAGAGCTCGAGGCCCCGGTCTATCTCGAAAAACCGCCGGAAAGGTAGAACATGAAACGGGTCGCGTACTTCAAGGGATGTCTTGCGTCGCTGTCGGCGAAGGAGCTCGACTCGGCGACGCAGGCGCTCGCGCCGAAGGTCGGCCTCGAGCTCATCGAGCTCGAGTCGGTCACCTGCTGCGGCGCCGGTGACATCCACGAGGCCGAGCCGGACTACTACCTCCACCTGAACGCGCGCATCCTCTCGTATGCAGCCGCGGAGAACGTCGAGATCCTGCTCACAGTCTGCAACGTCTGCACGCTCAACCTGCGGCAGGCGAACTTCATGCTCATGGGCGACGCGGAGCTGCGCGCGCGTGTGAACGAGAACCTCGTTTCTTCGGGCGTACCCGCGTACGAGAAGGACGTCGACGTGCGCCACCTGCTCTGGGAGATCGCCGAAGGCGAGGGCTACGAGCTCTTGAAGAAGTCGGCGCACCGCGGCTTGAAGGGGATCAAGATCGCGCCGTTCTACGGCTGCCAGATTCTTCGGCCGTCGAAGATCCAGGGCTTCGAGGATCCCGACCGCCCGTGGTCGCTCGAGCGGATCATCGAAGCGTGTGGCGGCGAGGCGATCGACTACCCCGCGAAGATCAAGTGCTGCGGCTTCCCGATCATCCAGGCGCGCGAGGAGACGGCGCTCGCTGAGCTGATTCAGCCGATCGAGCAGGCGTACGAGGCGGGCGCCGACGCGATCGTCACGCCGTGCCCGCTCTGCCACCTCTCACTCGACGCATGGCAGTCGAAGCTGAAGAAGTCGACCGGCCGTGACTTCAAGATGCCGATCCTCCATCTCTCGCAGCTCGTCGGCGTTGCCGCCGGGCTCGAGGAGGCGGAGCTGAAGTTCAAGCGTCACGTCGTCTCGGTCAACCCGGTGATCGAGAAGCTCCAGATCTGACCTTTCTGCTCTGGCTCGTCGCGGGTGTCGTCGCGCTGGCGACAGTCGTTGCTGCATACGGATGGTTCGAGGCGGGGTGGGTGCGGCTGCGTGTGCGCGAGCTCGTGCTCCCCGGCTTGCCGCCCGAGCTCGACGGCTTGCGCATCGCGCACCTCTCGGACTTCCATCTCGGCACGCCGTCTCGCGGGCGTCGCGCGGTCGAGCGCGCCGTCGAGTGGGTCGCGGAACGGAAGCCCGATCTCGTCGCGATCACCGGCGACCTGCTTTCGCGTCCTCGCGGAGAAGTCGAGCTGCTCACGTTGCTCGCGAAGCTGCCGCACCCGTACGTCGTCCTCGGGAACCACGATTACGCAATCTCGCGCGATCCGTTCTCGCGCCCGGTGGAGCTCGGTCGCCTCGAGCACGGGACAATGCTGGTCGACAACGCCGAGGTCGTGGAGGTTCACGGCAAGCGCATCGAGGTCGCCGGCGTCGACCCGCGGTCCTGGCTCCAGAAGCGCCCGAGCGACTTTCAGGATCAGGACGCCGACCTGCGGATCCTCCTCTGCCACTTCCCGCGCGCCCTCGACACGGTGCCGACGGGGCGCTGGGACCTGATCCTCGCCGGGCATCTGCACGCCGGGCAAATCGTGCTCCCATACGGGTTCGGCAAGCTTCTGCTCGCTCACCCCGGCGCCCGTTACCCCGAGGGGGTCTTCACCCGGAACGGGACGACGATGCACGTCTCACCCGGCCTGGGCACGACATTCGTGCCGTTCAGGTTCTTTGCCCGCCCGGAGGCCACCGAACTCGTTCTACGATCCAGGTGATGGAAGGTCACAGCGTCATCTCGCCCGATGTCCTCGCCCGCTACGCAGCCGATGCGGCTGCAGAGGTCCCGGGCGTGCACACGAAGCAGCGCCGCGGTGCGCGGATCTCGGGCAATGAGGTCGAAGTGCACGTCGTGATCGACTACGGCGCGAACATCCCCGCGGTTGCGGCCGACGTGCAGCAGCGCGTGATCGACTACCTCGCGCAGATGGCCGATATGCGGCCGTCCGTCGTGAATGTCGTGGTCGACGACGTGATGCGCTAAAGCCAATGCCGCCGCGCCTCGCAGGCCTGACGAAGCTGACGCTGCAAACGGCGCCGACCGTCTGCCACGAGTGCATCTGGTGGCAGACCCGGGGGCGACGCGAGATCGACAAGGATCGCTGGATGGAGAAGGTCGAGCTGGAGTTCGGCGCGTGGGGGACCGTGTACTACGACTCCGACCAACGGGTGCTCGGTTCGATGCAGTACGGGCCGGCCGTCGCGTTCCCGCGCGCGTCCGAGTTGCCCGCAGGGCCGCCGTCCGACGATGCGATCCTCGTCACGTGCGCCTACCTCGTCGACCAGTCGAGCCCGTGGGTGCTGCGGTCGCTCTTTCTCGCCGCGATCGGCGAGGCCCGCGACCGCGGAGCGTCGTCGGTCGAGGCGTTCTCCTACCGCTATCCGGAGGGTGAGTCGGCCTACGAGCGCTTCCGGGTGCACAAGACCGTGTTCCCGCAGGACTTCCTCGCCGACTTCGGCTTCGAGACGATCCGCGTCGCAGGCCGGGTCGGCCTGTCGCGCCTGGAGCTCGGCGGCCTCGTCCCGGTCGTCGAAGGCAAGCGCGAGAAAGTGCTGCGCGTTGTCAAAGGTGCGTTCCTGCCGGAGCCGGTCCCGGCACCCCCGCAGCCCTGAGTCCTGGTGTCTGACACCGGTTGGCGTGACGCGCCCGGCGGCCCGAACAGGTGTCAGACACCTTTTCGACGCGCCAGCGACTCGGCAGCTCTAACCGGTGTCTGACACCAGCGCTCGAAGCCGCGCCAGCGAGTCGAGCAGCACGTCGTCCGTGTCGAGACCCGGGCCGCCGGAAACCGGGAGGCCACCTACTTCGAGGATCAGCGGAACGTCGACGTCGCGCACTACGCTGAAGTCGACACTCCCCCGGCCGATCGGCAGGTGATGGTTCGTCTCCGGGAGCGGGGTATCCGAGACATGCGCGAGGCTCAAGCGATCGCGGAGCGAGGAGAACGACGCAATGTCCTCCGCGCGCGTGTGGTTCAGGTCCCAGACGAAGTACAGGCCGGGCACCGCGTCGAGCAGCTCATGCACGCTCGCGGAATCGACCAACAGCCGATGACCGGGGGCGTTGTGCTCGACGCCGAAGGTGAGCCCCGCGCCTTGCGCGAGCTCGAGCGCTTCGGCGAAGTCGTCGATGAGGAGCGGGGCCGCGTCGGCCGGGCCGACCGGATGCACGTGTACACGGCGGCAGCCGATCTGCTCGATCGCCGGCAGGTTCGCGCGCAGAGCGGCCCCGATCGTGCCCGGCTCGCCCTGATGGAAGACGAGCATCTCGAGCACCGGCTCGACGCCGCTCGCAGCGAACGCAATCCCGACGACGCCCGGATCGGCACGCAGGTCGTCTCCGATCGCACCCGCGCGGTCGCTCCGGATCTGGATCGCGTCGAAACCGTGCTCGGCCGCGAAGCGGATCTCGTCGACGGGCGGCCGCCAGTTGAGCGGAAAGAACCGCCCCAGCATCCCGACGCGCAAAGCGCTCAGGCTGCGGCGCGGGCGCGCTGCAGGACGAGCTCCGCGATCTGAATCGCGTTCAGCGCCGCGCCCTTGCGGAGGTTGTCGCTCGCGAGGAACAGCGCGAGCCCGTGCTCGACCGTCGGGTCGCGGCGGATCCTTCCAACGAGCACGTCGTCGATGCCCTTCGCCTTGCCGGGCGAGGGGAAGTCCTCGACGCGTACGGACGGCGCAGCCTCGAGCAGCGTGCGTGCCTGCTCCGGCGATAGGTCGTCCTCGGTCTCGATCCAGATCGCCTCCGCGTGACCGACGAGCACCGGCACGCGCACGCACGTCGCCTGGATCGGCAGATCGGGCAGCTCCATGATCTTCTGCGTCTCGAGGCGGAGCTTCTCTTCCTCGTCGAACTCGACGCCGTCGAAGTCCCAGTCCATGCGCAGGTCGTGCTCGTCCGGCGGTTCGTTGCGGAGCCGCTCCATCGCCTGCGCTCCCGCACCCGATACCGACTGGTAGGTCGCAACGCGGATGCGCGTGAGGCCGGCCGCTTCGTGCAGCGGTTTCAGCGCGACGGTGAGCGGAATCGTGCAGCAATTCGGGTTGGCGAGAATGCCGTCGTGCTCGAGCGCGCGATTGCCGTTGACCTCCGGCACGACGAGCGGGATGCCCGGCTCCAGGCGGTAGGCCGACGACTTGTCGACCGCAACCGCGCCGCCGCGAACGGCGTGCGGGACGAGCTCCCGGGATGCGCTCGTGCCGACAGAGAAGAGGAACACGTCGACGTCGCCGCGCGAGAGCGCATCCGGCGTCGCTTCCTCGACCGTCCAACCACCGAGCTGCTTGCCGACCGAGCGCGCCGACGCGAAGATCCGCACGTTCTCGTAGCCGCGTGCGCGCAGCAGGTCGAGCGTCACCGTCCCGACGGCGCCGGTTGCACCGACGACGCCGATCGCCGGCTGCTCAGGCACTGACGCGCTCCTCCGCGTACGACTGGAAGCGCGCGTGTACGACCTGAACGGCGCGCTCGACATGAGCCGCGCTGATCACGCACGAGACGCGGATCGCCGATGTCGAGATGATCTCGATGTTGATCCCCGCCTCGGCGAGCGCGTCGAACATGTCGGCGGCGACACCGGGGTGGCTCTTCATGCCGGCGCCGATCAACGAGATCTTTGCCACGTCCGGGTCGTGCTCGACACCCGCCGCGTCCATCTCCTTCGCCAGCTTCTCGAGAATCGGCGTCGCGATCGGAACATCGGTCTTCGGCAGCGTGAAGGAGATCGTCGCCGCGCCGTCCTGCGAGACGTTCTGCACGATCATGTCGATGTTCACGCCGGCGTCGGCGAGCGCGCGAAAGACTTTCGCTGCGATGCCTGGACGGTCGGGCACGCCGATGATCGAGACCTTGGCCTCCGAGATGTCGTGGGTGACGCCGGAGATGATTGCCTTCTCGAGCATTGTCTTGTCCTCCTCGCCGATCCAGGTGCCTTCGCCGTCCACGAACGTCGAACGCACGCGGAGCTTCACACCGTAGCTGCGGGCGATCTCGATCGAGCGCGCCATCATCACGCCGGCCCCCGACGACGCCATCTCGAGCATCTCCTCGTAGGTGATGTACGGGAGCCTCAGCGCGCCCGGAACGAGGCGCGGGTCGGCGGTGAAAACGCCGGCGACGTCTGTGAAGATCTCGCAGGCATCCGCGCCGAGTGCCGCCGCCAGCGCAACGGCCGTCGTGTCCGAGCCGCCGCGGCCAAGTGTCGTTACGTCCTGCGTGTCCGTCGAGACGCCCTGGAAGCCGGCGACGAGGACGATCTTGTTCTGCTCGAGCGCTTCGTGAATCCGTGTCGCGCGCACCTCGACGATCTTCGCCTTCGTGTGCGAGTTGTCGGTGACGATGCCGGCCTGCGATCCGGTGAGCGAGACGACTTCATGGCCGAGATCGTGGATCGCCATCGCGCAGAGCGCGTTCGAGATCCGCTCGCCGGTCGAGACGAGCATGTCGTACTCGCGCGGGTTCGGGCTGGGCGACACCTCGAAGGCGAGTCGGATCAGCTCGTCGGTCGTCTTCCCCATTGCCGAGAGCACCGCGACGACCTTCGCCCCGGACTCGTGGGCCTCGACGAGGCGCTCCGCGACGCGCTTCAGCTTGTCCGTGTCCCCGACCGACGTCCCCCCGAATTTCATGACCACAAGCCCCGGGGTCCGCCGCCGTGCCCCGACCGTCGGTATCGCTTCGAATTCGATAGTGGTCATTTGCGACAGTGTAGGCAGCGATGACGCTTCGCCCGACAACGCTTCGGCACTGGGTGATCGCCCTTTTCGGGGCGATCGGCCTCGGCCTGATCCCCTGGACGATCTGGCTCTCGGCGTCCTTGAAGCCGGACCATCGAACCCAGCACTGGGACGTCGCCTGGTCAGGGTTCGACATCGGGCTTGCGCTCGTGTTCCTCCTGACCGCCTTCGCTGCCTGGCGCAAGTCGCCGTGGGTCGGTGCGCTCGCTGCGGCCACCGGGACGCTGCTGATCACGGACGCCTGGTTCGACATCGCGCTCGAGAGCCAGTCGGACGAGCTCCGCAGCGCCGTGTACCTCGCGGTCTTCGCCGAGTTGCCGATCGCCGTGCTCTGCTTCTGGATCGCCTACCGGACGGAGCGTTTTCTCTCGCTGCTCGTCAGGGAGGCGCTACATCTCACGCCGGCCGCTGAGAGCCCGACCCAGCGTGACCTCATCGGCGTACTCGAGGTCACCCCCGACGGGCAACCCGCTGGCGAGTCGGGTGACGCGGACGCGCCCGCGTAGCCGGTCGGCGAGAAAGCCGGCGGTCGCTTCGCCGGTCATGTTCGGGTTCATCGCGAGGACGACCTCTTCGACGCCGTTCGCGTCGACCCGGCGGAACAGCTCATCGATCCGTAGGTGGCTCGGTTCGACGCCGTCGAGCGGGGAGAGCGCGCCGCCGAGCACGTGGTAGAGCCCGCGGAACTCTGCGGTCCGTTCGAGCGAGATCACATCGACGGGCTGCTCGACGACGCAGATCAGCGACTGGTCCCGGCGGGCGTCGGTGCAGATGCCGCAGAGCTCTTCCTCCGTGAGATTGCCGCACTCCCGGCAGAAGCGCACGCGCTCCTTCACTTCCTGCAGCGCTGACGCGAGTGCGAGTGCCTCTTCCGTCGGACGCTGCAGGATGTGGAACGCGAGCCGCTGCGCGGTGCGCTGCCCGATGCCGGGCAGTCGCGTCAGCTGTGCGATGAGGTTCTCGACCGAAGGGCTGAACACCGTGTCATTGTGCCCGGCCAATCCGACGTGGCCCGATCCGGCTAACCGAACTAGCCGGTCAGTGCCGCCTCGTAGGCGGAATGGTCGACGGCGAGCAGCCGCACCTCGGTCTTCGTCGTGACCCGAATGTCCTCCGACCCGTCGAGCTTCTCCCACTGGCCGACGACGTTGCCGGCGCCTCGCTCGTACTCCTCGTCGGGTGTCTCGACAAGGAGCACGCCGTGGAGGATCAGGAAAAGGCCGCTGACCGGCTCGCCGGGCTCGACGAGCACGTAGCCCTCGGGGAGCTCGAGCTCGCTGCCGACGTCGAGCAGCTTCGCGACGAAGTTCTCGTCGACGGCTATTCCTTAAATCCGGGAAGCAGGCCACCGAGGTCGGGCGGCAGCATGGCTTTCATCTTCGCCTCGACCTTCGCGTGCGCCGAGCGCAGCGCCTCGTTCGCGGCGGCCATCACGAGGTCGGCGAGCAGTTCCGGATCGCTTGGGTCGATCGCCTTCGGGTCGATGCGGAGCTCCTTGATCTCTCCGCCCGCGGTCGCGACCACGGTGACCATGCCGCCGCCGGCGGACGCCTCGGCTGTTTCCTTCGAGGCCTCCTCCTGCATCTGCGCCATCTGTGACTGCATTTCTTGCGCTTGCTTCATCAGTGCGTTCAGGTCAAAGCTCATTCGTCCAGCTCCCTCGCGTCGAAGGTGCTCTTCATCAGTTCGAGGACGTCTTCCTCACTCGTCGGTGCGGCGTCCTCCGCGCGTGCTGTTCCGGTCTCGCCGAGCTCGAACTCGACGGCCAGCTTGCGGCCTGTGACCTCGTAGAGCGCATCGCGCAGCATCGCCGAGTTCTTCGGGTCCTCGGCGAGCTTCATGTGGAACGCCGCGGTCTGTGGGAACTCGAGCGTCAGCGTGTCACCCGCGAGCGAGGCGGGGTGCGCCTCCGCGAGGGTCTTCCCGATCGGGATCGAGCGCTGCTCAACTGCGGGAAGGATCGTGCGCCGCCATGCCTCCTGCAGCTGCTCGAGCTCCACGCGCAGCGGCTCGGGAGCCGCATCGAGAACAGGGGCCGGAGCTGCCTCTGCGCTAGCAAGAGCGGGAACCGCACCACGTGGCTGTGCCGGCGCAACGGTGTGTCCCTCCTCGAGTCGCTCGAGGCGAAAAGCCAGCGACTCACGTGACAAGTCAGCGGCGGGCCTTGTCACCTTGACGAGTGCAAGCTCGAGCGGCAGCCGCGGGTCGCCGCCCTGGCGCATGTCGTCGACCGCAACTCCAAGCAGGTCGATCAGCCGAACGACGGTTGCGACCGGAAGTTGGTTCGCCTGTTCGCGCAGCCGTTCGCGCGCCTCGTCGGTCACGGGCAGCGAGTCGGGCACCTCGTTCATGTGCTGCACGAGCAACAGGTGGCGCAAGTGCTCGAGCAGGTCGGTGACGAGCCGTCCGAGATCCTGACCTTGCGCCGACAACTCCTCGAGGAACAGCAGCGCATCGGCCGTCTCGTTTCCGATCACCATGTCGCAGAGGCGGAATAGCACCTCGTCCTCGACGGCGCCGAGGAGTTGCAAGACGTCCTGCACGGTGATCGCGCCCCCCGTTGCGGAAGCGAGCTGGTCGAGCGTCGAGACGGCGTCGCGGTAGGCGCCGCGCGCGGCGCGCGCGATCAGCGCGAGTGCGGCGTCCGGTACGTCGATCTTCTCGCCGTCGGCGATCCACCGCAGCACCTTGACGAGGTCGGCGAGCCGGGGGCGCTGGAAGACGAACGTCTGGCAGCGCGAGCGGACGGTCGGCAGCACCTTCTGGAGCTCGGTCGTGCAGAAGATGAAAAGGAGATGGGGCGGAGGCTCTTCGATCAGCTTCAGCAGCGCGTTCCACGCGGCGTCGGTGAGCTGGTGCGCCTCGTCGAGGATGTAGACCTTGTACTGACCTTCGACCGGCTGCAGGACGACGCGGTCGCGGATGTCGCGGATATCGTCGATCCCGCGCTGCGACGCCGCGTCCATCTCGATCACGTCGAGCGATGTGCCGGCGGCGATCGCGACACAGGCGTGGCAGGTGCCATCCGGTGTTGGAGTGGGACCATGAGCGCAATTGACCGCCTTGGCGAGGATCCGCGCGAGGGAGGTCTTGCCGGTGCCGCGCGGGCCGGCAAAGAGGTAGGCCTGGCGCACCTTGCCGGAGGTGATCGCGTTCGTCAGCGTCCGGACGACCGCTTCCTGCCCGACCACTTCCTCGAAGGTCTGGGGGCGGTACTTGCGGTAGAGCGCGGCCATCCAGACGATTCAAGCAGACACGCGCTCGCCGCCGCGTACAGGCACTGGAAGCCTGTTCCCGGGCGGAGCGAGGGGGCAGACCCAGCGTGGGTCGTAGGCACACGAGGGGTTGTAGGCGAAGTTGAAATCGAGCACGAGGCGGCCGCCGTGCTCGCCGAGGTCGGAGCCCTTCACCGTGTCGAGGAGGTACCGGCAGGCGCCGTAGGTCTCGGTCCCGCTGGTCGCGTCGGCGAAGGAGAGGAAAACGCCGCCGCCGTAGCCGTCGAGCCAGTAGAGATCGAGCGACTGCTCTTCACCGGCGAGCTCGAAGCGCGTTCGCGCGAAGCGCGTGAACGAGTAAGGCCGCTCGCCCGAGGTCGCGATCTCGCGGCGCTCGCGCTCTGCCGGCTCGACCGTTCCGTGCACACGCAGCGACGGGTCGTAGTCGAAGTAGTGCAGATGCGCTTCGGCCGCCGGTGTCTGTGGGTGTGAGCGGAACAGATCCTCCCGCACGTCACGCCAGCGTCGCCAGGCGCTCTCCGGCTGTGGGTCGGCGCGAATCTCTGCGTACAGCGCAAAGATGCGCCGCTTCCAGTCCAACAGCTCCAGCTCTTCCATCAGGCGAGCCTAGATGGCTGAAGGATGCACGACAGGCACCAGCGACTCCCAGTCCGTCCGAAGGACTGCGACGAGTGACGGTGGCGTGATCACGCGCGCTTCGCCGGGCGGACGTTGGCGTTTAGTCGTGTATCCGGCCGGCGACCAGGCGAGGAGACTGTCGCCGAGCACGAGATGTGGCGCGCCTTCCTGGAGGACGAACGCACCGTCGGGCAGGCCGTCGAATGGTGCGTCGTGATGCCGTTGTGCGCGCGTGTCGGACTCGATGCGCTCCTCGTGCAACTGGGCGTCGATCGCGTCTGCACCAGCGTGTCCCGGGTGCAACACCTGCCAGGTTGCGACAAAACGCGAGTAGTCCGCGCGACGGCAAAGTGCGCAGGGACGGTGACCTGCCGCGAACGCCGTCGCCTCGTCGAGAAAGAACAGTTCGGTGAACTTGCCGGGCTGGAGCAGTGGGCCGCGCTGCCAGCCTTTGAACTGAAGTTGGCACGAGATCCAGCGCCGGCCGTTGTACCGTCGCCTGATTTGCCCGGTGTCGTCGTGCAGACAGCCGCGATTCCCGTAGACAAGGCCTCGCGCCGGGGTCGCGATGAGATCGCTGAGCGGGTTGACGCGATTTTGGAGCACTACTTGAAAGCTAGACTGTCGTACCGAGTCCGCGCCTGCGACCTTGAACCCGTCCACTCGCCACTCCTCGGCTGGTGCTCTCAAACGACGGAAAGGCGCACAACGTGGACGGGTCAACAGGCGAGCAGTACTGGCGCGAGCGCGCCGAGCAGCTAGAGCACGCTCTCAGTTCGCGCATCAGCGTCGAGCAGGCGAAGGGGATCCTGGGCGAACGCCTGGGATTGGACATGCAAGGCGCGTTCGCATTGCTGCGCTACGCCGCGCGTGGTGAGCGCATGAAGCTGCATGAGCTCGCGCAGGCTGTCGTCGACGACGAAGAGACACCTGAGGCAGTTATTCGCGCGCTCGCGCGGCATGCATCAACGCTTCAGGGTGCTCCGCGCGGAGATCGCATCGCGCAAACCGAGCGGTTCTTCCGAGCGGTCAACGAAGAGATCGCTGCGAACGATGGCCACGGCACGACGCGGTTCCTCTGCGAGTGCGGTAACGCGTCGTGCGCGGAAGGTATCGAGTTGACTGCCCTCGCCTTGCAGCATCTGCACGCAGAGAACGGCCTGTTCGTCGTGCTGCCCGGTCACGAGATCTCCGACCTCGAGACCGTCGTCGATCGCCACGACGGCTACCTGGTCGTCCGCCGGAACGCCATCGAGGGCTGAGCGACACGCCACGCACGAGGCCATCCCGGTCTGGCTAGTCGAGCCTGAAGATCTCTCGAAGAGCCGGAGGCCCTTCGTCAGGCACTCGTTCCTCGAGAAGCTCGGCCATCGCGTCTTGCCAGCGCGTGCAAACATCCTGCTGCGCGAGATAGTCGCTCGCGGCGTCGAGATCATCGGCTTCGAAGTAGCCGAACATCCGGTTGTCGTCGCGGAAGATCGTGTAGTTCCGGATGCCGGCGGCACGCAGCGCGGCGAGCATCTCCGGCCAGACGTCTTGGTGAGCGCGGACGTATTCGTCGATCTTGTCGGGTCGGACTCGTAGGACGAATGCCGTGCGTTGGGTCATGACGCCTCCTTGGTGACGAGCACGACGAGATTTCGTGGGCCATGGACCCCTTCGACGCGACTCAGCTCGATATCCGATGTGGCTGACGGTCCGGAAATGAAGGTGATGGGTTGTCGCTCGAGCCCCTGCAAGCGGATCATCGTCATCGCATCCGGTACGAGCTCGACGATCTGTGCTTCGCGGACGATGCAGACGTGAAGGTCGGGGACGAGTGACAGAGCGCGGCGACCTTCGAGCGCTCCTGCAGTGAGGATGATCGTCCCTGTCTCGGCGACCGCGGCCGTGCATCCAGTCAGCGCGCCATCGACCCGGTCGAGCTCGTGCGGCGACAGCCCGTTGTCCTCGACGAACGCAAGATCCGTAGGCCGCCACACGGCGGGAACACCGGCAGGGACGACCAGGCTCGCTGCACCGATCGCCGCACAGACGGACGAGATGAGCGTCGCGACATCTGATTCTTGTACGCGATGAACCTGTGCGCGGTATTCACCAACCCGCGTGCAAAAGAGCTCAATCCGTTCGGCGATGCCGAGAGCGCCGGCCAGCCGGTAGTCACGTGGCGCGGCCTGGTCTGCCGGACGCGGCCCGATCGCGTCTGCGATGCGCCGCAGGATTTCGGTCCGCGCCTCGCTCACGACCGCTCCCGTCGCCACCACGAGTGGAAGCTTTCCGTGGCAACAGGCTTGAGGTCTCGCGTCCGGGTCCAATGCCCCAAGGCTCCAGGCAGCCACCGGATCACGCTGCTACGAACGAATGGCCGCTGCGCCAGCCTTGCCAGTCGCTGCGCCGCCCCGAGCCTGCGCGAGCTCGCGAATAGCCACGCAACCGAGCGCATCGCCGTGTGCTCCCACACGGGAGCTTTCGCTTCGACGGCCTTGGCCCGCAGATGCAGAAGCACGTTCGGGATATTGATCTTGACGGGACAGACGTCGTAGCAAGCTCCGCACAAAGTCGACGCGAACGGAAGCGTCGCGGCGTTCTCGATCCCGATCAACTGGGGCACGAGGATCGCACCGATCGGTCCCGGGTAGACGGATCCGTAGGCGTGGCCGCCCGTGCGCGAGTACACCGGACAGACGTTCAGGCACGCGCTGCACCGGATGCAATGGAGTGCTTGCCGACCGACGGTGTCGCCGAGCACACGCGTCCGGCCGTTGTCGAGGAGAACGACGTGGAACTCCTGTGGGCCGTCGCCGGTGGTGACGCCGGTCCAGAGCGACGTGTAGGGATTCATTCGCTCGCCGGTCGCAGACCTCGGCAGGAGTTGAAGGAACACTTCGAGATCGGCGAAGCGCGGCAGCAGCTTCTCGATTCCCAGGACCGTCACGAGCACGGGCGGGAGGGTCGTGCACATCCGGCCGTTTCCTTCGGATTCGACGACACAGACAGTGCCGGTCTCGGCGATGGCGAAGTTGGCGCCGCTGACGCCGACTTGCGCCTTCAAGAAGCGCTCGCGCAGGTAGATGCGCGCAGCCTCTGCGAGGTCTCGAGGGTCGTTGGACGTGATCCCGGGGGCAATCGTCCGTGCGAAGAGGTCGCGGATTTCGGTCCGGTTTCGATGGATCGCAGGCACCAGGATGTGGGACGACCAGTCACCGTCGAGTTGCAGGATCAGCTCGGCGAAGTCCGTCTCGAGCGCATGGATCCCGATCTTTTCAAGCGCGTCGTTGAGCTCGATCTCGTCGGTTGTGAGCGATTTGACCTTGACGACCTCGTCGACTCCGTGGGTTCGAGCGATGTCCGCCACGATGGCGTTCGCCTCGTTCGCGTCGCGCGCCCAGTGCACGTGCCCGCCGGCGGCTTCAACGGCTGCCTCGAACTGGATGAGGTAGCGGTCGAGGTTCGCGAGCACGTCGGCTTTGATCGCTTGCCCGGTGGTGCGGAGCGCTTCCCAGTCAGGGAGCTCCCCGACGACCTTGGTGCGCTTGGCCTGGATCGTGTCGGTCGCGTTTCGGAGGTTCGCACGCAACTGGACGTTGGACAGTTCGATGCGCGCTGCTTTGGGAAACGTTGTCACGTTGACGCGAGAATCTCGGCCAGGTGGATCGGCCGGGTGGTCGAGCCGCGACGTGAGAGGCCGCCGCCGATCTGGAGCAAGCACGAGCTGTCGAGGGCGGTGCAGTGCGCCGCACCCGTCGACTCGATCGCGTCACATTTGTCGGCGAGCATCGCGCTCGAGGTGTCGGCGTTCTTGATCGCGAACGTTCCCCCGAAGCCGCAGCATTCGTCGCTTCGCGGCAACTCGACAAGCTCGAGCCCGCGCACATTGCGGAGGAGACGGATTGGTGCGTCTCCGACCTTCGTCACGCGCAGGGAGTGGCAGGTCGAGTGGTAGGTGACGGGACCGGTGAACGAGGCACCGACGTCCTCGACTCCCAGCCGGTGGACAAGCAGTTCCGAAAGCTCATAGACGTTGTCCAGCCCGAGGGTCTCTCGCACCGTGCCGACACAGGACGACGAAGGAGACACGACGGCGTCGTACTCGCCGAAGATCTTCGCGAACCGACTGCCGAGCTTTCGAGCGTCGCGGGCGTAGCCGCTGTTCAGGTGCATCTGCCCGCAGCACGTCTGCTCCGTCGGGAAGACGACCTTGTGTCCGAGTCGTTCGAGCACCTCCACGGTCGCCCGACCAGCCTCGGGAAACATCGTGTCGCCGATGCACGTTATGAAGAGAGCGATCCGCACCGTTCGCCGACCGTCACAGCTGTTCGTACGCGCTCTCGATGGACGCGGTGCCGCGGTCGCGGGAGAGGTCGGCGGCAAAACTGCCCTCGCGGAAAGCTGCAACGGGATCGTCCGCGACCCCAAGTTGTCGGCGAAGCTCGCTCAGCAAAGGTCGTACGTCGGTCTCGAACGCGTCGAGCAACACGCGATAGCCACCGAGAACGTCACCGGCGTGCTGCGCTTCCGCCAGTCGGGGCTCGTCGACGAGCAGCGCCTTCGCGTACGCCGTCTGGATGTTCATCACGGACTGGATCATCGCGTCGATCTTCCCTTCGACGTTGTGCGATTGGTCGATCATGAAAGCGACGTTGTCCGCGCCGCCGGCTGCGATCTCGCGCATGATCCGGAACAGCTCGAATGGATCGATCGATCCGACGATCAGGTCGTCGTCGGCGTACTTGCGATTGTTGAAATGGAAGCCTCCAAGCAACCCCTCGGCAATCAGGTTCGCGACGATCTGTTCGACATTCGTTCCCTGGGGATGATGGCCGGTGTCAACGAGAACCTCTGCCTGCGGCCCGAGGTGCCGACAGAGCATCGCGGCCGTTCCCCAGTCCGGGAGGTCGGTGCTGTAGAAGCCCGGCTCGAAGAACTTGTATTCGACGAGCAAGCGCATGCCGGGCAGGAGCGATGCGTAGATCTCCTCGAGACCTTCGGTGAGACGCGTGCGCCGCTCGCGCAGATCGTCCTGCCCGGGATAGTTGGTTCCGTCGGCGAGCCAGAGACTGATGATGTTCGAGCCGACCTGCTCAGCGATCCGGATGCAATCACGGCAATGCTCGATCGCCTTCTTTCGGGCTGCTCGGTCGGGGTTGCACAGGCTTCCGAGGCGGTAGTCGTCGTCACCGAAAAGATTCGGATTGATCGCTCCGATTGCAATGCCCTGCGCCTCCGCTGTCTTGCGGAGTTCGCTGTAGTCCGCGACCTCGTCCCAAGGAATATGGAGCGCGACACGGGGACACGAGCCGGTGAGGCGATGAACGAGCGCGGCGTCGGCGATCCGTTCATGGACGTCCCGGGCAGCGCCCGGCCAGGGGTATACGTGGAAGCGCGTGCCCGAGTTGCCGTAGCCCCAGGAAGGTGTCTCGATCTCCAGCAGGCGCAGGTGCTCGAGTGCGGATGCGTCATTCATCGCCGAGAGTCTGCACCATCTGCGACCAGTTTACGAATCTACTTTCGATTTGAACTGTTTCGAAAGTTGAAGACCGATTCAATTGACAATTCTGGATCGACGGCGTAGGGTCGCGCGCATCGACGAGCACCGTGAATTCCACGTGTTCCCTCAGGAAGAGCGCATGCGCCAGGTGCTGCGGCTGCTCGAGACCCGAGATTCCGTTGCTGTTGCGGAACTTGCGGAATTGTTTTCGGTTTCGGAAGTAACTGTCCGGAGCGATCTGACGACGATGGCCCAGAACGGTCTTGTCGCGCGCGTTCGCGGCGGAGTCCGCGCGCTGAATCGCGGGCAGTCGGAAGTAGGTTTCGACCTCCGGCTTCGCCTCGAGGTTGGCCGCAAGTCCGCGATCGCGCGGGCCGCGGCGGCGCTCGTCGATGAGGGCGAGGCCGTGGCCCTCGACGCCAGCACGACCGCCTATTACCTCGCGCTCGAACTGCGCAACAAGCGGGAGCTCGTGGTCGTGACCAACGGATTGCTCGTCGCAACAGCCCTTGCGGATGCTCCGGGCATCACCGTCCTCGTGACGGGCGGAACGCTCCGCCTCTCGGCGATGTCCCTCGTCGGCGACCTCGGCACGGACGTGCTGCGTACGACACGGATCAACAAGGGCTTTCTCGGCGCGCGCGGCCTGAGCCTGGAACGCGGCCTGATGGACCTGAACCCCGACGAGGTGCGAATCAAGCAGGAGATGGCCGATGCCTGCGAACAGGTCTATGGGATCCTCGACGGCACGAAGTGGCATCGCAGCGCACTCCTGTCGTTCGTCGCGCCTGACGATCTGACCGGCATCGTCACGGACTCGAGCGCGCCTGACGACGAGATTCAGGCCTGGCGGTCGGTCGGGGTCGAGGTCATCTCCGCCGATCCTGGCCCACGCGAACCGACTCCGGTGCGACCCCGCGATCTTCGCCGTTCTGCGCGCGGCGAGGAAAGCCGGAACTAGTGGCGACCATGGCAGCTGTCGACCTCGGCGCCCAGAGCGGGCGGGTCGCGGTCGGACGGTTCGACGGCTCCAAGCTCGAAGTCCACGAGGCTCATCGGTTCGCAAACACGCCGGTAACCGACGGCGGCTCACTGTGTTGGGACGTCGAGCGCCTGCATCGCAACGTGCTCGACGGCTTGCGCGCCGTCGGGCGCGACTCGACGGTCGACTCGCTCGCCGTCGACTCGTGGGCGGTCGACTTCGCTCTGCTCGATGCGAACGATCAGCTGATCTGCCCTCCGACGCATTACCGCAATCGACGCCGGGCGGCGGCGAGTGCTGCCGTGTTCGAGCGCGTGCCCGCGCGTGAGCTCTATCAACGGACGGGCATCCAGTTGCTTCCGATCAACACGATTTTCGAGCTGGCGGCTTTGGCTGCCGATCACGACTCGTCGCTCGAGTCGGCGCGGACGCTGCTTCTGATTCCGGACCTGTTCCATTTCTGGCTCTGCGGCAGCAAGACGACGGAGTTGACGAACGCGACGACAACTCAGTGCTACGACCCGACCGCCGGAGGGTGGGCGACGGATCTCCTGCAGCGGCTCGACGTCCCGACGGCACTGCTCCCGGAGATCGTCCCGCCCGGCACGCCACTCGGCCCGCTTTCATCCGAAGCGGCGAAGGAGACCGGGCTCGATGGGGCGCTCGTGATGGCGGTCGCAACGCATGACACCGGCTCCGCGGTCGCTGCGGTTCCCCTCGTGGATAGAGGCTCCATCTACCTGAGCATCGGCACCTGGTCGCTCGTCGGCGTCGAAGTCGATCGACCGGTGATCACCGACGAGTCGTTCGCAGCGAATCTGACGAACGAGGGTGGTGTGGACGGAACATTTCGGCTGTTGCGGAACGTCGGCGGCCTGTGGTTGCTCGACGAGTGTCGTCGCCGCTGGGCTGATGACGGGTTCGAGTTGAGCTTTGACGAGCTCGTCGCGCTCGCCTCGGATGCGCCGGCGTTCCTCGCGTTCGTCGATCCGAACGCTGATGCGTTTCTCGAACCTGGCGACATGCCGTCACGCATCAGGGGATTTTGTCGGCAGTCGGGGCAGCGCGAGCCCGAGACGGTCGGTGAGGTCGTGCGCTGCGTTCTCGAGAGCCTGGCTCTGAAGCATGCGGAGACCGTTGACCTGTTGCAGAAGGTCACCGGCTCGACGCCGAGCACCTTGCATGTCGTCGGCGGTGGGGCGCGAAACGCCTTGCTGTGCGCGTGGACTGCGAGTGCTGCACATCTCCCCGTGCTTGCAGGCCCTGAGGAGGCGACGCTCATCGGCAATCTGCTCGTGCAGGCAATGACGCTCGGAGAGATCGGGTCGCTGCCTGAGGCGCGCGAGGTCGTGCGTGCCTCGTTCGATCCGGTCGTCTACGAGCCCGAGAACTGCTCGGGCTGGCAGGAGGCGCGGGCACGTTTCGCGGAACTCGCAAACGGTGCGGGCATGGAGGTCGTCGCATGACGGTGACCGGAATCACGAGCGGCATCCCGTCCCCCGAAGATCGCTGGGATGCGTCGGCGGTCGAGGGGCAATCCCTTCTGGACGCTCTGGTCTACCGCTCGAACCTGCTCGGTGCAGATCGAGCGCTCGCAAACATCGGCGGAGGGAACACCTCAGCGAAAGAAACGGTCGACGACCACACCGGGCGAGAGATGCGCGTCCTCTGGGTGAAGGGGTCGGGTACCGACTTGGCGACGATCACGCCTGCCGGCTTCGCGGGGCTGCGCCTTGTCGAGCTCCTCCCGCTGGAGGACCGCGAAGAGATGGACGACGCAGCGATGGTCGCATACCTCCTGCGGTGCGGCATTCGGCCCGATCAGCCGAGACCTTCGATCGAGACGCTGCTGCACGCATTCGTTCCCGCGACGCACGTCGACCACACCCACCCGGACGCGGTGATTGCGTTGACCTCGACGCCGAAGGGCCGACAGCTCGCGACAGATGCGTTCGGCGATGAGGCGGTGTGGCTCGACTATCAGCGTCCCGGCTTCGACATGTCACGCCGAATCGCGCTGCTGCTCCGCGAGCAGCCTGCGGCGCGCGCCGTGCTCCTCGAACGACACGGGCTCGTCACCTGGGGTGAGAGTGGTGAAGAAAGCTACGAGGCGACGATCGAGTTCGTCTCGCGGGCCGCACGCGCGATCGACAGTGCTGCGCGTGGCGGGTTCGGGCTGGGGGGCCGGCGGGTGGCGGAGCTCGGGGACGAAAGCGCGCACTCCCTTCTCGCGCAATCTCTCCCCGAGCTCCGCGGCGCGCTCATGGCCGACACCAAGAGGCTGATCCTCGAAGTCGACCAGAGTCAGGAAGCGATCGCGTTTGCGTCGTCCGTTCGCGTCCCGGAGGTCAGCCAGGTCGGCGCTCCGTGCCCCGATCACTTGATCAACACGAAGCATCGTCCGCTCGTCATCGACTTCGATCCCGCCGTCGACGGTGCGGCCGAGCTCAGCGCTGCATTCAGGCGAGGAGTCGAGGAGTATTCGAGTTGGTACCGCGGGTATTACGAGCGCAATCTCGACGACGAGACGCGGCAATTCCCGATCGACCCTGCCGGGCCACGGGTGATTCTGGTTCCCGGTGTCGGCATCGTCACGACGGGTTCAGATGCTGGACGGGCGCGAGTTTCGCGGGATCTTTATCACCGGGCGATCGCGGTTGAGAGCGCAGCCGACGCGCTCGGAGGCTTTCGCTCGCTGAGCGAGGCGGAAGCGTTCGCGATCGAATATTGGCCGCTCGAGCGCTACAAGCTCGCGCAGGCACCGGCGGCCGGCGAGTTGGCCGGGCGGATTGCACTCGTCACGGGCGCGGCGAGCGGGATCGGTCGTGCAGCGGCACGCGCACTCGCGGCGCGCGGTGCGCACGTCGTGATCGCCGACCGTAACTTCGATGGGGCCGGAGAGGTGGCCGACGAGATCGTCGGCGCACACGGCGGCCGGCGCGCGTTTGCAGTGCACGTGGATGTGACCGACGAGCAGGCGGTGATCGAGATGGCGCGTCGGACGGTGGTCGAGTACGGCGGCATCGACATCCTGGTTGCCTCCGCGGGACTTGCCACGAGCGCTCCCATTACGGAGACGAGCGTTGATGAGTGGGAACGCAACTTCGACGTGCTGGCACGCGGCTACTTCCTTGCGGCTCGCGAAGCATTCCGTGTGTTTCTCGCGCAGGCGCGAGGAGGGTCGGTGGTCTTCGTCGGATCGAAGAACGCCTTGGTCGCCGGTGCGAACGCAGCGGCGTACTCGTCGGCGAAGGCCGCTGCTCTCCATCTCGGGCGGTGTCTCGCCGAAGAGGGCGGGCCGCACGGGATCCGCGTCAACACCGTCAATCCCGACGCCGTGATCGAGGGCTCGAGCATCTGGTCGACCGACTGGAAAGCGGAGCGCGCGAGCACCTACGGCTTGGCGGAGGACGAACTACAGACCTTTTACCAAGGCCGAACGAAGCTCGGCGTCGCCGTGTTGCCAGAAGACGTCGCCGAGGCAATTGCGTTCTTCGCAGGCTCGGCATCGGCCAAATCGACCGGAAACATCATCAACGTCGACGGCGGCGTCACCGCCGCGTACACCCGGTAGTGCGAAGGAGGCGCACATGCACCGGATCGTCAGTCACCCACCTATGCGAAAGGAATCATCAATGCACAAGCGCAGATGGGCGTCCGCCGCCGTCATTGCGACCCTCGTCGCAGGCGTCGCTGTTGCGGCCGCCCTCGCCACGTCGCACCACGCGACGACCGGCAAGACGTACTACTACATCCCGAAGGACACGCTTAACCCCTACGAGGTCATCGCTGATCGCGGCGGCAAGCTTGCACTCACGGAGCTCGGCGACAAGCAGGTCGTTTCTTCGGGAACCGAAGATACGGCTGCCGCGCAGCAGCCGGCAATCCAGGCGGCAATCCAGTCGCACGCAGCGGGAATCGTCATCGCAGGCAACGATCCCCAGGCGGTGTGCCCGGCCCTCAAGCAGGCCCAGGCGCAGGGAGCGAAGATCGTCGCGTTCGACTCGGATGTGAACTGCCGCCAGTTGTTCATCAACCAGGCGGACACCGAGACGATCGGGCGGAGCCAGGTCCAACTGCTGGCCAAGATGATGCACTACAGCGGCCAGTTCGCGATTCTGTCCGCAGCCTCTACGGCGACGAACCAGAACGCCTGGATCAAGTACATGCAGCTCGAACTGAAGAAGCCGGCGTACAAGAAGATGAAGCTGGTGAAGATCTACTACGGCAACGACAACCCGGCCCAGTCGCGCCAGGCGACGGTGAGCATGCTGCAGGCCTATCCGAACCTGAAGGGGATCGAGTCTCCGACGACCGTCGGCATCTCGTCTGCCGCGCAGTACCTCTCCACTTCGAAGTACAAGAAGAAGGTCGTGATCACCGGTCTCGGCCTGCCGAGTCAGATGAAGAAGTACGTCCATGACGGCACGGTGACGGCGTTCGCCCTCTGGAATCCCGAGGATCTCGGGTACCTCGCGGG
>JAYUEQ010000304.1:0-4671 GCA_043739205.1 Thermoleophilia bacterium
CAGCCGAACGCGGCGCCGATCCAGACGAACCACACCAGGAAGTTCGCCACTACGAATGATCCTTGTAGTAGGGGATCGGCGTGTCGTAGAGGTCGCGATCGGCGACCGGCACCTGCTTGATCGGCTCGGCGAGCAGGATGTCCTTCGTGTAGATCAGGTCGTCGCGGTTGTACTCGGAGATCTCGAAGTCGTTGCCGAGGACGATCGCGTCGAACGGGCACGCGAGCTCGCAGTAGCCGCAGAAGATGCAGCGCGACATGTTGATCTCGTAGATGCGCGCATAGCGCTCGCCCGCGGAGACGCGGTTGTCGGCGGTGTTCTCGGCCGGCACGACGCGGATGCAGTCCGCCGGGCACGCAGCGGCGCAGAGCGAGCAGCCGACGCATTTTTCGAGGCCGTTCTCGTGCCGCTTCAGCTGGTGGCGCCCGCGGTAGCGCGGATAGACGGGCCGCTTGTACTCCGGATACTGCTGGGTGATCGGTTTCTTGAAGACCTGCTTCAGCGTGACGCCGAAGCCCTTCAACGTGTTCGGGACGATGAAACTCACTTGATCAGCACCACCAGGAATGCGGTGACGAGTGCGTTGACGGTCGCGACCGGGAGTAGCACCTTCCAGCCGAAGCGCATCAGTTGGTCGTAGCGCAGGCGCGGTTGCGTCGCACGCAGCCAGATGAAGAGCGCCACGAACGTGAAGAGCTTCAACACGAACCAGATCGGGCCGAACTGGTCGAGCGAGTGCACCCACGGGAAGTGGTAGCCGCCGAAGAAGAGCGTCACCATCAGCCCGGAGAGCGTGATCATGTTCACGTACTCGGCGGCCTGGAAGAGGCCCCATCGCATGCCGGAGTATTCGGTGTGGTAGCCGGCGACGAGCTCGGTGTCCGCTTCGGGAAGATCGAACGGCGGACGCGACGTCTCGGCGATCGCGCCGAACATGAACACGAGCAGTCCGACGAACTGCGGGATGAAGAACCACAGCGTGTGCTGCTGCTTGTCGACGATCGCCTGCAGGTTGAGCGACTGCCCCATGATCACGACGCCGAGCACGCTGAGTGCGAGCGACACCTCGTACGAGACGAGCTGCGCGCACGTGCGCATCGAGCCGAGCAGCGAGAACTTCGAGTCCGATGCCCAGCCGCCGATGATGAACCCGTAGATCCCGAGCGAGCCGAGCGCGAAGATCAGGATCAGCGAGATCGGCACGTTGACGACGCTGCCGTTGATGTGCTCGCCCCAGAGGCTCCAGCCGTTGCCGTACGGGAGCACGCTGAAGGCAGCGAGCGCCGTCGCCATCGAGACGACGGGCGCGAGGATGTAGAGCGGTTGTTTGGCGCCGCTCGGCGCGAATGCTTCCTTGCGGATCAGTTTCAGGAGGTCGGCGATCGGCACCAGGAGGCCCTTGGGGCCGGCCCGGTTTGGGCCGAAGCGCTGCTGCATACGGCCGAGCAGCTTCCTCTCGAGCCACGTCGTGAAGGCGAAGAACACCATCACGACGTTGATCACAAGGAACGCCTTGGGGATCGTGATCCACCACGTTTCGTGCACTACGCCTTCACCTCGACGATCGCGTGCAGGTCGCCGACGTCAGGGGCGGCGACCCGAACGATGCCGGCGGCGAGGTCGCGCGCGATCTGCGCGCGCAGTTCCACCGACGTGCCGTTGGACGAAACGGTGACCGTCTGTCCGTGACGAATGCCGCGCGCCTTCGCGTCGTCGCGCGAGATCTGGACGTCGCCGCCCGCGCGCTGGAACTGCAGCTCCGGCGTGCGCTCGACGGCCGGCCCGGAGAAGAGCGGCCGGTAGGCGACGAGGCGTAGCCCCGTGGTGTCTGACACCGGAACGGTGTCTGACACCTTTTCGGCCAGCCGCTCGGCAGGCGGCGGCAGCTCGGCCCGCTCGCCGATGTCGGAGTACGAGATGCCGCCGAAGCACTTGGCCGAGATCTCGTCGAAGACGTTCGAGGCGTAGGGCGAGACCTCGACGTCGAAGCGCGCCGCCAGCTTTGCGAGCCAGGCCAGTACGTCGGGCACAGGCGCGAGCACGGCGCGGCGCTGACGTTGCAGCCGGCCTTCGAGGTTGATCGTCGTGCCATCACGCTCGAGGTAGCTCGTGCCCGGCAAGACGAGGTCGGCGATGCCGCGGAAGCTCTCGACGAACATGCCGATGCCGATCACGATCTCCGCCTCGGCGGCCATTGCGCGCACGGCTGGGTCGGTCGCCGCCTCGTCGCCGGAGATGACGACGACACGCGGCTTGCCGTCGACCGGGTCGCTGTCGCCGGCGGCACTCCACGCATCCGTGACGCCGCGTCCGTTCGGCGTGCGCGGCAGGTAGTAGACGTCGTGGGCGCCGAAGGTCGCGTCGGGCTGATCGGTGACGAGCGCGTCAACCGGTCCCGCCGGCGCCCCGTAGGTGATCGTCGCGCCTTTGCGGCGCGCCGCCTTCAGCCACAGCTCGACGACCGGCGCGCGCTCGACGACGGGCTCGTCGCAGAAGACTGCGATCGTCTTCGCGTCACGGAGCGCAGAAAGTGGTGCGCGGTAGCTGTCGAGCGCGTCGGGCACTTCCTCGGGCAGCACGGCCGAATCGGCGGATAGCCCCTGGCGCATCAGCTTCGCGAGCGCGTAGGCCTCCTCGACCGACTCGTTGCCGGAGAGCGCGGTCACCGTCGACGCGCCGCCGTCGCGCAGCAGCTGCTCGGCGAGATCGATCGCGTCGTCCCAGCTCAGCTCTTCGAGCCGGCGTGGGCCTGCCTTGCGCAGCGGCGTCGTGATCCGGTCGGCGGCCTGCAGATGGTCGAAGGCGAACCGCCCCTTGTCGCACAGCCAGCCTTCGTCGACCTCGGGATGGTTGCGCGAGAGGATGCGCTTGACCGCGCCTTCGCGCGTCGTCGCGGCGGTGTTGCAGCCGACGGGGCAGAGCCCGCACACGGTCGGCACGTTCTGGATCTCCCACGGCCGCGCCTGGAAGCGGTACTGCGTCGAGGTCAGCGCGCCGACCGGGCAGAGCTCGGTGACGTTGCCCGAGAAGTGGCCCTTGTACGGCTGGTCCTCGAACGTTGCGATCACCGACTGCGCGCCGCGGTTGATCGCGACGAGCTGCCCGTCCTCGGCGACCGACTCGCTGAAGCGCGTGCAGCGATAACAGAGGATGCAGCGCTCGCGGTCGAGGGCGATCAGCGGCGAGATCGGGATCGGCTTCTCGAACGTCCGCTTCGGGAACGTCATGCGCGTGTTGCCGGGCCCGTAGCGGAAGGTCAGGTCCTGCAGCGGGCACTCGCCGCCCTTGTCGCAGACCGGGCAGTCGAGCGGGTGGTTAACGAGGATGAACTCGAGCGTCGCGTTCTGCCCTTCAGCCGCCTGCGCGGAGCTGCGCGCGGTCTTGACGACCATGCCGTCCTGCGCGGTCAGCGTGCAGCCGGCCTGCAGTTTCGGCATGCCCTCGACCTCGACGAGGCACATGCGGCACGCGCCGACCGGCGCACCGAGGCGCGGCTCGTAACAGAAGACCGGAATCTCGATCCCGGCAGCCGCGGCGGTTTCGACCATGCCGGTGCCCTTCGGTACCTGCACCTGCCGCTCGTCGATCGTGACGGTGACCAAATCCTGCACGGTCGCCGTCACGCTGGAACCTCTGCCACCGGTGAATGACTGTGCATCGCAATCGGCGCAAGCACGTGGTCGAGCGACGAGTCGCCGCCGAACGGGCAGCCGCCCTGCTCAATGTGCGCGACGAACTCGTCGCGGAACTTCGCGACGTAGCTCGCGATGATGATCGCGTCGGAGTCGCCGAGCGGGCAGAGGCACTTGCCGTTGATCCGGTCGCAAACGTCCAGCAGTAGATCGAGATCCTGTTGCGTCGCGCGCCCGTCCTCGAGCTTGCGGAGGATCGCGGTGAGCCAGCGCGTGCCCTCGCGGCACGGCGTGCACTTGCCGCACGACTCGTGCTCGTAGAACTCCGAGAAGCGGATGCCGAGCTGAACGATGCAGCAGCGGTCGTCGAGCACGACGATGCCGGCGGAGCCCATTGCTGTGTGCAACTGGCCGAGCGAGTCGAAGTCGTAGCCGACATCGATCTCGTCCTTCGTCAGGATCACCGTCGACGAGCCGCCCGGCACGACGGCCTTCAGTTCGCGCCCGTCGGGAATCCCGCCACCGAGGTCGTAGATGATCTCGCGCAGCGACATGCCGGCGACGATCTCGTAGTTGCCGCCGTTCTCGACATTGCCCGAGAGTGAGACGACGCGCGTCCCGCGCGTGTTCGGGACGCCGAGCTTCGCGTACTCCGCGCCGCCCATCTCCATCACCGAGGTCGCGGTCGTGATCGACTCGACGTTGTTCACCGCAGTCGGCGCGGCGTAGAGGCCGGCGATCGCGGGGAACGGCGGTTTCGTACGGGGCTGGCCGCGGCGACCCTCGAGCGATTCGAGCAGCGCGGTTTCCTCACCGCAGATGTATGCGCCGGCGCCGCGATGGAGTACGACGGTCACGCCGTCGAGCAGTTTCTGCCGGCGGATCGCCGCGAGCGCGTCGCGCAGCACCTCGAACTCCTGCTCGTACTCGCCGCGGATGTAGATGAAGACGTGCTTCGACTGGATCGCATACGCCGCGATCAGGCAGCCTTCGAGGAAGCGGAACGGGACGCGCTGCATGATCTCGCGATCCTTGAACG
>JAYUEQ010000305.1:0-9801 GCA_043739205.1 Thermoleophilia bacterium
CTGGGTCCTGGTGTTCGTCGCGATCATCAACTCGATCGTCGCCAACTCCAACGCGGGGTTCAACGCGGCCACGCGTGTCTTCTATGCGATGGCACGCAATGGAATCGCACCGAAGGCCCTCGCGCGCACACACCCCACGTTCAAGACGCCGCACATCGCAATCCTCGTCAATATGGGAATCGCATTAGTCCTCTCGTTCGCGCTCGGTTGGAAATGGGGTCCCTTGAACGGCTTCTTCATGCTCGCAACCGCAGCGACTGTCGTCGTGATCCTCGTCTACATGCTCGTCATGGCGGGGTCGATCCGCTTCTATCTGACGGAGCGACGGGCCTCGTTCAATCCGTTCCTCCATCTCGTCTTCCCGATCGCGGGCATCGTGCTGTTTGCGTTCCCCCTTTGGTTCCAATATCACCCGGTCCCCGCCAAGCCCGTCTCGTACGCTGTCTGGTTTGCCGTCGCATGGGTGGCGGCCGGCCTCGTGCTGGGCGGTGTGATGTGGATGAAGCGACCCGAAGCGCTCCGGAACGCAGGGCACATCTACGTCGATGACGACGCTGCAACGGGGGCCGTCGAACAGTGACCGACGTCGCGCTCCGCATCGGCCGTGACGAGGTCGTCTGGGCCTTCGGCCCGAACATGGAGCCCGTGCTCGAGGTCGAGCCGGGCTCCGTGATCACCCTCGAGACGAACGACTGCTTCACGGGCCAGATCCAGACCGAGGCCGACCTCGTGACCGAGATCGACTTCCAGCGCGTGAACTCCGCAACCGGGCCGATCGCCGTGCGCGGCGCCGAGCCGGGCGACTCACTCGTCGTCGAACTGCTCGAGGTGCGCCCGGCCGCACGCGGGTTCGCGACCTTGATCCCCGGAATCGGCCAGCTGATCGACCAGGTGCAAGCGCCACTGACGCACGTGTTCCGCGTCGAGGGCGACACGATCCACATGACCGACCGCATCTCGTTTCCATTGCGACCGATGGTCGGCGTGATCGGAGTCGCGACCGAGAGTGAGACGATCTTCAACGGCTTCGCCGGGCAGCACGGGGGCAATCTCGACAACCATCTGCACGGCCCCGGCGCGAAGGTCTACCTACCGGTACGCCAGCCGGGCGGCATGCTCGCGATCGGCGACATGCACGCATCGATGGGCGACGGCGAGGTGTGCTTCACCGGCGTCGAGATCGCCGGCGAGGTGACAATCCGCGTCGACCTCTTGAAGGGCAAGCAGGGAACCTGGCCCGTGACCGAACTCGCGTCGAGCTGGGTCGTCCACGGCACCGCGGGCCCCGATTTCATGGAGGCGCTCGACCGCGCCGTCGAGGAGGGCGCGCGCTTCCTCGTCGACCAGTGGGGCTTCACGATCGAAGAGGCGTTCATCTTCCTTTCGGTCGCCTGCGACGCGAATATCTGCCAGGCGTGCCGGCCGCAGGAATTCTCCACGATCGCGCGCGTTTCCATTCCCAAGGTGTCAGCTACCCCCCGTCCCTTCTCGTGAGCTAGGAGCCGCCGCATGCCCGATCCGAACAGGTGGAAGGCCCTCGCGATCGTCTGCGCAGCGTTCTTCATGACCGTCCTCGACGTCTCGATCGTGAATGTTGCGCTGCCGTCGATCGGCAGGGCACTCCACTTCTCGGAGACGAATCTCCAATGGGTGATCACCGCCTACGCGATCACCTTCGGTGGCTTCTTGCTGCTGGGCGGACGTGCCGCGGACCTGCTCGGGCGACGCCGCGTGTTCTACATCGGCGTCATGGTCTTCACGGTCGCGTCATTCCTCTGCGGCCTTGCGTGGTCCGAGGGGGTCCTGATCGGGGCGCGCGCGTTGCAGGGCCTTGGGGCGGCGATCATCTCCCCTGCCGCATTGTCGATCATCATGACGAGCTTCGATGAGGGGCCTGAACGCAACAAGGCGCTCGGGATCTGGGGCGCGATCGGCGGCTCTGGCGCAGCGGTCGGCGTGCTCGCCGGCGGCCTGCTGACGAAATACCTCGGCTGGGAGTGGATCTTCTTCGTCAACGTGCCGGTCGGCGTGCTCGCGTTGCTGCTCGCACCGCGCTTCGTCCGCGAAAGCCGTTCCGACCGCATGCAAACGCAGGACGTCGGGGGCGCGATCACGATCACCTCCGGGCTCGCGCTGCTCGTCTACGGCGTGTCCGAGGCACCGAACCACGGCTGGACTTCGAGCTGGACAATCTCGCGCCTCGCCGTTTCCGTCGTGTTGCTGATCGCGTTCCTCGTCGTCGAGTCACGTGCCAAGGATCCGTTGATGCCGTTCCGCATCTTCAAGGTCAGAACTGTTGCCGGGGCGAACGTCGCGGGCCTGCTGCTCGGCGCCGTCGTGTTTGCAAACTTCTTCCTGCTCACGCTCTACGTCCAGAACGTCCTGCACTGGTCGCCACTCAGGACGGGCGTGACATTCATCGCGACCGCGGGCTCTGCAGTCCTCTGGGCGGGACTCGCGCAACTGCTCGTGACGAAGATCGGCGCGAAGAAGGTGATGGCCCTGGGCTTCCTCGCCACGATCGCGGGAATGCTCTGGTACACGCAGATCCCCGTGCATGCGTCGTATGCCTCCGACTTGCTGCCCGGCTATCTACTGGTCGGATTCGCGCTGCCGTTCTCGTTCATCCCGGTGTCGATCGCCGCGCTCGCAGGCGTCGATCAGCACGAGGCAGGTCTCGCGTCGGGTCTGATCAACACCGCCCAGCAGGTCGGCGGCGCAATCGGCGTTGCGGTCACCTCCTCGGTTCTGCTCACCCACTCCAACACGCTGCTGAAGCACGGGACGCAGTTCCCGGCGGCGTTCACGAGCGGAACGCGCTGGGCGTTCTGGATCACGGTCGGGATCGCAGTCACCGGACTGCTCGCGACCGTCGTCCTGATCCGCGACACGGAGCTGGTGTCGGTCGAGGAACCGGTGGCTGCGACCGGTTAGAGCTCGCCAGGCTTCGCGTACCGGTAGAAGCCCTGGCCGAGACCGGCCTGGACGGCCGCAAACCAGAGACCGAGGTGGTCCTCGAGCGCGCGTGCGTGCTCGAGGCCGCCGACGTACAACGGCTCGTACCCCGCGTCGCGGATCAGCTGCTCGGTCACCTCGCGCGCTCCGTCATCGGCGGCGAAAAAGTTCGACGGAGGAACACGCTGGTTCGCGATCTCGTCGTACATCACTGCAAAGTTGAGGTTGAAGGATTTCGCCGTCGGGCCTCCGACGATTGATTTCACCTCGTGCGCGAGTGACTCGAACTCGTCGTTCCGCCCTGCGAACGGGTTCGTCGCATCGATCGCGATCTTGCCGTCGATGCCGGTGATCTTCCCGAGCGCCTCGGCGATCGACCCGGACGGCACCGCGACGAGAAGCACGTCCGCATCGCTTGCATCTCCTCCGTCCCTCCCGAACTCGGTCACGTCGTGCCCGGCTGCCCGCCAGAGCTTGCCGAGCCCGCCACCGATGTTCCCCTTGCCGATCGTTGCGATCTTCACGATGCCTCTCCTTGGTCGATGCCGTTGATAACGACGACGGCGGCGGTAGGCTTCCGCCGCATGCCCCGCGAGTACCCGACGATCATCGACCTGGTCGGCAACACGCCGATCGTCCGCCTCGACCGCGTTTCGCAAGACGTCCCGGGATCGATCCTCGCGAAACTCGAATTCATGAACCCTGGCGGCTCGAACAAGGATCGGATCGGGCTCGCGATGATCGAGGCGGCCGAGCGCGACGGGAAGTTGAAGCCCGGCGGGACGATCGTGGAGCCTACCTCGGGCAACACCGGCGTCGGCCTCGCGATCGCCGCAGCGCAGAAGGGCTACCGCTGCATCTTCGTGATGCCGGACAAGATGAGCCAGGAAAAGATCTCGATGCTCCGCGGCTACGGCGCCGAGGTCGTGATCACACCGACCGCGGTCGAGCACGATTCGCCGGAGTCGTACTACTCGGTTTCGTCACGACTCGCGGAGGAGATTCCCGGCGGCTTCAAGCCCGACCAGTACTCGAACATGTCGAACCCCGAAGCGCATTACCTGACGACGGGGCCCGAGATCTGGGAGCAAACCGGCGGCGAGATCGACGCGATCGTGATCTCCGTCGGCACCGGCGGCACGATCTCAGGCGTCGGCAAGTACTTCAAGGAGAGGTGTGTTGAAGAACAGCACCCCGGCGTGAAGATCGTCGGCGTCGACCCCGAGGGATCGGTCTACACCGCGAAGAGCGAGAGCGATCTGCACCCGTACCTCGTCGAGGGAATTGGCAAGGACACGTGGCCCGAGACGATGGATCCGGACGTCGTCGACGACTGGGTCCGCGTCTCCGACCGCGACTCGTTTCTCGTCGCGCGGCGCATGGCGCGTGAGGAAGGGCTGCTGGTCGGCGGATCGTCAGGCTCGACGGTCGCCGGTGCGCTCGTCTACGCGCAGGGACTCGGACCGGAGGCGCGCGTGCTGACGATCCTCCCCGACTCCGGCCGCTCCTACCTCTCGAAGTTCCTCGACGACAACTGGATGATCGAGCACGGTTTCCTCGAACGCTCTGCGCCGGCGCCGACCGTGCGCGAGTTGTTGCGCGCGAAAGGCGGCGAGACGCCCGCACTGCTCACGATCTCCGCCCACCAGAAGGTCGCCGAGGCGATCGCGGTGATGGAGCAGTACTCCATCTCGCAGCTGCCAGTCGTGCGTGACGGCGAGGTGTCGTCGCTCAGCGACGTGATCGGCTCACTCCAGGACCGCGCACTGCTCGATCTGGTGTTCAAGAACGCCGACGCTTTGCACGAGGACGTCGCGGTCGCGATGCAAGGCCCGCTGACGACGATCGACGCCGACGAGTCGGTCGACGAGATCGTGACCGCGCTGACCGGCGGCGTGAACGCCGTCGTCGTCGCAGACGGCGGCAAGCCGATCGGTGTCGTCACGCGCTCGGATCTCCTCGAGTACCTCGCGCACGCGCGCTAACACGTACGAGCGAACACTTCCTGGAAGGCGAGCTTCGCCGTTTCCTTCACGGCGTCGTACGGAAGCCGCCACGCCGGCTCCGGCGCGCCGACCATCCGCAGCCGACCGTGGTAGCAGCGCTTGATCAGGATCCGCGCGCGGAAGACATGGAACTGCGAGGTGACGACGTCGACCGTCTGCCAGTTGCGCACGGCTGCAAGCCGCGCTATCGCACGCGCTTCACCGCGTGTCGAATAGGGATCCGCGCGGAAGCACAGCGCGCCGCTTCGGCACGCACGCCGTTCCGCCGCGCTGGGATACGTGGACCGGGAGACGACGAGCAGCGGTGCGTAGCCATTCCGCACGAGCCTCTGGCCGACCGGCAGCCGCTCCTTCGTTCCCGAGAGCACAACTACTGCATCGGCCTTCGCTGGGCGGTCGTCGTGGTGCACCACGAACAGGTAAGCCGCGGCAGCGAGGTACACGACGATCAACGTCACGATCGTCCGCTTGATCACAGGAGCGCCCCAGCGAACTCCGCAAGCCCGGACTCGCGCGCGTCACCGCCGAATGCATGGTGGCAACGCGCGGCGTAGGCACGAAGGTAGGCACAGGCAGCGCGGGTCGCTGTCCGCTCATCCTCGTCGAATGGCCGGCCTCGCTCCTCCTCGTACTCCGCGATGAACGCCAGCGACTCGGCCGCCGACGGCCAGACGTCGATGTCCTCGTCGAGCTCCTCGGTGTAGGTGAAACTGGCTGCCGCCGTTCCGACAAGACTCGGTTCGAGATCGGTGGTCACGCTGTCCCAGTCGTAGAGCGCCGTGAGCTCGAGCTGCGGTCCGAAGCGCAGGTGCTTCGCGCTCCAGTCGGTGTGCCCGACGAACTCGATGCCGACGTTGCGGTCGGTGATCGCGCGAGCCGTCGCCGCGATCTCGTCGATCCATTCCGCGCCTGCTGTCGTTGCCTCGAAGTCGAAGAGGACGTTGTGGGGCCTCGGCCAGAGCGCGCCCTCCGGGCGAAGGAACGCCCTCCTCGGCCGGAGGTCGGTCTCCGTTGCAAGCCGCTGAAAGCGGACGAGCTCCCGTGCCATCGCCTTTCGAACAGCGGGCTCGTGCGCGTTACGAAAGTCGCCGGCGTCGATCCACTGGTCTATGGTCACCGTGCCGCGGAGCGCGACAGGACGCGGTGCCGGAAACCCGGCGTCGGCGAGTCTCTCTTGGAGTTCCTGCACCTCCGCGAAATAGGCCTCGTCGGTGAAGAGCTTGTTCACCTTGATCGCTACGCGCGATCCGTCGTGGCGCCGAACGCCGAAGAGCGCGCCGACGCTCGCAGCGAAGTAGAAGATCTCCGCGGTCTCGGGCTCCAGCGCCCGTACCTGAGACCTGATCGCATCTGCGTCGAGCGTCCCGAGTAGATCGTCGATGACCGGCGAGTCTGGATAACGTCGCAGCAGCTTGTCGACCCCGTCCACCACGCCGAAGGTACCCGGATGGCCGTGAGCCTGGTCGCGATTCGCCGACTCGTCGTCGGCGCTCAGGGCTATGCCTCACGCTTCAGACGAGCCGGAGAGCATGACGTCGAGGCGGTGATCCGCCGCTTGACCGCCGTGCAACTCGACTCGATCTCCACCGTCGATCGGGCGCACCGGCTGACGATCAGCTCGCGCGTCGGCGCGTTCCCGGACGAGACCGTCGCGCGTCTGCTCCGGGAAGGGCGCGTCTTCGAGTACTGGGCGCACGAGGCATCGATCGTCCCGATCGAGCAGTGGCCGCACTTTCGGCACGTGATGGACGGCGGCGGTCACTGGGGCACGCACGAACGGGCGCTCAAGGAGCACGCCGATCTGGTCGAGCCGATCCTCGAGCGGATCCGGAGCGAGGGGCCGCTCGCGTCGCGCGACTTCGAGGGGCGCGGTGCCGGCGACATGGGCGGCATGTGGAACTGGAAGCCGTCGAAAATGGTGCTCGACGCATTGTGGGACCGCGGCGTCCTGGTAATCGGCGAGCGCCGCAGCTTCCAGCGTTCGTACGACCTTGCCGAACGCGTGATCCCGAAGCGGTGGCTCGACGCGCCCGTGCCGCCAGAGGCAGAGACGTTGCAACAGTGGGCGCTACTCGCAGTGGGCGCGCGCGGGGCACTGACCGAGCCCGCGATTCGCGAGCACTGGCGCCTGAAGGGTGGGCGCGCTCGGCTGCAACCGCAGCTCGATGTGCTGCTCGCGGACGGTCGGCTGAGGCGCGTGGAAGCAGACGACGACGGTCCGCAGTTTTACGTGCTGCCGAATGCCGAGCTCGACGGCGCTCCGGCGCCGCCGGTGCTCGTCTGCCCGTTCGACAACCTTGTCTGGGACCGGCCGTTGCTCGAGCGCCTGTTCGGATTCAAGCACCTGATCGAGGTCTACAAGAAGGAGCACGAGCGCGAGTACGGCTACTACGTGCTCCCGCTACTCGCGGGCGATCGCTTCCTCGGCCGCGCCGATCTGAAGGCCGACCGGGCGGAGGGCGTGCTCCGCATCCGCAAGTTCACGCGCGAGCCGAAAGTCCGAGGCAATGTCGATGCGAAACTCGAGCAGGCGGCCGTTCGGCTCGCCCGCGTGCTCGGGCTCGAGCGGGTGGAACGCGTCGCATGAAACCGAGAGAGGTGAGCGTCGCGGAGGCGCGGAGGATCGCGGTGCGCGCGCAGCTGCTCGACGGCTCCGCGACCGACACGCTGAGCACAATCCGGCGCCTCGGCTTTCTGCAGCTCGATCCGATCTCGACCGTTGCGCCACCGCAGCACCTCGTGCTCTGGAGCCGGCTCGGCCGCTACGACAGAGCGGAGCTCGACCGCCTGCTCTGGGAGGAGCGCAAGCTCGTCGAGTGGGACGCGTTCCTCTGGCCGGCGGAGGACCTGCCGTTGCTGCGGGCGCGGATGCGCCGTCGCGACCGTCCGTACGACGGGCACCTGATCGCGTTCCTGAAAGAGAACGCATCGTTTCGCCGGTACGTCCTGCGCGAGCTCGACCGGCGTGGCCCGCTGCTCTCACGCGAGATCGAGGATCACCGGCCCACCGGCCGCGAAGCCCATCGCTGGTGGGGCGAGCGCAAGATGGGGTTGATGCTCGGCGTGCTGAACGCGCGCGGCGAGGTCGCCGTGGTCGGCCGGCGCGGCAACCAGCGAGTCTGGGATCTCGCTGAACGCTGGTACCCGGAGACCGAGCGCATCCCCTGGTCCGAAGCGAAGCGGGAGTTCGACGAGAAGCGGTTCCGCTCGCTCGGCGTTCGGCTCGAGCGGGGGCGGCTGGTCGCGCATCCCGATGCGATCGACGGCCCGGTGCCGAAGGCTCGAACCACGTTCCTTTCGCCCTTCGACCGGGTCGTCCACGACCGCAACCGCGCCGAGGCGCTCTGGGGCTTCTACTACCGGCTCGAGATGTACGTGCCGAAGGCGAAGCGCGAGTACGGCTACTACGTCTTGCCGATCCTGCACGGCGACCGCGTGATCGGCCGCATCGAACCGGTGCACGACCGCAAAGCGGGCGAGTTGCGCGTGCTCGGCACCTGGTGGGAGGACGGCGTGAAGCCCGTCTCGCTCCAGGCGCCGCTGCGCAACCTCGCGCGGTTCCTGGGCGCGCGCCTTACGGTGCCAGGCACCAAGAAGTAGACGCCGTAGGTTAGCCAGGCCCCTGGCGGCCGTGTCCCGGGGGGGTAGGCTCCGCCCATGGACTTCGAGACGCGCGCAATTCACGCAGGGCAGGAGCCCGACCCCTCGACCGGCGCGATCATCACACCGATCTACCAGACCTCCACGTACGTCCAGGAGGCGGTCGGTGTCAACAAGGGCTACGACTACGCGCGCGTCGGCAACCCGACACGCACTGCGCTGCAGGTTGCGCTCGCGAGCCTCGAGAACGCGGCGCACGGGGTCGCATTCAGCTCCGGGCTCGGAGCAACGACGACACTGATGCACCTCGTCAACCCCGGCGAGCGCGTCGTCCTGATCGCCGACGTGTACGGCGGCGTGTACCGCATGACGTCGCAGGTCTATGAGCCGAAGGGCTACAAGTTCACCTACGTCCCGGCGAACGAGTTCGACGACAACCTCTCGTCGTATCTCGGCGACGACGTGAGGATGGTGTGGATCGAGACGCCGTCGAACCCGCTGCTGAACATCGTGGACATTCGCAAGGCCGTCGACGCAGCGCACAAGGTCGGTGCCATGGTCGTCGTCGACAACACCTTCGCGACGCCGTACCTGCAGCAGCCGCTCGACCTCGGCGCGGATGCCGTCGTCCACTCGACGACGAAGTACCTCGGAGGACACAGCGACACGATCGGCGGCTTCGTCGCCACGAACGACGACGCGCTGGCCGAACGGCTCTACTTCTTGCAGAAGTCGCTCGGCGCCGTACCAGGCCCGTTCGACGCCTGGCTCGTCCTGCGCGGGATCAAGACGCTCGCGGTCCGCATGCGCCAGCACTGCGAGAACGCGCGGCGCGTCGCCGAGTTCCTGGACGGCCATCCCGGCGTCGAGCGCGTCCTCTACCCCGGCCTGCCGAACCATCCCGGCCACGACGTCGCGCGTACCCAGATGCGCGACTTCGGCGGCATGGTCTCGTTCCTCATGGACTCCGAGCAGGAAGCGGTCGACTTCGTCGCGCGCACCACGATCTTCCAGCTCGCGGAGTCGCTCGGCGGCGTCGAGAGCCTGATCGAGCACCCGGCGCGCATGACGCACGCGTCGACCGCCGGCGCGCCGTTCGCACCGCCCGGGAACCTGGTGCGCCTCTCCGTCGGGATCGAGTCGGCCGACGATCTGCTCGCCGACCTCGAGGCAGCGCTCGTCAGACGATCTGCACCGGCGCGCGCCTAGGCGTCGCCGGAAGCGGCGGGACGTCTCGCCA
>JAYUEQ010000306.1:0-1924 GCA_043739205.1 Thermoleophilia bacterium
CGCATCAGCGCGCAGTACGCGGAGTGCTTCTCCATCGCCTGGAACGTGAACGGGTTGTTCAGCAGATACACGTCGTCCATCAGCGAGATCTTCTTCAGCCACGCGCGCGGCAGGTCGTACCACCACGCGAGCCGGTCGATCACGAGCGAATAGCGCGGCGTCGCGCGCAGGTCGAACGGCTCGTTGCGGATGCGCTCCGTGCGCAGGGTGTGACCGTCGACCGGCCCGAGGCGCGACACGAGCGCCTCGAACGCGGCGGGCCAGTCCTCCTCGGTTCCGAGGAGCAGGCCGATCAGATGCTCAGACAAAGCGAGGAAGATGATGAGCGATTTGCCGGCGCCACGACGGCCAGTCGTGCGGCACGTCGTGTCCCCAGAGATCCACCTCGTGCCGGAGACCCTTCTCGGCGAGGAGCGAACCGAAGCGTCTCGTCGACTCGAGCGCGCCGGTCGTGTCCTCCCACTGCCCTTGCCCGCAGACGAGCAGCAGCGACGCCTGCGCCGCCAGCCAGCCGAGATGGTCGCCGGCGAGGTTCGCGACGTAGTCCATCGGGTTGTTGAAGTAGACGGCGTCGCCGCGTTCTCCCCCGCCCTGAACGGAAACGTCGTAGACACCGCTCAGCCCGATTGCGACCGGAAAGAGATCGGCCCGCTTCAGGCAGAAGTTCACTGCGTGGAAGGCGCCGAAGGACGCACCGATCGCGATCAGCTCCGCGGTGTGCGAGTCCGCCTGGATGAACGGCACGAGCCGCGCCAGCACCCACCACTCGTAGTGGCCGTGCCGCCGGGCACGCTCCTCGAGCGGCAGATCGTCGCGCGTCCAGCTCTCGCGGTCGAACGACGGGACGCAGTAGAGCTTCACCTTGCCGCCGTCGATCAGCCCACCGATCGCATCGACCATCCCCTGCGACTCCCAGTCGCCCGCGTCGCCGTTCTCGGACGGGAACGCAACGACCGGTCGGCCATAGTGGCCGTAGGCGAGCACGGTGCCGCCGTCGATCTCGATCGCGCGCCGGTTCACGTGACGGACTCGATCAGCGCGGGCAGGTGGGGGTCGAACCCGTCGCGCCAGCCCGTCCACGTGTGGCCGTCGCGAACCTCGGCGAGCCACGCGGGGTAGCCCTGCGCGGTCAGCGCTGCCGCGACGTCCTCGTTGTTCGCGCGGTTCTCCTCGCCGGTGCCGCAGGTGATCGCGACCGGGATCGTGCGTTCGACGTCCGCCCCGCGCAGAACGGTGCCGACGAAGCGCGTGATCCGCCGGTAGCGCGGAAAGCCCGACTCCTGCTTGTCGTAGCGCTGGCGGAAGAAACTGCCCGACTGAAGCAGCAGCCCGTCGAACGACTTCGGATGACGCGCGTGCGCGTGCAGCATTGCGAGCGCGCCGAGGCTCGCGCCGATCCCGATCCGCGCGCCGTGCGGTGCGCGCTTCGCGATCTCCGGCAACAGCTCCCGTACAAGTGCACCGGCGTAGAGCGCAGAGGCGGAGTACGTCTCGTTTCGATCGACCGGCTGGATCAGTGCGGCGCGCAACGGTGGGATGCGCTCTTCCCAGCTCATCGCGTCGAGGAACCGGGTGAGCCCGGCGTACTCGGCGTACTCGGGCCCGTCGTGTACGACGAGCAGCGGCGCGTCGGCGCCGGGCGGCTCCGGCGTCGAGTAGAGGAGCACCGGAACCCGCGCGACGAGCCTGCGGCAGCGGAGCTCGAGCGCCTCGACCGGGCCGGCGTCGGCGATCGAGTCGAGCCACGCCGGCGGCCGGTACTCCGGCCACACGACGACCGACTTGTCACCGAACGGCCCGGGCGCGCGGAGCTCGTTTGCGGGGTCGGGGCCGAACGAGCCGTCGACGCCGATCAGGTACTCGAGCCGGTCGACCTCCGGGCGCGCGAAGGTCAGTCGCCACGCGCCGTCGCGCCACGCGAACG
>JAYUEQ010000307.1:0-3879 GCA_043739205.1 Thermoleophilia bacterium
CCGCGGATCCGCAGTTGCTCACGCGCAACATCGATCGTCGGCGCGTGGATCTCGCCGTCCGCGAGCAGGCCCTGGGCGTTGATGGCGGTGTATGCGAAGGCGGCCATGACTCAGTTTTGTATCGGCACGAGCAGCAGCAGCCCTTAACAGGGAGCCGCGTTCGCGACGTTGCCGGTCGAACAATCGAACGAGGAGACTTCCTTCGCGAGCTGGGTCGCCGTCGTGCCGAGGCGCACGATCACCGTCACCTGCTTCGTCCCCCGCTGGCCGCTCGCAGTGTTGAACGAGATGTAGGTGTCGACGTAGTACGAGCCGTTGTCCGGTGCTGCTGCGCCCGAGACCGCGCGATGGGCGACACATGGGTTCACCCCGCTGGCGGAGAAATAGGTCGAGACGCTCGTTGCTCCGCTCGAGGCCGTACAGCTCCACGGGGTGGCGCCGGTGTTGTCGCGCGGGGCAGTGTTGGCACAGACAGGCGTCTGGGACGCGGGACAGGCGACCGTATCGCCGACATACGTGCCCGAGGTCGGAGCCCCGGCGGTATCGAGGCCGATCGCGTTGTACGGCATTGCCCGGTAGAGCTCCATCTGCTGGTCGGCGAGAGCCGTTGCCGTGTTGATCTTCGCCGAGCGGCCCAGCGCGGCCGCACCCGTTCCGAACGCACCGATGATCGCGAGCAACGCGACCTGAAGTACGACCATCGCGATCAGCAGCTCGATCAGCCCGAAGCCTTCTTCGGAGGTGACGCGACTCTGTGGGACAAGCGGATTCATCAGGTCGAAAGGAGCTCCAGCGTGTAGCGCTTGCCGTCTGTCTGGTTCTCGAGCGTCACCTTTTGTCCGACGTGAAGCGTCAAGGTTCCGGTCCCGGTCGCATACGAGCCGCCGACGATCGCAATTTGCGCGCTGTCCTTCGTCCAGGACGCGAGGCGGAAGACCGGCGTCCCCGCGGGGAACGTGCCTCCGCTCGCGACGCGCGAGACGACACCGTTGACCGACAGCGAGACGGTGGGCTGCGGCGGCGCCGCAGTGGTCGTGGTCGTGCCGCCTGCCGGCTGCGTCGACGGCACGGCGCTCGCGCCAGGAACCGTCGCACCGGTCGGAGTCGTCGTTGTCCCCGGCACGTCGGCGCCGGGCTTGGTGGCGGTGGTCGGTGTCGTCGTGGTGCCCGCGACCGTGCCGGACGGCGCCTGCGCGGTCGACACCTGCGGCGTAAACGGATTCTTGGTCTCGAAGACGCTGAAAGACACGAGTTGGCCCGCGCCGGAAACGGGCGGCGCGTCGGTGTCGACGAGCTGGCCGCTCGCGGCGGCGGTCGCCGTCGCTCCGCCCGCGCCAACCGCCACGTTCGGGAGACCGCCAGGTGTCAGACTCGGGCCTGGGTCATAGCGTGTGTTGAGCGGCGGCTTCTTGTTCATGACCGCCAGCATCGATGGGATCTCGTATGCACCCACGAGCACCATCAGGACAGTGCCGCCGATGGCGGCGATCTTGACGCGCTTCTCGCGCTGCTTGACGGGATCGACGCGTTTCTTCTTCGCTGCCATAGCTACGGGGTCGCCCCGGCCGCAGTCGCGCCGGCGGGCGGCGTGTCCGTCGTGGACGTGGGCGTCGTCGTGGTCGGCGCGGTCGTCGTCGTGCCGTCCGGGTTCGTCGTCGTGGGTGCGACCGGCGCCGGAGGCGCCGTCGAGCCGTACACGTAGGCGTTGACGAACAACTCGGCGGAGATCTTCGGGAACGAGTCAGCAAGCACGTTGAACGTCACCGTGTCGACATTGAAGAGCCGTCCGCTCGCATCGAGCTTGCCGTCATGCACCGCGACAAGACTGCGCAGCCGATAGAGAAAGTCGCTGAGCCCGTAGAAGTCGCCGTTGAACAACAAGTGGATGCGGTCCGTCTCGTACGAGCCGCTGGGCGCTGCGCCACCGGTGACCGGCTCGATCAAGTCGAACTTGATCCCGGACGAGCGTGCGAGGTCGCTGAGCGTGAGGATGATCCCCGGCATGTCCGTCCGGTCCGGCATCGCACGCGCGAGCCGAAAGAGGTCCGCGGTCTCGATCGTCGGCGGATGCAGGCCCTTCTTGATCTCGGCCTGCCGCTTGTAAATGTCGAACTGCACTGCATCTGCCTGCTTCTGCAGCTTTGCGGCCTTCACGCCCTGCGGCGCGACGACCATCGAATGGCCGAGGTATCCGACGAGGAGCAGCACGAATGCAACGGCGGCGAACTGAATCCTCAGATCAAGGTTGGCGAGTTTCTTCTTCACGACGACGCTCCCGCCGCGCGCACGGCGCCCTGCAATGTGAACGTGAACATGCCGGTCGGGCACTGCCCGCCTCCGCCGCCACCGCCGCCGCCCGATGTGCTCGATTCGGACTTACCGAGCGTCATGCTGCTCAGGTCAGGGACGACCGAGAGCCGCGCGAGGAAACGCGCGACCGAATCCTGGGAATAGGTGCAGCCGGTGACCATGAAGCTCTGTGCCGGCCCAGCCGCCGCGGCGGGTGAAGCGGCAGCCGCCGGAGCGACCGAGGGTGCAAGCGCGTTCAGCGTGACCAGCCATACGTCACTCGGCACCACCTGCGAGACCTCGCGCAACAGCCTGTCCCACGCGACACGCTGTCCCAGCACCGTTGCAAGCGCCGTGACCCGCGTCTGCCGCTGCTGTGGCAGTTCCGCGACAACCGGCGACGCCGGCGCGGGAGCGGGGATCGCTGCGTACTTGGCCTGGATCTCTTCGAGCGCACGCTGCTTCGTCGCGACCCCGGCGCTCGCGGACAGGAACATCACCGCGAGCAGCGCCGAGATGACGACCATCCCGATGCAGCCGGCGAGTACGGGGAGCGGCGGTACCTTGCGGCCCTGATTCGCCTCGTCGCCGGGAAGGAGGTTGACGGCGCGCATGTCAGTCCTCGATCCCGAGGCCGATAGCGACAGTCAACGAGCCGAGTGCGTACTCCGGCTCACGGAACTTCTTCGGGATCACGACGCGGTTCAGCGGATCGCCGACCGTGACGGGCACACCGATCAGCCGGTGCAGTTCGTCCGCGAAGCCCGGCAAGTGAGCGGAGCCGCCCGTCAAGACGAGCTGGCCGATACCGAGCGAGCCGGGCTGGTTCTGGTAGAAGCGGAGGCTCGAGACGAGCTCGCGCGCAAACGACTGCAGCTCGCGCGTGACCGCTTCGCGGGCAGCGCCGAGCGCCTCGGGCGAGATTCCCTCGGGCGGTTCAGCCTGGGCGACAAGCGAAAGGACGTGCTTGATCGGCGTTGCCTCGGACGGCGTGATGTCGAGTGCGCGCGCGATCGCAACGGAGAGATTCTGGCCGCCCCAGCCGAGCACACGGGTGAACTCGCACACGCGGCCGTCGGAGACGGCGAACGTCGAGCGGTCGTGACCGACGTTGACGACGACCTGCGCTCCGGTCGCGGGCGCCGAATCGGGCGCGGGCGGCTCGGCCAACGCGCGCAGCATCGCGAACGCCTCGAGATCGATGCCGGCAACGGTGATGCCCGCCTTCTTGCAGGCGAGAACGTAACGCTCGACGAGTTCGCGGTAGGCGACGACGAGCAGCACGCGACGGACCGTCTGGCCGGTCTCTTCGTCGGTCCACTCCGAGAGCAACTGCCAGTCGAGAACAGCCTCCTCGAGCGGGATCGGCAACGTCTCCTGCGCACGGAACTTGATTGCGTTCGAAAGCTGCTTGGGGTCGTCGATGCCGGCGATCTCGAAGGTGCGGACACCGATGCGGTTGTTGGCGATGCCGAGCCTGATGCCCTTCTTCGGCAGCTTGTGCTTCGCAAAGAGCTCTTTGAGCGTCTCCGCCAGCGTTTCGATATCGCGGAGCTCGCCGCCGACGACGACACCATCGGCGAGCGGCGC
>JAYUEQ010000308.1:0-7612 GCA_043739205.1 Thermoleophilia bacterium
CGAAGATCGACGCGACGAACCCGTAGGTCGGAAGCGCGAACAGCAGCCCCGCCTCCTTCACACCGCGGAGGTTCGCGAGCGAAATCAGCACCACGCACACGAGCGAAAGCAGCAGCACATGCCTACTGAGTGAGGGAACCGCCGACGTGAGAGCGAGCACGCCTGCGGCGACGGAGACGGCGACGGTCAGCACGTAGTCGGTCAACAACGCGGCAGCGGCGACGAGACTCGGCAGCCGACCGAGGTTTTCCTTGGCGACGACGTAGGCACCGCCGGAGCTTTGATAGACGAGCACCGTCTGCCGGTACGAGAGCACGACGATCCCGAGCAAGGCTGCGATCGCGAGTGCGATCGGGAACGCGAGATGCAATGACGTCGCCGAGGCCGCGATCAGAACGACGAGCGCCGCCTCGGTGGCGTACGCGACCGACGACAGCGGGTCCGACGCGAAGATCGGAAGCGCCAGCCACTTCGGGAGCAGCGTCTCATCCATCTGGCCCGAGGCCATCGGCCGACCGACGACCACACGCTTGACGCGTGCCGTGCGCCGTGGTGGGTCAGCGAGCTGTGTCATCGTCCCCGTCCAACGCGGCCCGCGCCCGCCGAACCTCAACGTGCAGCCCGTTGAGCGCGCTCTGGCCGTAGAGGGGCCCCGACCCGTCGTAGAGGAGACGCTCGACGAGCAGGACGCCGCGCGGGGCAACCGGGCGCGAGAGATCGCAGAGCCGCGCTGCGAGGTCGAGCAGCGGAGCGCGCAACCCACGAATCGACGCACGGTTGAGCGGAGATGCGCTCGGCAGCAGCCGCTCGTCGGCGGAGTGGACGACATCGGTCAGCGACCGGGCGAGCTCGATGCGGCTGTCCTCGCTGACGAGCTCTGCCGTCCGCCAGGCCAGCCGCGGAGAGGGCAACCGTGTGGTCAGAAGCTCGGCGTCGGCGCGACGGCGCGCGGCGCGCAGTGCGCGACGCGCCTCCCAGGTGCGAACCGGTGCAAGGAGCCTGGACGACATGCCTCCACGCTAGGGACGTCGATCTCTGGGGCGCCTGAAGATCGCACCCCGTGGCCTCAAGGGCTTCTTAAGAATCGAGGAGCCGGTAGCCGGCTCCCGGTTCCGTCAACAGATACTGCGGCCGCGACGGGTCGGGCTCGAGCTTCCGACGCAACTGGGATACGTAGACGTGGAGGTAGTTCGACTCCGCGCCGTACGCCGGGCCCCAGACCTCCTGCAAGATCGTCCTGTGCGTGAGCAGCTTGCCCGGGTGGAGCGCGAGCAGCTTGAGGATGCGGTACTCGTGCGGCGTCAGATGGACGAGGCGCCCGTCAACCGTGACCGACTGTTTGTCCAGGTCGACGCGGATCGGGCCGACTTCGAGCACCGGGTCACCTGGCGGCCCGGCCCGCCGCAGCACTGCACGCAGGCGTGCGAGGAGCTCACCCATCGCAAACGGCTTGGTCACGTAGTCGTCGGCGCCGGCGTCGAGCGCCGCGATCTTCTCCTTCTCGTCCCCGACAGCGGAGACCAGCACGATCGGCGCCTCGCTCCAGGTGCGTAGCTCGCGACTAACCTCGGTCCCGGTCCCGTCAGGCAGCAACAGATCGAGGATGATCGCGTCCGGAGGCCGAAGACCCGCCGCGGCGAGCGCCTCCTGCGCGGTGGTGGCGGTCTCGACCTCGTACCCTGCACCTCGGAGATTCGTCTCGAGCGCGCGTAGGAACTGCGGCTCGTCGTCGACGACGAGGATGCGTGTCACCCGGCAACCCCTGCCGAGAGGCGCTCGGCAGGCATGACGAGCCGAGCCGTCATGCCGCCGCCCTCCCGTGGCTCAAGGTCGACGGAACCGCCGTTCACCTCGGCGAAACCGCGCGCGATCGAGAGTCCTATCCCGGCGCCGGGCGCACCGGCACCACCGCGGTCATCGACCTCGACAACGAGCGTGTCGCCCTCGGAGCGAGCGCTCACCTCGACGATCTCGTGGGAGAACTTGAGCGCGTTATCGATCAGGTTCACGAGCACGCGCTGGATCTGCACGTCGTCGACAAACGCCGGCGGCAGGCCGTCCGGAAACGACATCCGCACGCGCGCGCTGTCGCGCACCTCCGAGACCGCGCGCGGAATGAGCTCCTCGACCGGCCACAGGGCCAGATGCGGCGCGGCGGCTCCGACTTGCAGCCGCGAAAGATCGAGCAGGTTCTCGACGAGGCGGATCAACCGCGCGACCTCGATCGTCATCGTCTCGAGTAGCGCGGCCCGGTCCTCCGCGCTCAGCGAGAGATCGCTGCTCTGCAAGCCTTCGACCGCCGCAGCGATCGTCGCGAGCGGCGTGCGAAAGTCATGAGACACGCTCTGCAACACGGCCGTCTTGATCGCGTCGGACTGCCGCAGCGTGTCGAGCCGCTCGCGCTCCTCGGCGACGTCGACAAGTGCGGCAAGAGCCGCATCAAAACGGCGGCGCGCGATCGCATCGCCCACACTGAGCACCACCTCGGAGCGGGCGAGGCTCTCGTCGAGCGGCCGCCCCTCGAGCAACGCCGCCGCTGCATCCGCGAGCAGCTCGGCCTCGCGCTCGCGTTGCTCCGCCTCGGCGGCGCGGCGGCGCGCGCGTGTCGCGAGCTCACTCGCCACGATCGCGACGACGAGGTAGACAGCGAGCGCCGCCCAGTCGCTGCTGTGAGCAAGCGACAGGGTGTGCACCGGCGGCAGGAAGAGAAAGTTGAAGGCCACCATCGACGCAATCGCCGTTCCGACCGCGACGCCGAGTCCCCAGACGACCGCGCTCGCGAGCACCGCCAGCGTGTAGAGCACTCCAAGGCTCAGCGTCGGCGCGATCGGCCGCAGTGCATAGACGAGCCCGGTCGCCGCAGCGACCGCGGCCGCGGAGCTGGCGATCGCGCGGAACAGGTTCATCGGGGTAACGGTACGCCTCAGGCGCCGGTCAGCGTGACCACGAGCAGGATCAGCGACAGCGCCGAGGTGGCGAGCACGGTCGCGCCGGCGAGGAGGTTGAACACCGGGCCGTTGCGATGGCGCCCCATCACCTCTTCGCTCGCAGACAGGCGCCAGACAAAGAAGAGCGTCACGGGGAGCAGCACGCCGTTGACCGCCTGGACGCCCACGAGCAGGCGGAACACGGGAATGCCCGGGATCATCGCCACCACCGCGCCGATCACGACAAGCGCGGTGACGACACCGACGAAGACCGGCGCTTCGCGCGGGGTGCGCGAGATCCCCTTCTCGAAGCCGAACGTCTCGGAGATCACGTAGGCGGCGGTCACGGGAAGCACGGCCGCCGCGAGCAAGCTCGCCCCGAGCAGCCCCACCGCGAACAGCACCTCGGCGAAGCGCCCTGCGAACGGCGCAAGCGCCTTCGCAGCGTCGGCCGCACTGTTGACCGTGCGGTGCCCGTGGACGTAGAGCGTCGCGGCGGTGGCGATGATGATGAACACTGCGACGACGTTCGCGAAGATCGAGCCGCTGATCACCTCGACCCTCTCCTTGCGCAGGTCTTCGGGGCCAAGACCGCGCTCGACAACCGCCGACTGCAGATAGAGCTGCATGAACGGCGTGATCGTCGTGCCTGCGGTTGCAACGAACAGCAGCACGTATCCAGGGGACGTCTGGATATGCGGTGCGACGGTCGCGCGCGCGACCTCACCCCAGTGCGGATGCGAGAGGATCGCCGCAACGGGATAGGCGAAAAACGGGATCGTCATCACGACGAAGATCCGCTGCGCGAGCTTGTACGTCCCCCGGACGAGCAACAGCCAGACGGCAACAGCGCCGATCGGAACCGAGACGAGCACCGGCACATGCGCGAGCCCAAGGGCGGCCCCGATCCCGACGAACTCGGAGATGCAGATGCCCAGGTTCGCGACGAGCACGCTGGCCGTCGCGAAGAGAGCCCAGCGGATGCCGTACTCCTCGCGCACGAGGTCGGCGAGCCCTTTCCCCGTGACGAGGCCCATGCGAGCGGCCATCTCCTGCACGACGACGAGGGAGACGGTGATCACCACCATCATCCAGATCAGGTCGTAGCCGTAGCGCGCGCCGACGGACGAGTAGGTCGCGATGCCGCCTGCGTCGTTTCCGGCGTTCGCTGCGATCAGGCCGGGGCCGAGCACGGCGAGAGCCGCAGCGAGGCGCCCGCGCCGACTGCGGAGGACAGTCGCGAAGCGCCGCATGTCACTCGTCTCCCAGGGTGAACCGGCGGCGCCAGCTGCGCGGCAGGACGAGCTCGAGCACATCGTCGACGGTGACGACGCCCTGCAGCTGCTGCGCCTCGTCAACGACTCCGACGACCGTCAGATCGTAGTCCGTCATCAGCCGGGCGATCTCCTCGAGCTCCGCATCGAGCTGCACGACGCGCGGGAGCGGTGCGATCTCACCGAGCGCGGCGTCAGGCTCTGCGCGCACGAGATCCGCCAGCGCGATCGCGCCGCTGACGCGGCGACTCGTCCCCATCACGAAGACGACCTCCAGCGTCTCCGGAGCAGCCCGGGATTGACGCAAGCGGTCGAGCGCCTCTCGCGCCGTCGCCTGTCCGTAGACGCAGACGAAATCGGGGCTCATCAACCCGCCCGCAGTCGCGGGCGCGAACCCGAGCAGGGCCTCGATCCGGCGACGCTGCGTCGCGGAGAGCAACCCGACGATCGGGTCGCGCCGATCCTCGTCGAGCTCCAGCAAGGCATCGACAGCGTCGTCGGACTCCATCCGGCTGAGAATTGCGGCGACTTCGGCGTCGTCACGGTGCCCCAGGAACTCGCGCGCGCGCGACGCGTCCAGCTCCTCGAAGAGATCAGCCTCGAGCTCCGGGTCCTCGTGGACCGCGGCCAGGATCTCCTCGCTCTCCGAGCTCCCCGCGGCCTCGACGAGGTCTGCAAGCTCCGCGGGATGCAGCCGCACGAGCTTCGGGTGCGGGGAGCGCAAGCGCACGGTCGGCACGTGCCCGGTGAACGGCTCGACGTCGGACCAGTCGAGGATCGGGTCCTCGCCGATGCGACCGGCGAACCGACGCGGAACGACGCGGCGCAGAATGCCGCGCGGCCCGACGTCGACGCCGACGACCCGCCACCAGCCATCGACACGCGCGAGCTCGATGTCGTTCGCGCGCCGCAGGCGCGCACCGTCGACGTCGATCAGCTGCCGGTCGAGCACGTCTTTCCGCAGCAGTACCTCCTGCGGGCGCCGCTCGTAGGGGCGCAGATCGAGCCGGTCCGTCGTCAGCAGCACGCGCCGGTGCGCGAGCTGCCCGACGACGTCGCCCGGAAGAAAGACTTCGCGGCCGGCGATCGTCGCCAGCACGCCGGTGACAGGCGGGTAACCGCCATCGCCGAGGCGAACGACGAGGTCGTCGACCCGTCCGAGCCGGCCACCCGCGCGGCCTGCAACCTCGCCGCCGAGAATCAGCGAAAGGTGAAGGACACGCGCCGGCTGCGTCTTCGATCCCACTGCAACGGCCTCGTCGCGCCCATCGCGAAACAGTACGCCGCGCGGGGCCGAAGCCCCGCGCGACGTTCAGGTTTCGTTAACCGTGAATCGAAACGAGCAGCGGAATGATCAGGATCGCGACGATGTTCGCGATCTTGATCATCGGGTTGATCGCCGGGCCCGCCGTGTCCTTGTACGGGTCGCCGACGGTGTCGCCCGTGATCGAGGCGTTGTGCGCCTCGGAGCCTTTGCCACCGTAAAGCCCGTCCTCGATCGACTTCTTCGCGTTGTCCCACGCCCCGCCGCCCGAGGTCATGGAGATCGCGAGGAAGAGGCCCGTGACGATCGTGCCGATCAACATGCCGCCGAGCATCTTCACGCTGATGATCCCGACGACGATCGGGAACCCGATCGGGATGAGCGCCGGAAGCAGCATCGACTTGATCGCAGAGCTCGTGACGATGCCGACGGCCTGGCTGTAGTCCGGCCGCTCGGTGTAATCCATGATCCCGGGGTGCTCCCGGAACTGGCGGCGTACCTCCTCGACCACCTGGCCGCCGACGCGGCCGACCGCCTGCATCGCGAGCGACGCGAACAGGAACGGCATCAAGCCGCCGATGAACAGCCCACCGATCACCCAGGCGTCCGAGAGCGAGAACGTCGTGGCGAGACCGTTGTCCTTGAGGCCCGTCGTGTACGAGTCGAAGAGGACGAGGGCGGCGAGCGCAGCGGAGCCGATCGCGTAGCCCTTCGTCACCGCCTTCGTCGTGTTGCCGACCGCGTCGAGTGGATCGGTGACGCCGCGAACTTCCTCAGGCAGATCTGCCATCTCGGCAATGCCGCCCGCATTGTCGGTGACGGGCCCGTACGCGTCGAGCGCGACGATCAGGCCGGTCATCGACAGCTGCGCCATCACGGCGACGCCGATTCCGAACAGCCCGGCGAAGTGGTGCGCGACGAGAATGCCGCTGACGATCACGATCACCGGCAGCGCCGTTGCCTGCATGCCGATCGCGAGCCCTTCGATGATGTTCGTCGCGTGACCGGTCTGGGATGCCCTGGCGATCGCCTTGACCGGGCTCCAGCGCGTGCCGGTATAGAACTCGGTGATCGCGACGAGCAAGAACGTCACGACGAGGCCGACGAGCGCTGAGATGTAGAGATCCTTGAACGAGAACGGCCCGTGGGAGAACGCCTTGATCACGGGAATGAACCCGATCGCGGACAGGACGGTCGCGACGAGCACCGCCTTGTAGAGCGCGTTGATAACGGCGTTCTCACCTTTGCCGAGACGGGCGAAGAATGTGCCGATCACCGAGGAGATCGCCGAGACGCCGCCGAGTGCGAGCGGCAGGAGATACAGCCGCGCGCTGTCGACGCCGAGCTGGGTGCCGAGCAGCATCACTGCGACGGCGGTGACGGCATACGTCTCGAAGAGGTCGGCCGCCATGCCCGCGCAGTCGCCCACGTTGTCGCCGACGTTGTCGGCGATCACGGCGGGGTTACGAGGATCGTCTTCGGGGATCCCTGCCTCGATCTTGCCGACGAGGTCGGCGCCAACGTCAGCGGCCTTCGTGAAGATGCCGCCGCCGAGGCGGGCGAAGACGGAGATCAGCGAACCGCCGAACGCGAGACCGATCAGGTCGTTGATCGCCGAGTGCGGCGTGTGGTTGAACCCGGCCGTCAGGAGCCAGTAATAGCCCGTGACGCCGAAGAGGCCGAGACCGACGACGAGCAAGCCCGTCACCGAACCGGCCCGGAATGCGACGTTCAGCGCGGGTCCGAGGCCCTTGCGAGCCGCCTCTGCGGTGCGCGAGTTCGAGCGCACAGCGACGTTCATGCCGATGAAGCCGGCGGCCGCGGACAGCGTTGCTCCGATCAGGAAGCCGAACGCCGTGCCCCAGCCGAGCTTGTTGTAGAGGCCAAGTGCCAGGAACGGCACGACCGCGACGATCGCGATCGCCGTGTACTGCTTCTTCAGGTACGCCGCAGCGCCCTCCTGAACCGCGCGCGAGATCTCGCGCATTTTCTCGTTCCCGGCCGGCTGCTGGAGCAGCCACCAGGTCAGATAGATCCCGTACCCAACGGCGATGCCGGCACCGACAAGGCCGAGGAGCACCGGGTGATGCATGAACCAATCCATCGGTTTCGCTCCCTCACAAAGTCAAGCGCCGAAGGGCTTCGGC
>JAYUEQ010000309.1:0-9613 GCA_043739205.1 Thermoleophilia bacterium
CCGGGCCGCTCGGGCGCCTCCACCGGGGCGGGAGCGGCATCGCGCCCGATCACCCCGAGCGCACGGGGCTTCGTCGGGTCGCGGCGCAGATGACCGAGCCGCTCGAGGTTCGCGAGGTGCGCGTGCACCGTGGACGACGAGGTGAGGCCGACGGCCTCACCGATCTCGCGCACGGTCGGCGGATAGCCGTGCCGGTCGACGTACTCGACGAGGTAGTTCCAAATCTCTTGTTGGCGGGCGGTGAGCACTCGCGCTCCTCCGTGGTAAGACCGTAGGGGTCGTTGACTGGGTCGAACGTGTGTTCGTGACCAGAGTAGAGACTCCTGCGGACGGCGTCAACGGCAATTCACGCGGGACACGCCCGTCCGGACGTGGCTTCGCTGGGACGGCGCTTCGACCTTTGTCAGGCAACGGTGTAAGCGGTTCGACACCAAGGCCAGGTCCGCTTTGGGCCAGGTACGAAAAGAAAAGCCGCCCCGGAGGGCGGCTTGCATGCGCTGGAGAGGACTTGAACCTCCACGGCCGTTAAGCCACTAGGCCCTCAACCTAGCGCGTCTACCAATTCCGCCACCAGCGCAAGAGAGCGCGCGCAGTGTAGCCGGGCGCTAGTCGATCGGCGTGAGCTCACGCTCGAGCGTTTCGCGTTCCGGCTCGAGCCACGGCGGGAGCGAAAGCCCCTGCCCGAGCGACTCGCGAGGCTCGTCGACGAGGAACCCCGGGTCGTCGGTCGCGATCTCGATCAGAATGCCGTCGGGCATCCGGAAGTACACCGACCGGAAGTACTTGCGGTCCTGCGCCGGCGTCGGCTGAAGGCCGAGCTCGCCGAGCCGCTCGAGCCACGCCTGCTGCTCCGCGTCGTCCTTAGCGCGCCAGGCAAAGTGGTGCGTGGTGCCCGCACCGATCAGCGCGGCCTCTTCAACCGGCTCCGCGAAGTGCAGCGGTGCGTCCTCCGCGAAGAGCCCTGCATACAGGTCGGGGTTGCCGATCACCGTGACGTCGCGCAGGCGCGGGGCCGCGCCGGGATACAGGCGTAAGCGCAGGCCGTCGGGATCCTCGACCTCGCTCTCCTCCGTTGCGAGCGGCGTCTCGAGCCCGATCGAGTCGAGCGTCCCGCGGCCGAGGCGCCCCCGCTCCGCGCGCGGCCACTCGAAGAACGTGAGCAGCGTGCCGGGGCTCCCTACCTCGTCACCGAAGTAGAGGTGGTAGCTGTGCGGGTCGTCGAAGTTGACCGTCTTCTTGACCAGCGAGAACCCGAGCTGGTCGCGATAGAAGTCGAGCGTCTGCTGCGCGTCCGAGCAGACGCAGGTCACGTGGTGCAAGCCCGCCAACTGCATGACGCGGGACGTTACTTCAACAGACGGAAGAGCAGCACCGTGTTCAGGAAGAACAGCACCGCCACGACGATCGTGACGCGCGTCAGGTTCCGCTCGACGATGTGCGTCCCGCCCGCCGATTGCGGCGTGAAGCCCATGCCGCCCATCCCGGCATCGCGGCCGGAGTGCATGAGGATCAACCCCACAAGGGCGGCCGAAAGGAGGATGTGAAGGACGGAGAAGACCGGAAGCATCGCGCGGAAGGGTAGCTAAGAAGTTCTCACGGCCCGACGACTCAAGGCTCCGTTTCGTGAGAGCTTCTAGGCAGCAGCTGCGTCGAGAATCGCGCGCACGAGGTCGCCTGCGATCTGATCCTTGGTCACGTACCCCGCTGCCCCCGCCGAACGAGCCCGCGAGACGTCGTGGTGCGCGGCTGAGCCGGTGAGGACGATCACGCGTGTGTCCGGCAGCTCGTCCCGGATCGCGCGGGTCGCCTCGATCCCGTCCATCACAGGCATTGCGATGTCCATCAGGACGACGTCGGGAGCATGCTCGCGGGCGAGCGCGATCGCGGCGTGGCCGTCCTCAGCTCTCCCGACGACGGTGATCCGGCCGTCGGTCGAAAGAATCGCCTCGAGCGCCTCGGCAAAGAGGCGCTGATCGTCGACGATCACCACGCGGACCCGGTCTGAGGCCATTCGACCGCGTACCGTATCCGGTAGATGGACGCAGACGAAGCTCGTCAAAAGATCCACAACCTGCTCCTCACGGGGGACAACCGGCTGAAGCAGGGCGTCTCGGCGGCGAAGATCCGGCAGAACTACGAAGATGCGCTCGCGCTCGCGCGCGAGCACGGGCTCGAGGCGAGCGTCGGGCCGCTCGTCGAGATCAGGCTGAAGGACCTCGAACGGCTCGCTGGAGGATCTCCTCCACCCGTTCCGCCTGCCGCCTGACGTCGTGCCCTGCGGCGGCCGCCCGCGCGGCCGCGTTCGGCGACGGCAGGCCCGCGGCGGCCTCGAGCGCCCGCGCGAGCTCACCCGTGTCGAGCGGATCGACGAGCACGCCCGCCTCGTCCGACACGAACTCGGGCGGCCCGCCGATCCGCGTCGCGACGACGCTGCGCTCGCAGGCCATCGCCTCCAGGAGCGCTTGACCGAACGGTTCGACGAGCGCCGGCCCGCAGACGACGTCGGCGGCGCTCAGCCAGCGCGGCACCTCGTCGTGCGCGACGCGACCGATCACGCGTACTCCCGCGCGTCCTTCGAGTTGAGCGCGCAGCGGCCCGTCGCCGACGAAGGTGAGCGAGCCGCGACCGAACAACGCGAACGCGTCTGCGAGGCGCACGACGTTCTTGCGCTCCGTAAGCGAGCCGACGTGCAGGAACGCGGGTGACTCGAGCTGGTCCGCAGGCTCCACCGCCCGAAAGCGCTCGAGGTCGACGCCCGAGTCGACGACCTCCGTCTTCCCGCGCGCCTCCGGCAGCCGCTCCTCGAGCTCGCGGCGCAGGTACTCCGAAACGGCGATCACGGTCGACGCGCGCCGCACGACGTCGCGCGTCAGATGGGCGACACCCGGAATGGTGCCGATGTTGCGCACGTCGCGGCCGTGCGCGGTGACGACGAGCGGCGCATCGACCTTCGACGCGATCAGTCCCGACGGCACGAGAAAGTGCGCCCAAACGACGTCCGGGCGCGGCGCGGCCCGCACATGCTTGCGCAGCTCCAGGAAGCGCAGCTTGCCGCCGGCCCGCCGATCGAGGACGGCGAGGTCGATCTCATGGCCTCGGTCGCGGAGCGCGCGCTCGAGCTGCGCGACGAACGATCCGAGGTCCGGGTCGTCGGGACCCGGGTACATCTGCGAGACGAGCAGGATCCGCATGGGGCTGATTGTCGTCTATGTCGGGCGGGGACGGCTGCCGCGGCCTCGCCGCGCGACTGTTGGATCGATCGCGAGCAGCACGAGGTCGGCAACGAGGTTCAGCACGATGATCGCCGCCGCGGCAACGAGCGTCACCGCGAGGATCACCGGTAGGTCGTAACCCTGGAGGCCCGCGAGTGCGCGGATCAACGTCCGGCCCAGGCCCGGCAGGCCGAACACCGTTTCGATGTACATCGCGATCCCGATCGCCATCCCGGCGTCCATGGCCGTCATGGTCACGACCGGTCCAATCGCGTTGCGAAGCGCATGCACGCGAATGACGCGGAGCTCCGATGCGCCCTTCGCGCGCGCAGTCCGCACCCACGGCTCCTCGAGCACCTCGAGCATCCGCGCGCGCACGATGCGCATGTAGAGCGCGACGAAGAACAGCGCGAAGGTGATCCACGGCAGCAGCAAGTGCCACGCCCACTCGCCGACGCCACCACACGGACGCTGCGATCCGGTCGGGGCGAAGCGCTCCCAGATCGTGATCACGGACTCCGGAGGTTTGTCGACCGTGCAATACCCGGACGCCGGCAGCAGCTTCCATTTGTTCCCGACGAATAGCTGTAGGAGCAGCCCGACAACAAGCGGGTGTGTGGAGATCGCAGCGACCGAGAGCCCGAGTGAGAGCCGATCGAAGAGCGAACGCGGTCGTGTTGCAGCGTAGGAGCCGAGCGGCACCGCGATCAGGAGGAGCAGGACGAAACCGCCGAGCACGAGCGATCCCGTCACGAGCGAGGCCTTCCACACCATCATCCCGACGGGCGCGCCCTCGACCTTGCCGTTGGTGAAAATGACGGTCGGCCACGACAGCCCGAAGTCGCCGTGCAGAAGCCGCACCATGTACTTCTCGTACTGCACGATCGCCGGCCGGTCGGTGCCAAGGATGTGATGCGCTTGCGCGATCTGCGCGGGCGACGAGTGCTGGATGTCGACAAGGAAGCCCGCGGGATCGGCCGGCACCTTCAGGTAGATCGCGAAGGTGACCACGGAGAGAATCCAGAGCAGGACGATCGCGACGCCGACGCGGCGCAGCACGTAGCCGGCCATCAGCGCACCGACCTTGGGTCGGTCGCCTCGCGCAGGCCTTCGCCGAACTGGTTCAGCGAGAACACGGTGAGGAAGATCGCGATCGACGGGACGAGCGTCAGCCACGGTTGCGTCGTCGCAGGGTTGTACGGGTTGGGGTTGAGGATCGAGCCCCACGTCTGCGCGAGCAGACTCCCCCAGCTTGCGGTCGGCAGCTTGATCCCCGCGCCGAGGAACGTCACGCCGACCTCGATCATGATGTTTGTCGCAACGAGCAGCGTCCCGTAGGCGAGCAGCGGCGGCAGGACGTGCGGCAGCAGGTGCGTCCGCATGATGCGGCTGTCGCGCGCGCCGACCATCTGCGCCGCCTCGACGAACTCCTTGTTGCGCAGCGACATGATCTGCGCGCGAACGATGCGGGCCGGATAGAACCAGGTGAACGCGCCGATGATCAGGATCAGCTGAAAGACGCCTCGGTTGATCAGTCCGTGGAAGGTCCAGTTCGTCAGCCCGGACGAAAACAGGCTGCCGACCAGCACGAGGAAGAGCAGCAACGGGAACGCCATCACGAGATCGGTGAAGCGCGAGATCACCGCGTCGATCCAGCCGCCGTAATAGCCGGCGACCGCGCCGAACACCATCCCGATCAAGATCGCGACGAGCGCGGCGCCGGCGGCGATCTCTAGCGAGACACGACCGCCGTAGAGGACGCGCAGGAACTCGTCACGACCGAGCGCACTGTCGGCGCCGAGCAGGAGCACCGTCTTGCCCGTTCCCTTCGGCGGCCGCGGGTGTTTGAGCGCGTAGGCGTCATCGCCGGCCATCACCGGTGTGTCCCACGTCACGGCGAGCGGCCCGACCGGCCGCATGCCGACGCTTACCGCGTAGGGGAAGAAGTCGTTCGGCCCGTGACCGACGACCTTTTCGTAGAGCGGCGCGCCTGGGCCGACCGCGAAGACGAGGACGAGCAGGAAGATCCCGCAGCCAACCGCGACGCGATCGCGCTTGAAGCGCCGCCAGGCGAGCACCCACTGACCCTGCGGACGCGGTGCGTCCAACTGTTCCTCGGAGACCACAGCTCGCGAGAACTTATCGGCTAATTCGGAAGGTGCACCTTGTCGTACTCGCCCCACTCCTCGCGCAGCACGCCGCAGATCTCGCCGATCGTGCCACGCACGCGCAGCGCCTCGCGCATCGAGTGGAGCATGTTCTCGGTGCCGCGTGCGGCCTCCCGCACACGTGTAAGCGCGGCAGCTGCCTCCTCCGGGTTGCGTTGCGCGCGCACGCGCGCGGTGCGCTCGAGTTGGCGTTTCTCCGCATCCGGATCGATCGTCTGCAGCTCGATCGTTTCTTCCGATTCGACTGTGTACTTGTTCACGCCGACGATCACGCGCTCGCCCGACTCGACCTCTTGCTGCCACTTGAACGCGGCGTTCTCGATCTCGCCCTGCACGAAGCCCTGCTCGACCGCGGCGACAGCGCCACCGAGCTCGTCAATTCTCTGTACGAGCTCCCACGCTCTGTTCTCGAGCTCGTCGGTCAGCGCTTCGATGTAGTACGAGCCGCCGAGCGGATCGGCCGGCACGATCGTGCCCGCCTCGTTCTGCAAGATCTGCTGCGTGCGCAATGCGATCGTCGCTGCGCGCTCGGTCGGCAGTGCGAGCGCTTCGTCGTAGGAGTTCGTGTGCAGCGACTGCGCGCCACCGGCAACCGCGGAAAGCGCTTGGATTGCGACGCGCACAATGTTGCTCTCCGGCTGCTGCGCGGTCAACGTCGAGCCGCCGGTCTGCGCATGAAAGCGAAGTGCAAGCGCCTTCGGGTTCGTCGCGCCGAAGCGCTCGCGCATGACGCGGCCCCAGACCCGGCGCGCCGCGCGGAACTTCGCGACCTCCTGGAAAAAGTCGTTGTGCGCGTTGAAGAAGAACGACAAACGCGCACCGAACTCGTCGGGTGACTGACCGGCCTCGACCGCGGCTGCGCAGTACGCGATCCCGTTCGCGACCGTGAAGGCGAGCTCCTGCACCGCCGTCGAGCCCGCTTCGCGAATGTGGTACCCGGAGATCGAGATCGTGTTCCAGGATGGAATCCGCTCCGCGCAGTACGCGAACAGATCGGTCGTCAGTCGCATCGACGGGCGCGGCGGAAAGATGTAGTTCCCGCGCGCGATGTACTCCTTGAGGATGTCGTTCTGAACCGTCCCGCGCAGCGCGGTCGACGGAACGCCTTGCTCCTCCGCCACCAGTTCGTAGAGCAGCAGGAGCAGCGCGGCGGGTGCATTGATCGTCATCGACGTCGACACGGTGTCGAGCGGGATCCCCCCAAGGAGGATCTCCATGTCCGTGATCGAGTCGATCGCGACGCCGGTGCGCCCGACCTCGCCGAGGGCGCGTGGGTCGTCCGAGTCCATGCCGAGCTGCGTCGGCAGGTCGAACGCGATCGAGAGGCCGGTCTGGCCGTGCTCGAGCAGATAGCGGTAACGCGCGTTCGATTCCTCTGCCGAGGCGAAGCCCGCGTACTGGCGCATCGTCCAGGGCCGACCGCGGTACATGTCGGGGTAGGGCCCGCGTGTGTACGGGAACTCGCCGGGCAGCTCGAGGTCGGCCGAGGCGTCATCAGCCGTGTAGACCGGCTTGATCTCGATCCCTGATTCGGTCTCGTGCCGGTCGGTTGACGCCACGTCCGTAGGCTACTGGCCGTGCCCGTCACCGTGAGACTCTTCGCAGGGCTCCGCGAGCGAGCGGGGTGGTCCCGGCGCGAGATCGACGCGACGACGGTCGCCGACGTCTGGCGTGCCCTCGAGCTCGGCGACGAGCCGGCGGGGCTCTTGTACGCGGTCAACAAGGAATATGCGACAGCCGATCGCGCGCTCGCGGACGGCGACGAGGTGGCGCTGATCCCGCCGGTCTCGGGCGGCGCGTTCCTGCTCAGCGACGAGCCGCTCTCGCTCGACCGCGTCGTCGACGAGGTGCGCGACGAGCAGGTAGGCGCAATCGCAACGTTCACGGGCACGACACGCATTCAGTCGCGTGGCCGCACCGTCACACATCTCGACTACGAGGCGTACGAAGGAATGGCCGAACGGGTGATGGCGGAGATCGCCGAAGGGCTGCAGGCTCGGTACGAGTTGTCCGCCGTCGCCATCCACCACCGTGTCGGCCGCGTGGGGATCGGCGATACGTCCGTCGTGATCGCCGTCTCCGCCCCCCATCGCCAAGACGCGCTCGCGGCATGTAAAGACGCGATCGACGAATTGAAGGAACGCGTGCCGCTCTGGAAGAAAGAGGTCTACTCGGACGGCGAAGAATGGATCGGGAGGGGATCGTGAGCTTCGACGGCGAGCGCGACTACGAACCGATCCAGCCGCGCGGCACGGATTGGATGGGGCGCATCCGCAAGGCGGTGGGCCCGGTGATCGCGCTCGTGATCGCCGCAGCGAAGTTCAGCTTCGTGCTCCTCAAGTTCTCGAGCATCTTCATCGCCGTCGCCGCGTACGCGCTGATCTTCGGCTGGAAGTTCGCCGTCGGGTTCGTGCTGCTGATCTTCATCCACGAGCTCGGCCACTACATCGAGGCAAAGCGCGAAGGGCTCAGCCCGAAGCTGCCGGTGTTCATTCCCTTCCTCGGCGCCTACGTGCAGTACACGCGCGGCCATCCGTGGCAGACGGTGCGCGTCGCGATCGCCGGCCCGATCCTCGGCGGCGCCGCGGCGGCTGTCTGTCTTGCGATCGCACAGTCGAACGGCTCTGCGCTGATGTACGCGCTTGCGTACTCCGGCTTCTTCCTGAACCTGTTCAACCTGCTGCCCTTTGGGATCTTCGACGGCGGCGCCGTGTGGCGCTCCGCGCGTTATCTGCGCGTCGGGGGCGGGCGCGGGCTGGCACTCGCGTCATACGCGTTGTACTTCGGCACCGCGGCAGCGCTGATCCTCGGCATGATCGCGACGTACAAGCCACAGCACCGGTTGTAGAGGATGGACGACCGGAAGATCCTCGACGAGGGCACCTCGCCCATCGAGCAGTCCGTTACGAAGATGGCGAACGAGTTCCGCGCCGGGCTCGAGAAGGTCGCGCTGATCGACCGCCCCGCGGTCGCGATGTTCGGTTCGGCGCGTGCCGCCGAAGCGAGCAGGCCGTACGAAGATGCGCGCGCCGTCGGCCGCAAGTTCGGCGAGGCGAGATGGGCCGTCGTCACCGGCGGCGGCCCGGGCGTGATGGAGGCGGCGAACCGCGGCTGTCAGGAAGGCGGCGGGCTGTCGGTCGGCTTCAACATCGTCCTCCCACACGAGCAGGGCGGGAACCCGTACCTCGACATCTCGCACACCTTCGATCACTTCTACGCGCGCAAGGTCTGCTTCGTTCGCCCGTCGCAGGGCTTCGTGATCTTCCCCGGTGGGTTCGGCACGCTCGACGAGCTCTTCGAAGCGCTCGTGCTGATCCAGACCGGCAAGATCCGCCACTTCCCGGTCGTGCTCTTCGACTCTGTCTACTGGGAAGGGATGCTCGACTGGATTCGCAGCCGGATGCTCACCGACGGGATGATCTCGCCCGCCGACCTCGAGCTGCTGCACGTCACGGACGATCCGGACGAGGCAGTGCAGCGCATCATCGAGTCGTACGAGCCGCCTGGTGTCTGACACCAGTTCGGAGAGCGGCGCCCGTGTCGAACTGCGAAAAGGTGTCAGACACCGTTAGATGTGCGTCGGCAGGACGATGTACGGGCCGGCGGGTGTTCTACCGGGGCCGTAGACGGTCGTCGGGCTGTCCGGGATGTAGTGCGACTTGAACGTGTCGTGCCGCAGCTCTTTGCCGCTTGCGTCGTAGACCGTGCGCTCGACGGTGACGTCGAAGCCCTTCTCGCCGGTGCCGCTCACGACCTTCGATGAGCCCCGCGGGGCATTCGGATCGATCGCGTAGTTCATCGACGGCTTCGTCCAGTTCGTCTGCGAACCTGTGTGCGAGACCACCCGCCGTCCCTCCGACGTGCCGTAGAACGTGAACGTGAGTGTCTGATCCGTGTAGCTCGTCTTGATCAGCAGGCCGTGCTTGAGGTCGTTCTCGAACTGGAAGTCCGGGCCGCCCCACGACACCGTGGCGTCGCGCCCGATCGGATAGTGCGCGAGGTAGAGATTGTGATTCGTGCGCGCGAGGATCGGCAACCCGAGCTCGAACGCGTCGTTGAAGAGCGTCGTCGCCGTCTGGCAGACCCCGCCGCCGATCGACGGCAGGACGAGCGAGCCGATGATCATCTGCCCCTCGAGGAACCCTCGCTCGGCCGTGCGCGGCCCAACGACGTCGTTGAACGAGAACTTCTGCCCGGGCGAGATCACCGTGCCGTCGATGAAGTCGGCCATCA
>JAYUEQ010000310.1:0-5746 GCA_043739205.1 Thermoleophilia bacterium
GGGAAGAACGACGCGGCGGCGATCAGGATGATCAGCAGCGCGGCGGCGAGGCCCAGCTCGCGGTAATCGGCTGCCGGCGGCAGCACTGCGGTAACGAACCCCAAAATGGCGACTGCTGCGAATGGCGCCACTTGCTTCACGGCGCCGCCGGTGCTCCGCCCGGAAAGGATCGAGTGAGCTCCGGACGGAAACGTGAATCGCATCGCACACCCTTTTGCGGATCGCTCATCTCCCACCCCCCGCTGACTCAGGGCGGACTCTCGCAACCCTAACGGCGGGGCAGGAGGGCGGGCACCGAACGCGAATCTGCGGCAAAGCACGCGACGTTCCAATCTCCGTCTGGCTCCGTCCGGCGGAGTGGACAGGATTTCGAGTCGAGGGCGCGGGTCGAAGGCACATTGACGGGTGAGGTCGGGCTGAGGTGCCAACTGACCCACCGACCGCAGCGCGTGACTCGGACGCACGACTCAAGGCTCAACCAAGCAAGGGAATGAGGGCCGCCGGTCAACCGGCGGCCCTCCTGTTCTTTTTCAGCGCGGTCAAGCCTACGACTGTCGATTGCGTTTTACGTCCGCCTTACCTGCGGGCAACCGCAACGTGACCCGATCGGGGGATAGTCAGACCATGCGGAAGCTCGCCGTCCTCTTTGCCGCCCTCTCTCTCCTGCTCTGCGCCGGTGCGGCCGCAGGCGGAGGTGGCGCGCCTCCGCAGATCCCGCGCATCCCGGGCACGTGGTCGCACGCCGAGCTGAACGTGACGATCCGCAAGGTCCCGCACACCCTGATCGTCGACCGCGGCAAGGTCGGCGAGATCACGACCACACAGCTCACGCTCCGCGAGGGCGCAGGCGTCACGGTCACGATCCCGCTCAGCGCCCAGACCGTCGTCATGCTCGACGGTGCGCCGGCGACGATCTCCGACCTCCGGCGCCGGATGACCGCCACGACCCTCCGGATCGACGGCGGCGCTGCTGTCCGCGTGCGCGCCACCGCGTTCTAATACGCTTCGGGCAATGGCGGGGACCGTTCTCCTCGTCGAAGACGAGCCTTCTGTCGGAGAGCTCGTCCGCGCGTACCTCACGCGCGACGGCTACCGGGTGATCTGGGTGCGGTCGGGTGAGGATGCGCTGGCGGAGCTCGACCGTCATCAGGTGCGGATGGTGTTGCTCGACATCGGCCTGCCAGGGAAGGACGGCTTCGACGTCTGTCGCGAGATTCGCGCCAAATCACAGGTGCCGATTCTCATGCTCACCGCGCGGGACGAGGAGCCGGACCGGATCGTCGGGCTCGAGGTCGGTGCCGACGACTATCTGACGAAGCCGTTCTCGCCGCGCGAGCTCGTGGCGCGCATGAAGGCGATCTTCCGCCGCACCGAGCCGCAGGACCACCGCGACACGTTCTCGCTTGGTGATGTGACGCTCGACCGCGAGTCGCACGACGTCACCGTCGGCGGCAAGCCGGTCGAGCTGACCGCCAAGGAGTTCGACTTGCTCGCGTTCTTCATGGCGAACGTCGGCCACGTCGTCTCGCGCGACCTGCTGCTCGACCGCGTCTGGGGCCAGGAGTATCCGGGCGGCACGCGCACGGTGGACGTGCACGTCGCCCAGTTGCGCCGCAAGCTCGGCCGGCCCGACCTGATCCGCACGCTGCGGGGGACCGGGTACAAGGCCATTTCGCAGTGAGCTCGCTTCGGGCGCGGCTGTTCGTGTCGACGCTCGCCGCGCTTGCACTCACGCTTGCATTGACGATTGCCATCGGCGCAGTCCTGACGCGGCGTCAGGTTGACCGCTCGCAGGCCGCGAACATCGCACGACGCGCGGACGATCTGGCGCAACAGCGGCGTCAGAACGTGAACTACAAGCGGCAGAACGACGTCGTCGGTGGCGTACGGATCATGATCGAGCCGCGGCGCTCGTTCCGCACTGTCGTGCCCAGCGTGGACAAGAGCAGTGACGGCGAGACGACGTACCTGGGCACGCAGCAGCTCTACTCGTATCGCACGCTTCCGCACCTCGGGCTTTTGCTCCTGCGGCCGGCAAGCCTGCAGTCCGCCGCGTGGCGGCCCTTCCTCGGTGACCTCTTGCTGGCTGCGCTCGCCGGTGTCGTGCTCGCCGCGGCGCTCTCGTTCGTCGTCGCGCGCTCGATCGCGCGCCCGATCCGTCGCGTCGCAGCCGCCACGAGAGCGCTCGCGGCCGACGAGAGCCATGACCCGCTGCCGACGGGCGGGACGACGGAGCTCGCGCAGCTTGCGGAGGCGTTCAACCACATGACAGAGCAGCTCGCCGCATCACGGCAGGCCGAGCGTGACTTCCTCCTCTCGGTGAGCCACGAGCTGAAGACACCGCTGACCGCGATCCGCGGCTACTCGGAGGGTCTCGCCGACGGCGCGTTCGAAGCGGAGGAGGCGGCGCGCGTCATCTCGCTCGAGGCCGGCCGGCTCGAACGGCTCGTCCGCGACCTGCTCGATCTCGCGCGCATGAACCGGAGTGAGTTCTCCGTTCAGCGCGAGCCTGTCGACCTTGCTGAGGTGGCACGCGAGGCGGTACGCCGCCAGGAAGCCGCCGCGCGCCAGTTCGGCGTCGTTCTGACGGCGGAGGGCGAGGAAACGTGGGTCGATGCCGATCCAGACCGTGTCCTGCAGGTCGCCGCGAACCTCGTCGAGAACGCGCTGCGCGAGACACCGGCAGGCGGCGCAGTGACGGTACGCGCGGAGCCCGGCCGGCTGCTCGTCGCCGATACCGGCCGCGGGATCCCGCCTGAAGACGTGCCGCACGCCTTCGAGCGCTTCTACCTCTACGACAAGGCCGACAAGGATCGCCCGCTCGGAAGCGGCCTTGGCCTTGCGATCGTCAAGCAGCTCGCGACCGCGATGGGCGGCGACGTGAGCGTGCGGAGCAGTACCGCGGGGACGACGTTCGAGGTGCGGCTACGGTCGCAACTTCGAGGTGTCGACGACCTCGAAGTCGGCACCGGTCAGCCGGCCGAGCGCGTGTAGCTGGTCGTTCGACCACTTCGGGCTCGGCGCTCCGCCGATGTACCAGTTCGATCCGTTGTCGGCGAGGATCATTCCGTAGGTCTTGAGCCCTTGCGCGACGATGCGCGCCTGCGGCGGCAGCGACGCGATGTTCACGCTCGCTTTGAGGCGTAGGCGCAGGCCCATCGGCGGCAGCGACGGATCGGTGAGGCTGCTCGCGTAGTGGCGCGCGGGATAGACGTAGGCGCGCCTCGTTCGTTGCGCGGTGAAGCGCAGCGCGTGCCTGATCGTGCCGGTCGACGCGTCGCCTTCCCAGCGCGCGAGCCCGGGGAGGATCGGCAGTCCCGCAGCATCGGCCGACGTCCAGCCCGCCGGGCGCAGCGCGTTCGAGCGCAGGTTCCAGATCGCGCCCGACCAGCCTGACCACTTGCCGTTCTGCTTCGACATCCCGGAAAGCTCGTAGAGGCGGCACGCGTCGCGATCGACGATCAGCACGTGGCGGTCACCCTCGTTCGCGTGTTGTGGAGCCCCTTCGATCGGCACGCCCGCCGGGATCGGGTACGGGCCTTTGTCGCTCTCGTCCGCGTACTCGAACGTGACGTGCGACTTCGGCGTCGAGGATGCGTGCACGACGACGTAGGGGATGCCGATGCGCGATCCGTCGTAGAGGCCGCTGCCGAAGTCTGCGTGCACGCTTCCTCCGACGCCCATCGACGCGATCAGCTGCCCGGAGTTCGACGCGACCGGCAGCGTGTCGACCTTCTGGTTCCACGGGCTCGAGGTAGGAAAGACCGGGCAGCCTGCAATCACCGGCGACGAGGCGCTTGCCCCGGACAGGCTGAAGAGGAGCGCTGCGGCGGCAAGCAGCTTCACGGTTGCAGCATGACGACGTCCCAGCCATCGCCGCGTGCCCTGAAAAGGTGACGTTCGTGCAGTCGGTCGTCACGGTGCCGCCAGAATTCGTAGGTGTCCGGGATAATCCGGTAGCCACCCCAGCGCTCGGGGCGACCGGGCTGGGCAGGCTGCTGCTCGACCGCGGCTTCGAGCTCCTCGCGCGAGCCGATCGGCTGTGACTGGTTCGAGGCAGCGGCGCTCCGCCGCGAGGCCTCCGGGCGCGTCTCCCAGTAGGCCTCGGACTCCGACACGGGGACGCGCTCCACATGTCCTTCGACCCGCACCTGGATCCCGAGGCGATGGAACAGCAGCGCAGCATGCGGGTTCGCGTCGAGCTCGCGGCCCTTCCGCGACTCGTAGCCTGTGAAGAACGTGAACCCGCGTGCATCGGCGCTCTTCAGCAGCACCATCCGCACGGACGGGCGCCCGTCGGGCGTCGCAGTCGCGAGTGCGACCTCAGGCCCCTCGACCCACTCGTGGAAGAGCTCTAAGGGGTTGCCGTTCATTCCGGTGCCTCCGCCGGCACATCGCGGAGGTGAGGGATCGGCGACGGGATCAGCCACGCGAGGCCGAGCAGCGCGCCGATCGTTGCGATCCAGAGGGTGGAGCGAACGCCGATCACCGTGCCGAGGATGCCACCGATCGTCGTTCCGAGCGGACGCACTCCGTAGTTCACGACCATGAACGCACCGGAGACGCGCGAGCGCAACGCGGCCGGGACGGTCCCCGCGCTGATCGTTCCGGCCATGATGTCGAGCAGCATCAGCCCGACGCCCGACAGGAACTCGGAAGCGAACAGCAGCGCGAGCACGAACCAGTAGGGACCTCCCGCGGCGGGGATGAGGATCAGGGGCGCCGGAAAGAGAAAGCAGCCGATGATGAACGTCGGGCCGACGCCGATCCGTCGCGAGATCCGGGCGGTTACGAATGAGCCGGCGAGCGTGCCGATCGAAGCGGAGCCGAGCACGATGCCGAGCGTCGCCGGGCGCACCCCGAGGTCTCGCGTTGCGTAGAGCAGGAACAGCGCGAAGAACATGAAGTTGAAGAGGTTCAGCGTCGCGACACCGAGCAGTTCGGCGCGGATGACCGCGTTGTGGCGGATCCACCGAACGCCGGACAGCAGTCCGCCCGACTCGCGCGGTACCCCTGGCGGCTCCTCCGCATCGATGCGCCCGAGGAACAGTGCAGACCAGCCGTACGACACCGCGTCGAGTGCCAGCGCGTACGGGCCGCGTACCAGTTGGACGAGGACGCCGCCGAGGCTCGTGCCTGCGAGGAACGAGAACGCGCGACTGCCGTGGATCAGCGAGTTCGCGGCGACGTAGTCCTCGCGTGCGACGACAACCTGGAAGAACGCGCCGTACGCGACGAGGAAGAAGACGGTGAGCGTTCCCGACAGAAAGGCCACTACATAGAGCTGCGCCCAGGTGAGCTGTCCAAATGCATACGCGACCGGCACGGTCGCGATCAATAAGCCGCGTCCGATGTCGGTTGCGAGCATCACCTGGCGCCGGCGGCCGCGGCGGTCGATCCAGACGCCGGCGTGCAGCGAGAAGATCAGGTTCGGGATCAGAGCCGTGGTCAGGAGCGCGCCCATCTGCGCCGGGGTCGCGTGCAACGCGAGCACTGCGGTGAGCGGCAGCGCGATCAGCGACACCTGGTCGCCGAGCATCGAGATCGATTGCCCGATGAAGTAGCGGCGGAAGTTCCTGTTCTCGCGAAGGATCGGCGGGAGCACTCCCGCAAGCTATAGAGGCTTGATGTGGAACTGCGTGCTCGTGGGGATGGCTCAGACCAAGCAGGTCGCACGGGTCGGGCGCAGGGCATAGCGGGGTCTACGTTCAAGCCCGACCACGTCTTTGAAAAGCGCGGCGAGATG
>JAYUEQ010000311.1:0-3140 GCA_043739205.1 Thermoleophilia bacterium
GAGACCGGCGAGCAGGCCTGAGGCGACGAAGATGCCGGTACCGATCTGGCCGCCGATGTGGACGGAGAAGATGGCAGCCGCCGCCAGTGAGGCAAGCGATAGGGCGCCGACGTTGAAGAGCAGCTGGTGGAAGACGGCGCGGCGCGCGCTCCACTCGACGGCGGACATCGTGATCGCCAGCGCGATCGCAGCACGCGGACCGATGATCGCGGCGGCAGCAAGCGCACCGACCGCGCTGACGGAGATCGAGCCGGTCTCCTCCACCTCGAGCGAAAGCACCTGTCCCAGCCCGACAAGAACGATGATCGTCACGAGACCGACGATGTCCTGCGAATGGCCGAAGACCGCCGCGAGCAGGCCGGCGGCGGTACCGAGCAGCCCGACGAGCCCGACGAGCATCGCGAGGCGCTTCGGCACGGCGAAGAACCGTGGGGACGGAACGTTGTGCGGGCGGGCCGCTTGGCGGCGCTCGACGTCAGGGATCAACTCTGTCGCGGGCGGGAGCGGCCGCACCGGTTCGCTCTCCTGCACCGGCAGCGAGACGAGACGCGGGCCGCGCTTCTCTGGCTGCGCGAGCAACGGCTCGTCCGAGGCGTCGAGGACGCGGTTGCGACCCTGCAGCTTCGCCCGGTAGACCGCGAGGTCCGCCTGGTGAACGAGCTCGTTCATGTCGCTGCCGTCGCGCGGGAACCCGGCGACGCCCATCGAGATCGTCGCGCGGATCGGCTCGCTCGAGGTCTCGACCTCGAAGAGGCGAGCGGCGACGGCCCGCCGGATGCGGTCGGCAATCTCGTACGCCTGGTCGGTCGGGGTTTCCGGGAGGAGGATCGAGAACTCCTCGCCGCCGAAGCGGGCGGGCACGTCGTAGTGGCGAAGCTGTTGGCGGAAGACCTCCGAGATACCACGCAGGACGGCGTCGCCGGCAAGGTGCCCATAGGTGTTGTTGATGTCACGGAGCAGGTCGAGGTCGGCCATGATCAAGGACAGCGGGCGCTGGAAACGTTGCGCACGCCCGAGCTCTTCCTGCATGACGACGGCGAAGTGCCGTGCGTTGTAGAGACCCGTCTTCGGATCGACGCGCGCCTCGGCCTGAAGCTGGGGGATCGCAAGCGAGCGATGGATCAGGAGCAGCGGCGCCACCGCGAACGGGATCAGCCACGGGTTGAAATTCCAGAAGGCCGCGAACGCAAGCCCGAGCGTTGCGAGGATGAAGTCGGTCGAGAGGCTCTCGAACGAGAAGATCCCAGCCTCACGGAGCGAATGTCCCCGGGCAAGGGTCATCATCGGTGCGAGCAGGATGTGGTTCGCACCGACGGCAACGACACAGGCGACGAGGCCCGCGGCCGCCCAGCGCAGGTGGTCGTCCGGGATCAGGCCTGACGCGTCGAGCAGGAGGTGGGCGGCGCCCCAGGTTGCGAGATTGCCGAGCGTGTAGTTCGCGATGTTGAAGCTCTGGATGTACCAGGCGTAGCGTTCCTTGAGCCATTCGGGGATGTGCATGAGCACGCCGAGAAGCGCGACGAGCTCGGGCGGCAGCAAGATGGCGGCCGGAATCAGGAAGACCCAGGAGGTATGGAACGACGAGTCCTTCGCGGTACGCACCGTGTAGGTGTGAGTTGCAGCGGCGCCGACGGCGAGAATCCCGAAGGTCGCCCAGCCGTGGGTGTGGCCGTTCAGGCGAACGATGAACGGGAGTGCCGCGCCGAGCGCCGCGACCGCGATGACGACCTCGTAGATGGTCGCCGACAGGGGCAGCCCGTGTCGGCGCTCACCCAGATGGTCGTCCGGTTCGGTCTCGAGCCCTAGATCGCTCGGGATCGCGCTCATTCAGAACTCTCCTTCCGCGCCGCAAGCGCGGGGCCGCAGAACATCACCCACATGGGAAGTTACGGCCGTAGAGGTCATGCTCTCATCCCCCATTTGGGGAACGGCCCGGAGTTCCCCCATTCGGGTGATGCCTCGAAAACGACCGAGGGCCCGCTCGCGCGGGCCCTCGGGTGGGTCTCGATCGTTTCCGTTCCTACGGCAGGAGCGCCGGAGGAGCAGGGACCGGATCGGTCGCCGGCGCGGTGGTCGTCACCGCGGTCGGGTCGACCAGCGTCGTCGTCGTCGTGACGACAGTCGGTGTCGGGTCGGGTGCCGGAGCGAGCTGCGGATCGACCGGGACTGCGAGGTCCGGGTCGGTTGCCGCGGCGGCCACCTCCGTCGGCGTTGCGACATACCCGTCGGTGCTGGATGTCGCGTCGCCTTCGGCGGCGTCCTCCTGGGACAAGTCGGCCCAGGACATATCTGCCCAGGACATATCGCTCCAGGACATATCGCTCCAGGACTGGTCAGCCCAGGACATGGAGTTCCAGGACATGCTCGCCTTGGCCGCGTTCGCCCAACTCATCGAGTCGAATGCGACGTCGGGGGTGCCGGCGACCGACGTGACGAACTTGTCGAGGCCTGCGTTCGGATTCGGCGTGTAGGCCGTCGTGACCGCGCGGGTCGCGGTGATCTCACCGACGCCGGCTGACCGCGGGTTGACGCGGACCTTCCGGGCGGTGCGCATCAGCGCGCCCTTGACCTGGTCGGGCGTCCAGTTCGGGTGGCGCGCAAGCATCTGCGCCACTGTCCCGGAGACCACCGGCGCCGCGAACGACGTGCCGGAGAGCTGGATCCGGTCGGAGCCGACCATGTTTCCGGCCTTCAGGCTCGTGATCGTCGAGCCGGGAGCGATCGGGCCCACCATGTAGCGGCCGGGTGCCGCGACCTCGGGCTTGTAGAAGCCGTCGTTGGTGTAGCCGTACGCCGACCAGGACGGCACGAAGTCGTCGTTCGGCTTCGCGGAGTTGCCGAGGTCGACTGCACCGACGGTGATCACGAAGGGATCGTTGCCCGGCGAGTACTTGACACCGGACGGCCCCGTCGCGACACCGTAGTTGCCCGCTGCAGCGACAACGACCACGCCGTTGAACCAGAGCTTTTCCACTGCGCGATCGAGCGGGTCACGATAGAAGTTCGTGCTGTAGCTCGAGTGCAGGGAGAAGTTGGCGACGCGGATGTTGTACTGCGCCTTGTTGTCGAGGATCCACTGGCAGGCGTTGATGACGTCAGACGTCTTCGCCTGGCCGTTCTGATCCATCACCTTGATCGAC
>JAYUEQ010000312.1:0-3230 GCA_043739205.1 Thermoleophilia bacterium
CACCGGCCCCTAACACCCCCGCCACCCTCCTTCCAGCGGGCTTGACACCAAAGCGCCCCGGCAACAGCCGGGGCGCTTCCACGTTCAAGGCCTGTTAGCCCGGAATCGAGAGCACGATCTTTCCGAGCTGGTCTCCGGCCTCCAGCCGCTCGTGCGCCGAACGCGCATCCGCGAGCGGAAACACCTTGTCGACGATCGGACGGGCCTTGCCCGCGTCGATCAGGTCCCAGACCGCCTGGAAGTCCGAGGGCGAGCCCATCGACGAGCCGAGGATCGACAGTTGCTTCCACCAGACGCGGTGCAGTGCCGCCGGGGGATTCGGGCCCGTGGTCGCGCCGCAGATGACGATTCGGCCCTCGGGCCGCACGGCGTCGAGTGTGCGCTTCCAGGTCGCTTCGCCGACGCTCTCGACGACAACGTGTGCGCCGCCGCCGGTGGCGTCCTTGACAGCGGCGACCACATCTTCTGTGGCGTGGTTGACGGCCAGGTCGGCGCCGAGCACTTTGGCCTGTTCGAGCTTCGCGTCGCTCGACGAGGTGACGGCGACGCGCGCCCCGAGCGCCTTTGCGAGCGACAGGGCGGCCGTCGCGACCCCGCCGCCGATGCCCCAGATCAGCACCCATTCGTCCTCCTGGAGCCGCGCGCGCGTGGCGAGCATCCGGTAGGCCGTCTCGAAGGTGAGCGGGAACGCCGCCGCTTCCTCGAATGTGAGGTCGCCGGGGATGGGGTGGAGGTAGTCGCGCGGGATCGCGATCAGCCCGGCATGCGTGCCGTCCATCGTCTCACCGACGATGTGCATCTTCCCGTCCGTCATGATTCCCGGGTTGATGACGACTCGCTCATCGGTTCCCGCGATCACGCCTGCGCCGTCCGCGCCGAGGATGCGCGGCTTCGGCACCGACGGCAGCCCTTTGCGGATCCACACGTCGAGGTGGTTCAGCGACGCGGCGCGCAGCTCGACGAGCGCCTCGCCGTCGCGGGGCACCGGATCGGGGACGTCCTCGTAGCGGAGCACCTCCGGTCCGCCGTCCTCATGGATCCTGATCGCCTTCACGAGACAATCCTCGCATGACACGCGAGGACGTACTCCGGTTGGGCACCGAGCTCGGGATCGACGCGCTCGGTGTGACGCGCGCCGAGGCGTACGTCGACACGGAGCGATACATCGTCGAGCGACGCGCACGCGGCCTCTTCGCCGGCATGAAGTTCACGATGGCGCGTCCGGAGCAGTCCTGCCATCCCGAGTCGCTGCTCCCCGGAGCGCGCAGCGTGATCTCCGCCGCGAGGTGTTACTGGACGCCGGAGTCTCCGCTCGAGCCGGGCGAGGGACGGCTTGCGCGGTACACCTGGGACGACGCGTACGAAACGTTGCGTGGGCAGCTGGACGAGCTCGGCCGCCGGCTCGGCGGCGCCTACCGGGTGCTCGTCGATGCCAACCAGCACGTCGATCGTGAGGCGGCCGCGCGCAGCGGCGTGGGGTTCTACGGCAAGAACACGATGCTGATCACACGCCGGCACGGTTCCTGGGTCGTGCTCGGGGCGCTCGTCACTGACATCGAGCTCGAACCGACGGCGCCGCTCACGACGGACTGCGGCGAGTGCCGGCTCTGCATCGACGCCTGTCCGACGGGAGCGCTCGACGAGCCCGGCACGCTTGATGCGACGAAGTGCCTCTCGTACTGGACACAGGCGCCGGCGGCGATCCCCGAGGACTATCGGGCCGAGCTCGGCGCGCAGGTGTACGGCTGTGACATCTGCCAGGACGTCTGTCCGTGGAACCGCGGTGTCGAGAAACGGCGCGGCGATCTGCCGGAAAGAGGCGCGCACGTCGATCTCGTCGCGTGGCTCGAGCGGGACGGCGATGGGCTGATCGACGAGTACGCGCGGCTCTACGTCCCGCGCAACGATCCGCGCTGGCTGCGACGGAACGCACTGGTCGCGCTCGGCAACACGGGGGGCCTCGAGCATGTGACCGTGCTCGAGCGGCACGCACGAGACGACGATGCGTTGATCGCCGAGCACGCGCAGTGGGCGCTCGACCGTGTGAGGTCGCGCGCATGACACGCAGGCGCATCGAGTGGTGGATCTCGATCGTGCGCCTGCTCGCGGTGCCGTTCGCGGCGCTGCAGGTGTCGCTGACGAAGAACTACCCAGACGGTTACGAGCTGATCGCCTGGCTGCTCACCGGCGCGTTCGCGGGCGGTGCGCTGGCGCTGTTTGCAGGTGTGCGCGAGGCGCGAGCCTACCGAGTGCTCGCCATGGCGTTCGACTATTCGATCGCCGCCGCGTTCACGGTGCTGTATGCCTTCGAGTTCGGAACGCCGACCCGCCAGCTGCTTTTCCTTGCGATCGTGGTCGGGACCGTTCGCTTCGGGATGCGCGGCGGCGTCGCGGTTGCGCTTGCCGCAGTTCCAGTGGCCGCACTCTTCGAGGAGCAGCGCGCTCACTGGTTCCACGTCGGCTACCGGATCGAGTTCGTCACGTTCCAGGCCGGCGCCGGTCTGCTGCTCGCACTGCTCGTCGGCTGGGTCGTCACTCGCCTGGACGAGGAGCGCGCGACCGCAGAACACCGGGCCGAGGAGGCCGAAACGTTGCGCGACGAGCTCGGACGGCGCGCCGACTTGCTCGACGCGGCGAATCGTTGTGCGCGCGCGCTCAGCTCGTCGCTCGATCTGGACGAGGCAGTCAACGCCTTCATCCGCGAGTTGCGCGGGCTCGTCCCGTTCGACCGCATGGCGATCGTGCTCGCGGAAGAGGGAACGGCGCGCATCATCGCAACGGCCGGTGAGCAGGCCGACGGTGCGATGTCGGCCGGCGCCGAGTTCAGCCCGGAGCACAGCCTGATCGCCGATGTGATGGCCGGTGGCCAGACCGTGTACCGCCGCGACATGACGGAGCGCGCGTATGTCGAGGAGGAGCAGCTGGTCGCGCTCGGCCTGCACTCCCGGGTGGCTGCGCCGCTCCTCGCCGGTGCACGCACGATCGGGCTCCTCGCCCTCAGCCGGCGGGAGCCGGATGCCTTTCGGGAGCACGAGATCGAGCTCACAGGGCTGCTCGGCCGCCTTGCCGGGTCGGCGGTCCAGAACATCCGCGCCTACGAGAGCGAGCGCCGCACGGTCGAGGAGCTGCGCAGCCTCTCCGCGCTGCGCGCCGATTTCGTGTCGCTCGTCTCGCACGAGTTGCGCAGCCCGATGGCCGCCGTGATCGGCGCGGCACGCACGCTGCAGGCT
>JAYUEQ010000313.1:0-2924 GCA_043739205.1 Thermoleophilia bacterium
TTCACGTAGCAATAGCGGCACGCGCGGGTGCAGGTGTCACCGAGGATCTGGAAGGTCGCAGTGCCCCGGCCCCAGCACTCGGCGATGTTCGGGCAGCGGGCTTCCTCGCAGATCGTGTTGAGCTGCGCGCCGTGGATCAGCTTCTTCACGTCGAAGTAGCTGCCGTTCTGGGACGGCGCGCGCACCTTCATCCATTCGGGGCGGCGCGGACGCTCGGCGACCGGAAGCGATTCCTGCATTACAAAGGAGTCTAGAGAGTGGCGCTACAGTGCGGTCGTGACCGCGGTTGCAATCCTCGCTGCCCTGCTGAGTGGTCTCTACGGCACCGTGACGCGCGGGCCGGTCACGCCGGTATGCCGCGCCGGTATCCCTTGCACGGCGCCGTACGCACACGCGACGATTGTCTTCTCGCGTTTGGGTGCCACGCGGCAGGTGACGACCGACGCTAAGGGCAGGTATCGCATCGGGCTCACGCCTGGCCGCTGGTCGGTCCGCGTTCAGAACGCGCACTTCGGAACGAAGCCGACCGCCGTCATGGTGCCGGGCGACCGCTACGTGAAACTGAACGTCTCCGTCGACACCGGCATCCGCTAAAGCGGAATCGCGGGCGCGCGGCCGACGAGCTCCGCGTAGCGACCGTCCAGCTCGAGGAGCTCCTCGTGCGTGCCACGCTCGACGATCCGCCCCCCGTCCAGGACGACGATCTGGTCTGCGTCCTGCACGGTCGAAAGACGGTGGGCGATCGCAATCGTCGTGCGCCCCTCAGCGAGGCGGTCGAGTGCTTCCTGCACCTGGCGCTCGGTCTCCGTATCGAGCGAGCTCGTCGCTTCGTCGAGCACGAGGATCGGAGGGTTGCGAAGAACGGTGCGCGCAATCGCGATCCGTTGCTTCTCACCGCCGGAGAAGCGGTACCCACGCTCGCCGACAACCGTGTCGTACCCCTCCGGCAGTGACGCGATCAGGTCGTGAATGCGCGCCGCATCGGCGGCAAGCTCGATCTCCGCGTCGGTTGCATCAGGCTTCGCGAAGCGCAGGTTCTCGCGCACGGTCGCATGGAAGAGATACGTCTCCTGCGAGACGACGCCGACGAGCTCCGCAAGCGAGGCGAATGACAGGTCGCGCACATCGGTGTCGGAGATCCGGACGCTGCCCTCGTTGACGTCGTACAGGCGGGCGGTGAGGTAGCCGAGCGTCGTCTTGCCGGCCCCGGTCTCTCCGACGAGTGCCGTCTTCGTTCCGGCGGGCACGGTGAACGAGACGTCCTGCAGTGTCCATGCGTCGTCGCCGTAGCGGAACCACACGTGGTCGAACATGACGTCACCCGCTTCCTCGAGCGTGCGCGGGTCGGAACGCTCCACGATCTCGACCGGCTGATCGAGGTAGTCGAAGATCCGGTCGAAGAGTGCGAGCGAGGTCTGCACGTCAAGCCCCACACCGAGCAGGGAACCGACCGGGAAGAACAGTCGCGTCTGCAGCGTCGTGAAGGCGACGAGCGTCGGGAGCGAGATCACGTGCGAACCACTCGCCAGTGCGAGCCCGGCGAACCAGTACGCCGCAACCGGCATGATCGCGAAGCTCGTCTGGATCGCCGCCATCACCCAGCGACCGGCCATGCGCTGGCGCACCTCGAGGTCGGCGAGCGTTTGCGACTCGCCCTCGAACCGGTCGGCGAGCTCTTCGGTTCGCCCCATTGTCTTGCCGAGCAAGATCCCTGAGACCGACAGAGACTCCTGCACGAGGCTCGAGATGTCGGCAAGCGTCTCCTGGGTCGACTTCGCGATCTGGCGGCGTTGCTCCCCGACGCGTCTCGTCAGCAGCACGAACACGGGGATCAGCGCGAACGCGAACAGCGAGAGCTCCCAGTTGAGAAACGCCATGCCGATCATCGTTGCGAGCACCGTCGTCGCGTTCGCAACGATCGAGGTCGCGGTGCTCGTGACGACGCTCTGCACCCCGCCGATGTCGTTCGAGATGCGCGACTGGATCTCGCCGGTTCGCGTGCGCGTGAAGAACGCAAGCGAGAGCCGCTGCAGGTGGCGGAAGACCGCAGCGCGCAGGTCGTGCATGACGCGTTGGCCGACCTGGTTCGAGAGCAGCGTCTGCCAGACCCCGACAATTCCCGTCACGATCGCGATCGCGATCATCCCCGCAGCGAGCAACGACAACCGCGTCGTCTGGTTGTGCTGGATCGCTTGCAGCACGCCGCGAAGCAGGAACGCGGGCACGACACCGAGCGCGGCTGAGCAGAGGATCAGTACGAGCACGGCGGCAAGCCGGCGGCGGTAGGCACTGAAGAGGCCCGCGATGCGTCTCAGGTTCGCCCGGCGAACGGCCGGGTCGGATGGACGCGTAGGCGTCTCGTTGAAGCCGCGATGGAAGCCGCCGAACATCCGCCCAAGGTAGACCGCGCGGCTAGTCTCGGGTCGTGCGCCGGGTTTGCGTCTTCTGTGGAGCCTCGAGCGGGCGGCTTCCGGAGTACGCAGCGGCGGCACGGGCGTTCGGATCAGCGGCCGCGGCGCGCGGGGTCGGCATCGTCTACGGCGGCGGCCGCGTCGGCCTGATGGGCGCGGTTGCCGACGCGGCGCTTGCGGGCGGCGGCGAGGTGATCGGCGTGATCCCGCAAGAGCTCGTCGATCGCGAGCTTGCACACGGCGGGCTGACCGAGCTGCACGTGGTCGATTCGCTCCACGAGCGGAAGGCGCTGATGGCGGAGCTCTCCGACGGGTTCGTCGCGCTCCCGGGCGGCTTCGGGACCCTGGACGAGCTGCTCGAACAGCTCACCTGGTCGCAGCTCGGGCTCCACGACAAGCCGATCGGGCTCCTCGACGTCGAGGAGTACTGGCGGCCGCTGATCGCGCTCGCGCGCCACGCCACCGACGAAGGGTTCGTCCGCGAGTCGGATCTCGGCGCGATCGCCGTGGCCA
>JAYUEQ010000314.1:0-1520 GCA_043739205.1 Thermoleophilia bacterium
TCGCCCGAGGAGATCAAGAACAATCCGGACGTGATCGAGGCCTACCTCGGCGCCGAATCAACCGCCGCGTGACCTCGCTCGCCTGGGAGGGCTGCCTGAACGTGCGCGACCTCGGCGGGCTGCCTACCGAGGACGGCCGACGTACGCAGCTCGGCGGCATCGTGCGCGCCGACAACATCCGCAAGCTGACCGACGAAGGCTGGCGCGCGCTCGCCGACCACGGCGTGGAGCGGATCGTCGACCTGCGTTGGCCTGAAGAGCTGGCGAAGGACGAGCCACGCGACGTGGACATCGACGTCGTCCACGTCTCGGTGCTCGGCGACGCCTACGACGAGGACTACGTCGCGGTGCTCGACGCGCACCTCCATGCGGTCGAGGACGTGGATGCGGTCGGCGATGCCCATCACGAGACCCATGTGATGCTCGACGAGCAGCACCGTCAGGTCGAAGTCCTCGCGCAGCTTGCGGATGAACGTGCCGAGATCGGAGACCTCCTCATGGTTCAAGCCGCCTGCGGGCTCGTCGAGGAGCAGCAGCTTGGGCTCGGCGACGAGCGCCCGCGCGAGCTCGACACGCTTCAACGTCCCGAACGGCAACCCGGCGGCAGGCCGGCCCGCGACATCGGCGATGCCGACGTAGTCGAGCACCTCGAGCGCGCGGCCGCGCGCAGCACTACCGCGAAATGGCTTCGTGCGCGTATGCGCGCCGACGAGCACGTTGTCGAGAACGCTCATCGTCCGGAAGAGCTCGACGTTCTGGAACGTGCGCGCGATGCCACGGCGCACGATCCGGTGCGGCGGCGTGCGCAGAAGGCTCTTGCCGTCGAGGTCGAGCTCGCCGCTGTCGGGCCGGTAGAGGCGCGTGATCACGTTGAAGAGGGTCGTCTTGCCCGCGCCGTTCGGGCCGATCAGGCCGACGATCTGGCCCGCCTCGACGTCGAGGGAGACGTCGTCGATCGCGACGATGCCGCCGAAGCGGCGGGTGACGTTGCGAATCGCGAGCAGCGCCATCGGGGCAGCTTATAACGCTGCCGGGTCGGTCACCGGCAGAGCGCAGGCGAACCGCTCGCAGACGTAGACGGCGGCTTGGCCGCCGACGTCCGTCCGCCCGGCGAGGAGCGGCACGCCGTCGGCCGGGCCGAAGGCGATCACGTCCGTCGCCGCCGCGGCGGCCACCGCGGCGCGTGCGACCGGCGCGTCCACCGGCCCCGCGATCGCGAGCTCCCGGTGCGGCGAGAGGTGCTGGTGGAGCGCCACGAGCAGCCAGCCGAAGGACGAGGGCGCCCGCGGCAAGGCTTCGCGGACGATCCGAAGCACGGAGACACCGCGCTGCTCCAGCTCGTCGTCGCCCCAGATGCGCGCCAGGCGCAGCAGCACGTAGGCGAGCATCGCGTTGCCGCTCGGCGTCGGGTGGTCGTCGAGATCCTTCTTGCGGGCGACAAGCTGCTCCGCATCGTGAGGGCTTTGGAAGAACCCGCCTCCTTCGTCGTCGGAGAAGAGCTCGACCGCGAACGTCGCGAG
>JAYUEQ010000315.1:0-4215 GCA_043739205.1 Thermoleophilia bacterium
AAGCGCCGTTCCAGATCCGCCCCGCGCTCGAGGACGATCGAGTCCCGCTCGCTCTCGTGTTCGCCGAGGTGGCGGAGGAGCGCGACGGGATCGCGTCCGAGCCGCCGGTCGACGTCGAAGCACGAGCCGCACGGTTTACGCTCGACGGGACGATCGTCGCGGTCGGGGGCGGCGAGGTGATCGGCTCCATTCACGTCGGCGTGAGCGGGCACGGGTACGGCGAGATCGGCATGGCGATCATGAGCGAGTGGCGCGGCCGCGGCGTCGGCTCGGCGCTGATGGAAGCGGCGATCGAGTGGGCGCGCGAGCGTGGCCTACACAAGCTGAGCCTCGGCGTCTTCGCACATAACGCCGCCGGCCTCGCCCTCTATCGCAAGTACGGCTTCGTCGAAGAAGGCCGCCGGATCAAGCACTACCGCCGCCAGAGCGGCGAGCTCTGGGACAGCATCGAGATGGGGCTGCTCCTCTAACGGCGCAGCTTCGCCGCGCGGGCGAGGCGTAGAGTCGCGGCACTCAACGCGAGGAGGCCGACCATGGCAGTTGCAGTCATCCAGGAGTTCCCGATCGAGGGCGACGACCGGACAACCGAGAATTATGACCGCGTCCAGGAGGCACTTGGCGCGCGCGCGAACCCGCCCGCCGGCGGACTCGTTCACACCGCCGGATTCGACGAGGAGGCTGGGGTCTTCCGCATCTTTGATGTGTGGGAGTCGCAGGAGGCGTGGGATGCGTTCCTCAACGAGCGCCTGATGCCGATCGTGCGCCCGATGATGGAGCAGGGTGGCCGTCAACCCGAAACCCGCGTGTACCCACTCCACGACTTCATGGGGTAGGAAGAACACGCACACAAGGCCTGCAAGCGTCGCGAGTTCTCGCTTGCGCCGGCGCGGGGGAATGCGCGCCGACGATACGAGCCCGCGGCGGCTCGAAATGGTGTTGGCCGCGCGACCGCAAAGGACACCACCGGGGTCAGACCCGGGTGATGGCCAAATGAGACGCGGACGCCGCACAACCATGCGGCACCGCGCCACGGCCATGCACCGCCGGTCTCGACTCGAACGGCCACCACCGGGGGTCAGACCCCTGGGGTGTCCGGACCGGCCATGAGATCACCAGACACCCGCTCGGTCGCCTGGGCGAGTGCTCACAAAGACACCCTGAGCGATCAGCGCTAGCGGCGGGTCTAACTGGTGTCTGACACCTCCACGTGACGCACCTGCCAGCCGCGCACGATCCTGGTGTCAGACACCTCTCCGGTCGCCTGAGCCAGCGTTCGCGGCTACACCCTGAGCGCACTCGGACTAACGTGAGGCTCTGGGCAACGTCAGGCTGGATCTCGCCGGAGCCGATGAGTCTTCAATGGTCGGACCAGTTCCCAAAAGCATGAAACTTCTTCTCACCTCCGCCGGCATCAAGAACGCGAGCATCCACGACGCGCTGCTCGAGCTGCTGGGGAAGCCGATCGCCGAGTCCGATGCCCTCTGCATTCCCACGGCGTTGTACGGGCACCCGATGGCCGGTCCCCGCCAGGCGTGGCGGTTCATCAGCGGGCAAGAACCTCGCTCGCCCATGGTGGGGCTGGGTTGGAAGTCCCTGGGAGTGCTGGAGCTCACTGCGTTGCCGAGTCTCGACGAGGAGCGCTGGGTCCCCCTGATCCGAGAGACGGACGTGTTGCTCGTCGACGGCGGCGACGCCGCCTACCTGTGCCACTGGATGCGAGCGTCCGGCTTGGCAGACCTCTTGGAGTCGCTACGCGAGACGGTATGGGTGGGAGTGAGCGCCGGGAGCATGGTGATGACCCCGCGAATTGGGGACGAATTCGTGACCTGGCAGTCGTCGGCCGGAGACAGAACACTGGGCGTGGTCGACTTCTCGATCTTCCCGCACCTCGAGAACCCCGACCTGCCCGGGAACACCCTTGCTCACGCAGAACGCTGGGCTGCGGGCTTGCCGGGACCCGCATATGCGATCGACGACGAGACCGCGATCAAGGTGGTCGCCGGTGCCATCGACGTCGTCTCCGAGGGGTACTGGAAGCTGTTGACTCCTAGCCCGGAGGCACGCTAGTCGTTACCTAGACAGCCCGCGCTGGGCTGGGCGAGCGATGCTTACGCCCGAACCTGATTCGGTCTCGGCCGAACCAGATTCGAGTTCCGCGCTCGCGGAACTGAAGCCTGTCGAGCTAGCTGGCTTCGGGCTCCGGCGGCTGCATTGCAGCTCCGCCGGGAAGCGGGAACGGGCGCGGCTTCGCGGGTGCAGGGCGCCGCTCCGGTTCCTTCGTCGGCTCCGGCTCCGGGTCCGGCGCAGCCGGGAAGACCGACTCCTCCGACTCGCCGGCGAGCAGTGCGACGAACTGATCCTTGTCGATCGTCTCGTGCTCGATCAGGATCTGCGAGATCCGGTGCAGGTCGTCGAGGTGCTCGCGTAGAACACGCGTCGCGATGTCGTGACCGTCCTCGATGATCCGGCGGATCTCGTCGTCGATCTCGCGCGCGACCTCTTCCGAATAATCGGGCTCGTTGCTCATCGAGAGGCCGAGGAACGGCGTGTCCTGGTTGCGACCCAGCACGCGCGGGCCGAGCTTCTCGCTCATCCCGAAGCGCATCACCATCTGCTTCGCAGTCGCGGTGACCTTCTCGATGTCGTTCGCAGCCCCGGTTGTGACCTCGTTGAAGACGATCTCCTCTGCCGCGCGGCCGCCCATCGTCATCGCGATCTGCTCGAGCAGCGCGCTGCGCGTCGTCAGGTAGCGGTCCTCGCCCGGAAGCGAGATCGTCAGGCCGAGCGCCTGGCCGCGCGAGACGATCGTGATCTTGTGGATCGGGTCGGTGTGCTCGAGGAAGTGGCCGACGATCGCGTGACCCATCTCGTGGTAGGCCGTGATCCGCTGCTCCTTCTCGGAGAGCAGGCGCGCCTTCTTCTCCGGGCCGGCGATCACGCGCATGATCCCTTCCTCCAACTCGTCCTGCTCGATCACCTTCTTGCCTCGGCGGGCAGCCAGGAGCGCAGCCTCGTTGATCAGGTTGCGCAGGTCGGCGCCCGTGAAGCCGGGGGTGCCGGCGGCGAGCGAGTCGAGGTCGATCGACGGCGCGAGCGGCTTGCCCTTCGAATGCACCTCGAGGATCTTGCGGCGGCCGTTCCGGTCGGGGCGGTCGACGACGATCTGCCGGTCGAAGCGGCCCGGGCGAAGCAGGGCCGGATCGAGAATGTCGGGGCGGTTCGTGGCGGCGATCAGGATGATGTTGTCCTTCATCTCGAAGCCGTCCATCTCGACGAGCAGCTGGTTCAGCGTCTGCTCGCGCTCGTCGTGACCTCCGCCGAGACCGGCGCCGCGATGGCGGCCGACCGCATCGATCTCGTCCATGAAGATGATGCAAGGGGATGCCTGCTTCGCCTGCTCGAACAGGTCGCGCACGCGAGAGGCGCCGACACCGACGAACATCTCGACGAAGTCGGAACCGGAGATCGAGAAGAACGGCACGCCCGCCTCGCCTGCGACGGCGCGCGCGAGCAGCGTCTTGCCGGTACCGGGAGGCCCGTACAGCAGAACGCCCTTGGGGATGGAGGCGCCGAGCGCCTGGAACTTCTTCGGGTTCTCGAGGAACTCCTTGATCTCCTGGAGCTCTTCGACGGCCTCATCGACGCCGGCGACGTCCTTGAAGCCCATCTTCGGCGTGTCCGGCGCCATCCGCTTCGCGCGCGACTTGCCGAAGCTCATCACCTTCGAGCCTCCGCCCTGCACCTGGTTCATCAGGAAGATCCAGAAACCGATCAGGAGCAGGAACGGCAGGAACGAGCCGACGAGCGCAAGCCACGAGAAGCCGCCGACGCCCTTCGAGTCGTAGCTGATGTTCTTCTGCTGCAGGAGCTTCTCGAAGTCGAGCTCGGACTGGTCGGTCGGGTAGTGAACATTCGCGGTCTTCCCGCCGGCGAACGTGACGCCGATCTGGCGCTTGCCCGGGGTGAACTCGATCTTCTGGACGTCCTGCGGGCTCTGCTGGATCGTCTGCCGAAGCGACGAGTAGGTGACCCCAGGGCGCGTGTTGTTGTGCTTCGGGATCAGTGTCTGGCTGGCCAGCCAGACCAGCAAAACGATCACGATGAGCGGGAAAAACGCGCTGCGGAAGAAACGGTTCATACGAGGTGTTCGCTCAGGGTAGCTCTTTGGATGTTCCTGTGGTCAGGCGCGAACCCTTCCCACAGCGAGCTCTTAGG
>JAYUEQ010000316.1:0-1896 GCA_043739205.1 Thermoleophilia bacterium
GGGGCGCCCTCGTGTGCGATGCGTGCGGCGCGCGCGCCCTCGGTCACGAGCCTGCGTAGCTCCGACGGCTCGAGCGGGATCGCGCGGCCGTCCTGGCGGAGGATCCAGCGCGCGAGCATGTTCGACGACGCGTACTCGGTCGTGAAGACGTCGTCTTCGACACGGTTGCGTTCGCCGCCGTAGGCACGCTCGACCCACCAGGCAGTGTCTGGCGCGACGTCGATCTGGGCCTCGCCGGCGATTTCGCCGAACTGCCATTCCGCGCGGCCGCGATAGTTCTCGACGTTGAACTCCGGGGGGAGCCGGAAGTCGCGCTCGCGGCGTGTCGCGAAGCGGATGTCGGAGCGGATGCGCGAGACCCGGAAGGTGCGGATGTCGTCGCGCTCGAGATCGTGGCCGATCACGTACCACGACCCGTTCTCCGGGAGGAGCGCGTAGGGATTGAGCGTGCGTTCCTCTTCCGAGTCGCGGTAGATCGACCAGTAGCGGAACTTGACCGTGCGCTGCTTCGAGATCGCGCCCTCGAGCTTGCCGAGACGGCCCTGCAACTCCAGCGAGTAGTCGGGATCGCGAACCTCGACCCGGCCGGCGGTACCGGTGGGCGTTGCCGCAAGCGGGCCGGCGGAGCGGCCGAGCGCGAGGTTCTGCAGCGCGAGGCGCAGCGGCTCGGCGTACGCGAACCGACCCTCCAGGAGGAAGAAGCACGTCTGGAGCGCGGCCAACTCCTCGTCGTCGAGCTCGAGCTCGGGGAGGAAGTACCGCTCGGCGCGCAAGGTGTAGAGCTCTTCGCCTGTGAACTCGTCGCGCTGTGAGTCGAGCGGCACACCGAGCGAAACGAGCTCCGCACGGTCCGAGTAGAACCGACGGGCGAACGCTTCGTCGCTCATCTCCTGGTAGCCCTCGACATTCGACTTGATGTCGCGCGCCGTCAACGGACGCCGCTCGGCCATGAGGAATGCCACCAGCGAAAGCTGGCGGATCAGTTTGTCCGTGTCGTGGCTCATCTGTAGATCCGCCGGGCTCCGTCGAGCCTACGCCGGGACAGCGAGCCTAGCGCACGCTACGCCGCAGCCTTGCTGCGCTCGAGGTGCTGATGCGACGGGCAGTAGTCGCGGTCCGGCAGCGGTGTGCGCTGGCAGGCCTTGCCCTTGCGCGTCGTCGCGCGACAGCGGGCGACCCCGCCGTCGAAGGCACCGGCCTCGATCTGCTCCTCGACAAAGCTCACCGCGGCGTCGACTCCCTGGTTGACGGCCCAGGCGACCTGCGCCTGCACCGTGATCGGGAAATACCGCCGAATGTCCTGGAAGAGCGCCTTGTCAGGCTTGGCGAAATAGTGGGGGTCTGCGGCGAGCCGCTGCATCGTTCCCTCGGTCGCGGCGAGCACCTCCCGGCGGTACTCGAGCTGCGTCTCCTGGTCCACGTACGGGTCGATCAGGTCCTTGATCGAGCGATAGATCGCCCGTGAGTACTGATACATGCAGTGCTGAATATGAAGAATGCGCTCGTCCATAAGGTGCTGGTTCGCTCTCCTCGACTGTAGCCAAACGCCTTTAAGAAGCGGTAAACCCTCGTCCGGTGGCGCGACTCGGCCGCACTCTATCTGCTCCACCGGGGCTGTTACAAATGTTTTCTTCTCTGTAAACGGCTACCGGGCCGTAGCACGTCAATACCCAGTGCTCCAAGCCCTACACACGGATCTGGCGGTCAGCGGGCGATCTGGCGCGAGTAGGCGACGCCGAAACCCGCCTGCCGGGCGGTCGCCACGGCCGCGTCCGCATCTGCCTTCGCCGGGTAGACCCCGGCGAAGACGACGTAGTAGCCGGGCTGGAGGCTCGCGTAGAGGCTCGAATCCAGCAGTCCAACCTGGTGGAGACCTGACCGGGCGGCCTTGGCCGC
>JAYUEQ010000317.1:0-2609 GCA_043739205.1 Thermoleophilia bacterium
GCCGATCCTGGGGGTCAGCGCCATGCTCCCTGCGCTGAATCCCACCCAGGTCGTCTCGTGCAGGGACGGCAAAAGGTCCGCGAGCCCTGACTCCCGCAGCCAGTGAGCGAGGTAGAGGGCGTCGCCGCCGCTCACCAGGAGGACGTCGGTCTCCTGCACCAGCGGGACCCAGTTCTCGCGGTCGATGCTGGGGAGCGCAGTGAGTTCCAGCACGCCGACGGACTTCCAACCCAGCTCGGTCATGGGTTGCTCTGAGTTTCCGCTGATGAACCGCCAGCCCACCCGAGGATTCAGAGGATGGCCGTACGCCGCGGTCGGAATACAGAGGGCGCTGCATTCGGCGATCGGTTTGCCGAGGAGTTCGACCAGAGCGTTGTGGATGCTCGGGTTCTTGATGCCGGCGGACGTAAGAAGAAACCTCATCCATGCTCCTTTGCTCGCGGTGTAGGGAACCTGTTTCTTTCGGCCATCACCCGGGTCTGACCCCGGTGGTGTCCTTTGCGGGCCGTCCGCCGCGCCTCCCGCACGTCGCTCATTCGGCCTTGTCCGCGGGTAGGTGCCCTGAACAGCGAAGCGTCGGGGCGGCAAGCTCTACGAGTCAAACCACCAGTCGCGCTGGCCGTCGACATCTCCGCGGGGATCGTCGCCGAGATTGGGCGCGCCGATGACGAGGATCTCGAGCCCTTCTGGCCCGGCCTCGTAACCTCGCCACACACCGGGCGGGACGCGCACCGCGTCCCATTCCTTGAGCTCGACGATCTCGTCATCGACCTTCATCCGCCCGCTGCCGCGCACGACCACGTACACCTCCTCTTGCGTCTCGTGTGTGTGGCCATACGGAAAGCGATAGCCGGGCGGAACGCGCTGGTAGCTCAAGGCGGATTTCTCGAGTGCGAGCGCCTTGGTCGCCGCGCGGAACTCCAGGTCCGGCGCGCCGTCGAACCTGGGGCCGATGTCCTCCAGATCCTCCTTGATGTTCCTGAGCGTGAACGACACGCCGCAATCCTACGAGGGCAAGCTCGCGCGTGTGCATGCCGTCCCGTACCGACGGAAACGACCATCGCGAAGCGACATAGAGTCGGATGCCTGCAATGGCCGACTCCATGCCGGGTGACGAGAGATTCGAACGCCTCGCGTCGGACGCCGACAGCTTTCGGCGGTTTTACGCGGTCGCGTTGCCGCGCGTCTACGGCTACCTCGTGCGCCGTTGCGGGTCCGTCTCGGTTGCGGAGGATCTCGCCCAGGAGACGTTCCTCGCCGCGGTCGCAGAGTTGCAGAAAGGGCGAGGCGTGGAGTCCCCAATGGCCTGGGTGTTCGGGATCGCGCGGCACAAATTGCTCGACCACTACCGGCGTCACGAGCGGCAACTCGCACTGAGCGTCGGTGTCGAGCCCCCGGTTACGGCGCACGAGGAGATCGACGACCGCACGCTGACGGCGCTCGCCGCGGTGCCACCGGCACAGCGGATCGCCCTAGTTCTCCGCCACGCCGACGGCCTCTCGGTGCCCGAGGTCGCTGCGGCTCTCGGCCGGAGTGTGGAAGCCGTCGAGTCGTTGCTCTCGCGCGGTCGGGCCGGCTTCCGTCGCGCCTACGGGGAGGCAGGGCTCTGAGTAGTCGCGACCCATTGAGCGTGCTTGCCGGGCTCGACCGGCCGGTCGAGCCGCGCGCCGAGTTCGCTGACGCGCTGCTCGCTTCGTGTCTCGCCGAGCTCGCGCCCAGGCGCAAGGGGTCGTGGAGCGGCGTTCGCCTCGCGGTCGCGATCGCCGCGATGCTCTTCGTGCTCGCGGGGATCGCGACGGCGACCTACCTCGCGCTTCGGCCGGCGGCGGCGCGCGTCTCCTCGCCTAGTGAGCTGACGGTGATCCTCGGCACGGGTCAGACCCGCCCGACGGCAAAGATCGCCATGGTCGATGTCGCGGGGCGCCTGCACGTCGTCTGGAAGTGCCCCGAGCCTGTGTTCTGCGGCGAGCTCACGAGCATCGACTGGGCGCCGAACGGCCGGCGGCTCGCCCTCACACTCGACGAGATCGGGGGCACGAGCGGCTACGTCGGGTTGCACATCCTCGACCTGCGGACCGGACGAGACCTCCACATCCCATCGCTGCCGATCGCGCACATTTCACGTCCGCAGCCGCAGGACGTGCTGGGCCTGCTCGCCCAGCAAGCGCGGCGGCGCCTCGGCTGCCCCTCACCGATCGAGCTCGCCTGGTCGCCCGATAGCACCCGGCTCGCGTACATGTGCTCGTCGCCGTTCACCTTCCAGGCCCAGCGGACCGCGATCCGGATCATCCGTGCCGATGGCAGCGGACAGACGCCGGTTCCGACGGGAACGCGATCCGCGTACTGGCCGTCATGGTCGCCCGACGGCAAGCTCATCGCGTTCTCGACCGAACCGGCACCGCGCGTGTCATCGCGGACGGACACCGAACAGCCGAACGTGATCCTCCACTCAGCCGTGTGGGTTGTCGCACCCGACGGCTCGATGCGGAGGCGCCTCGCGACCGACGGCGCTGCCCCGACCTGGTCTCCCGACGGCACGACGATCGCTTACGAGTCGAGCTGCGGCGGGATACGGCTCGTTGCTCTGGACGGCACCGATCTGACACCGG
>JAYUEQ010000318.1:0-23161 GCA_043739205.1 Thermoleophilia bacterium
AGCGCCCTGCCGCTCATCTTGGTGTTACCAGGTGAAGTTCGCGAAATCCCAGGTGAAGTTGCCGAGCACCGCCGCAATCACGACGAGCACAGCGACCAGCACGAGGGCCGTGTACTTCGAGTTCCACTGAAGCATGGAGAAAGTCCTCTCAATCAGGTGCCGCATTAAGGGCAGTCTCTTTCACGCCAAGGGCCCGGGGCATCACCCGAACGGGGGAACGGGCGATTCTTGAATCGAATCCCTCGAATGGGTGAGTGATTTGCAACCTCTATGATTTTGTGACTCGTGGACGTTGAGCTGAGCCCCGCACAAGAGCCGGAAATCGCCGCTGCGATCGCTGCAGTCGTGGCCTCCGACAGCGGAGCGGCGCCGGATCCCTGGTGGCAGGCCGGGATCGACGAGGCGCTCGAGACGTAACCGGCTACGGGGCGACGACCGGCCGGCCGCGGAGGAGCTGCGGCGCCGAGCGCGCATAGTCCAGGCCCGAGATCCAGGTCAGGGCGAGCGCGACGAGGAGCGCCCACCAGGAGACCGAGGTGCTCCAGGCCCCGGCGGCGGCGAGCCCGCCGACACCTGCCGCGATTGCCTGCGACCACGTTTTCAGCTTTGCGAGGTCACGAGCCGCGATCACCACGCCGCGCTCCACCGCTGCCTGGCGCAGGCCGGAGATCAGGAGCTCCCGGGCGACGATCGCGGCGACCATCCAGGCCGGGAAGACGTCCTGCCCGAGGAGAACGATCAGCGTCGCCATCACGAGCAGCTTGTCCGCCACCGGGTCGAGGAGCGAGCCGAGTGGCGAGGAACGGCCCGTCCGCCGGGCGATCCTGCCGTCGAACCAGTCCGTCGCCATCGCGGCGCCGAAGACCCCGGTCGCCCAGTAATCGTGATTCGAGAACGAGATCGCAAAGAGCGCGACCACGATCGGCACCGAGAGGGCGCGTGCGACGGTCAATTGATCGGCGAGACCCATTCGTCGAGAGAATACGGAGTGTGTTCGGCAAAGTCCTTGTTGCGAACCGCGGCGAGATCGCGCTCCGGATCTTCCGGACCCTCCGTGACATGGGGATCGGCTCCGTCGCGGTCTACTCCGATGTCGACCGCACGGCGCAGCACGCCCTCTACGCCGACGAGGCGCTGGCGCTCGGTGGCAGCACCTCCGCCGAGAGCTACCTCGTTGCCCGGAAGCTCCTCGAGGCGGCCGCGTGCTCGGGTGCCGAGGCGATCCACCCGGGCTACGGCTTCCTCGCCGAGAACGCTCCGTTCGCACGGGCCGTCGAAGAGGCCGGCCTCGTCTGGATCGGGCCGCCGCCGGCCGCAATCGAGCTGATGGGCTCGAAGACGCGCGCACGTCAGGCGATGCAGGCGGCGGGCGTCCCGATCATCCCCGGAACGACCGACCCCGTCGGCTCCGCAGCGGAGGTGGTGGCACTCGGTGAAGAGATCGGCTACCCGCTGCTGATCAAGGCGGCGGCCGGGGGTGGCGGCAAGGGCATGAAGGTGGTCGCATCGGCGGCCGACGCAGCACAGGCGTTCGAGTCCGCGCAGCGGGAGGGGCAGTCGTATTTCGCCGACCCCTCGGTCTACGTCGAGCGCTATCTCGAGGACCCGCGCCACGTCGAAGTGCAAGTGCTGGCGGACGCACACGGCAATGTCATCCACCTCGGCGAGCGCGACTGCACGATCCAGCGTCGCCACCAGAAGCTCATCGAGGAGACGCCGTCGCCGGCCGTCGGCTCGGAGTTGCGCAACCGGATCGGGAAGATCGCGGTCGATGCGGCGCGCGCCGCCGGGTACCGGTCTGCCGGGACGATCGAGGGCCTGCTCGCCCCCGACGGCTCGTACTACTTCATGGAGATGAACACGCGCATCCAGGTCGAGCACACGATCACCGAGATGGTCGCCGGCGTGGACATCGTGCGCGCGCAGATGCAGATCGCTGCCGGCGAGCGTCTGGAGTTCTCGCAGGACCAGATCCGGCTCCAGGGGCACGCGATCGAGTGCCGCATCAACGCGGAGGACATCGCGAACGGCTTTCTTCCCTCGCCCGGCACGATCACCGTGTACCGCGAGCCGTCAGGCCCCGGTGTGCGCGTCGACTCGGGTGTGACCGCGGGCTCCGAGATCTCGCCCCTCTACGACCCGATGATCGCGAAGCTGATCGTCCGCGGCGCGGATCGCGAGGACGCGATCGGCCGGATGCTGCGCGCGCTCGGCGAGTTCCAGATCGGCGGGGTGAAGACGCTGATCGGTTTCCACAAAGCGTTGCTCTCGCACCCGTGCTTCCGGGCCGGGGAGACGTGCCAGGGACTTGTCGAGTCCGACGAGCTCGCGCAGCGCGCAGAAGAACTGTCGGCGGAATCCGTGCGCGGGGCGTCGGTTGCCGCGGGCGGAACCGTCGAACGCGCGACGTTCGCCGAGGTCGACGGGCGCCGCGTCGAGGTGAAGGTGCTCGTGCCCGAGCCGCCCTACCGCGAGCTCGCGCGCCGTCGTCGCGAGCGTGCGGCAGCGGGAGCGGGCGGCGCCGGATCGGGCACCGTCGTCAGCCCGATGCAGGGAACCGTCCTCTCGGTCAAGGTCGCCGACGGCGACGCCGTCGAGGCCGGCCAGGTGATCTGCATCGTCGAGGCGATGAAGATGGAAAACGAGGTGACCGCGCACCGCGGCGGCACCGTCGCCGACCTCGCCGTCGTGGCGGGGCAGCCGGTCGCGACCGGCCAGATGATCTGCGTCATCGACGACGAGTGAGTGCGCCGCCGAGCGGCGGCGATCATCTACAGTCGCGGCGGCTCAATGGACCTCCACGAGTATCAGGGCAAGCAGCTCTTCAAGCAGTTCGGGATCCCGGTTTCCGACGGGAGGCTCGCGGCGACGCCGGCCGAGGCTCGGAAGGCTGCGGAGGAGATCGGCGGCCCCGTCGTCGTCAAGGCTCAGGTGCTCACGGGCGGCCGCGGCAAGGCCGGCGGCGTGAAGCTCGCCGACGATCCGGCAGACGCGGAGCAGAAGGCCAAGGAGATCATCGGGCTCGACATTCGCGGCCACGTCGTCGAGAAGGTCTGGGTCGAGAGCGCCTCCGACATCGCGAAGGAGTACTACCTCTCGATCACCTTCGATCGAGGCGTCAAGCAGCCGCTGTTCATGTTCACGACACAGGGCGGTGTCGAGATCGAAGAGGTCGCGGCGAACGACCCCGACGCGCTCGTGCGCCTACACGTCGATCCGCTCGAGGGATTCCAGCCGTGGGTCGCGCGACGCCTCGTCTACGGGGCCGGCGTCGAGGATCCGGGCGAGCAGAAGCAGATCGCAGACATCATCGGAAAGCTCTATCGCTGCTTCGTCGAGAGCGACGCGATGCTCACCGAGATCAACCCGCTGATCGTCACACCGGACGGAGTGGTGAAAGCGCTCGACTCGAAGTTCACCGTCGACGACAGCGCGCTCTATCGCCATCCCGACATCGCCGAGTTCCGCGACACGAGCGCAGCCGATCCGTTCGAGGCATTCGCACGCGAGAAGGGCGTCGTCTACGTGAAGCTGGACGGTGATGTCGGGATCTGCGGCAACGGAGCGGGTCTCTCGATGTCGACCGTCGACGTCGTCGTCGTCGTCGCCGGCGGCCGCCCCGCGAACTTCTGCGATCTCGGCGGTGGCGGCAACGCGGAAGGCGTCGTCGACGCACTCGAGGTGATCACCCGCGACCCGCAGGTCAAAGCGATCTTCTTCAACATCTTCGGCGGGATCACACGCTGCGACGAGGTCGCGCGCGGCATCCTCGAGGCGCTCGAACGGATGAGCATCGACATCCCGATCGTCGTTCGCCTCGACGGTACGAACGCCGAGGAGGGGCGCAAGATTCTCGCCGACGCGGCACCCCCGAACCTCTATGTCGAGCCGACGATGCTCGATGCCGCGAAGAAGGCAGTGGAGCTCGCGCGATGAGCAATCCGTGGGACGAGCGCGCCGAGCTGTACCGCACGTCCGTCACGCATTCGACGGGCGACGACCTCGACGCCGTGGTTGAGCTCTGCAACCCGCACGCCGGCGTGAAGGTGCTCGACGTCGCGACCGGCGGGGGGCACGTCGCGCGGCGGCTCCGCGAACAGGGAGCGGAGGTCGTCACGCTCGACCCGTCGCCCGGGATGCGCGCAGACGTCCTCGCGCCCGCAGAAGACATCCCGTTCGCGGATGGCTCGTTCGATGTCGTCGTCTCGCGCATCGCAGCCCACCACTTCGAGGATCTCGGACGTGCGTTTGGCGAGATGGTGCGCGTCTCGAACCGCGTCGTCGTCGTCGAGGACATGCTCTACCGCACCGAGGAGGAGCAAGAGGCGGAGAAGCTGCGCGATCCGACGCATCACCGCTCGCTTTCGATCGAGGAATGGCACGACCTGTTCATCGAGGCAGGCCTCGAGGTCGAGCAGGAGCTGTTTTTCTCGAAGGAGCACGACATGGACGAGTGGCTTGCGCGCACCGGCTGCGCCGGTGACGACGCAGAGCGCGTCCGCGAGCTGCTCGAGCCGTTCACAAGCGCCGACGGTGCTACGTGGGCAAACGACTACATCGTGGTCAAGGGCAGAAAGTCGCAGGCCTAATACATGGCGATCATCGTCGACAAGGACACGAAGCTCGTCGTCCAGGGCTTGACCGGATCCGAGGGCCGCTTCCACGGCCTGCGGAACCGCGCCTACGGCACGGACGTCGTCGCAGGCGTAACGCCCGGCAAGGGCGGCCAGGACGTCGAGGGCATCCCCGTGTTCGACACTGTCGCGGACGCGGTCGACGAAGCCGGCGCGAACACCTCGCTGATCTTCGTCCCCGCACGTTTCGCGCCCGATGCGATCTACGAAGCGGTGGACGCCGGAATCAAGACGGTGATCTGCATCACCGAGCACGTGCCCGCGCACGAGATGCTGCGCGCGTACACCTACGTCCGCCCGAAAGGCGTGACGCTGATCGGGCCGAACTGCCCGGGCGTGCTCTCACCGGGCAAGGCGAACGTCGGGATCATTCCGGCCGAGGTCTTCCAGCCGGGTTCGATCGGGCTCGTCTCGCGCTCGGGGACGCTGACCTACCAGATCGGTCACGAAGTAGCTCAGCGCGGGCTCGGCAACTCGACGATCGTCGGCATCGGCGGCGACCCCGTCGTCGGCTCCGGCTTCATCGACGTGCTCGAGAAGTTCGAGGCGGATCCGGAGACGAAGTACGTCGTGCTCGTCGGTGAGATCGGCGGCGACGAGGAAGAGAAGGCAGCGGCGTGGGTCGCGAAGAACATGTCGAAGCCCGTCTTCTCGTACATCGCCGGCTTCTCGGCGCCGCCCGGGAAGACGATGGGTCATGCAGGCGCGATCATCTCCGGCTCGTCCGGAACCGCGCAGGCGAAGAAGGAAGCGCTCGAAGCGGTCGGGATCAAGGTCGGCACGACGCCGACCGAAGTGGCAGAGCTCGTCGCTGCCGCCGCGAGCTAGTTGGTGTCTGACACCGTGCCGAGGGGCGCCTGCGCGTCGCGGCGCGAAGGGGTGTCTGACACCTTTTCGAACTTCGCCTAGGCGTCGCGGGACGACGGGGTGTCAGACACTAGGCGGACGCGGGCAGCGTGAGCGTGAAGCGCGCGCCCTTGGCCGAGCTCTCGACGGTCGCTTTGCCGCCGTGTGCTTCCGCAGCTTCGCGCACGATCGCGAGCCCCAGGCCCGCGCCCGGTTTCGAGCGGGAGGCGGCAGCGCGATAGAAGCGGTCGAAGATGCGCGGGATGTCTTCGTCGGCGACACCCGGGCCGTGATCGGCGACGATCACCTCGCCGTCGCGCACGATCACCTCGATCGGCGCGCCTTCAGGGCTGTACTTGACGGCGTTGTCGAGCAGGTTGGAGACGGCCCGCTCGAGCAGGACGGGATCGATGCGAACGCTCGTCGGCGTCAGCGAAGTCACGAACGTCGCCTGGGGCGCGCGCGACTTCGCGCGGTCGACGACGCCCTCGACGAGCTCGTCGAGCCGCACATCCTCGACACGAAGCTTCCGCTCTTCGCCACGCGCGAGCTCGACGAGATCTGAGACCAGCGTCGTGAGGGCGTCGAGCTCGACCGACGCCTCGTCCAGCGCGCGGCGCTGCTCGTCTTCGGGCAGCTTCCCTTCGCGCAGCAGATCGACGTTCGTGCGGGCGGCGGTCAAGGGGGTGCGCAACTCGTGCGACGCGTCCGCGACGAGGCGACGCTGGCGGCCGACGGACTCCTCCAGTGCAATGAGCATCCCGTTGAAGCGCGTCGCGAGGCGGCCGAGCTCGTCACCGCTGCTGACGGCGACGCGCTCGGAGAGATCCCCGGTTGCGGCAACGCTTTCGGCGGCGGCGGTCAGGCGGCGAACCGGCCGCAGCGCCACCGTCGCGACGAACGCAGCGAGTGCCGCGGCCGCAGCGATGCCGATGCCGCCGATCAGCAGGATCCAGAAGCGAATGCGATGGAGCGCGTTCTCCGTAGGCTCGAGCGGTTGAATGGTGATCACCGCACCGCCGCCCGGGCCGGCCGGCGCAACGAGCTCACGCCAGCGATGGCTTTGGATCGTCGTGCTCGTGAAGTAGCCCGACGCCGTTCCTTTGGCGACGGTGAGTGCGCGGGCCGTCACCGGGATCGCGGTCTGCCCCGTGCGGTCGCCGTCCTGGTGAATCGTGAGCGTCCAGTTGTTACCGCCGCCAAACGGCCCGCGATCGCTGCCGCTCGCCTGGACGACGAGGGTCTTGTCGAGCTGTGCGTACAGCTCGTGCTTTGCGATCACCCAGACCGCGACGGAGGCCGCCGTGACCGTCACGGCGATCGCGGCCGCCGTGTACAGGGTGAGCCTTACGCGAAAGCTCATGCCTCTTCGCGCAACGCGTAGCCGACGCCGCGCACGGTGTGGAGCAGGCGTGACTCGCCGTCTTCTTCGAGCTTCCGCCGCAGGTAGCCGATGTAGACCCACAGAGCGTTCGACGTGGCCCCGAAGTCGTAGCCCCAGACGCGCTCGTAGATCTGCGAGCGCGTGAGCACCTGCTTCGGGTTGCGCATGAACAGCTCGAGCAGGTTGAACTCCGTGCGCGTCAGCTGGAGCCGCCGCTCGCCGCGGTAGACCTCGCGCGTCGCGGGATCGAGCGAGACGTCGCCGTAGCGAAGCGCGTCGTCGCCGGCACCCGTGCGTCGAAGCAGAGCTCGCACGCGGGCGCGCAACTCCTCGATCGCAAACGGCTTGACGAGGTAGTCGTCGGCGCCGGCGTCGAGGCCCTCGATGCGGTCGTCGACGGCGTCCCGTGCCGTGACGACGAGCACCGGCACCGGGTCGTTTCGGCGGCGGAGCGAGCGGCAGACCTCGAGGCCGCCCACTTCGGGCATCAGGAGGTCGAGCACGATCGCATCGGCCGGGGCCGCCGCATGTTGCGCCAGGGCGTCCGCGCCGTCCTCGGCCTCGTCGACGTCGTAGTCCACGCGGAGGGCCCGCGCGATCGCCGAACGCACACCGGGGTCGTCATCCACAACAAGGACACGGGTCGTCATGGGCGTATTGTCCACTCTGCGCCTAAGAAGCGGCTTAGGCTGTGACCTGCGGCCGATCGGGGGGTCCGCTTTGCACGAAGTCGTAACTGCGCTCAACATCGCCAACAGCGTCATCTTCGTGGTGCTCGCAGCGGTTGCCGTGCGGCGCTGGCGGCGGAAGCGCGACAGCGCCGCCGGCTGGCTCGCCCTCTCGTTTCTCGCGCTGGGCCTGATCGTCACCGCCGGGAGGCTCATTCCGGCGCATCCCCACGGGCTCGTGCTCGGCGCGCTGCTGCGATTCGAGATTGAGCTGCTCGTGCTCTTCCCGTACCTCGGGTACCGGTTCGCGACGAGCTTCGTCCCGCCGTCGCGGCGCCTTCAGCGGGTCGTCGGAGCGCTGACGATCGGCCTCAGCATCTGGACGTTCGCGCTGCCGAGCATTCCGGCCTCCGGCGACCCACGTCCGACCGGCTTCATCGTCTACACCGTCGCCTTCCTCATTCACTGGACGCTCCTGTCGGTTGTCGTCACCTCGCGGCTCTGGCGTGCGGGCCGCGGCCAGCCCTCGGTGGCGCGAATCCGTATGCGGCTGCTCTCGCTCGCCTCGGCCGCGCTGACCATCGCGATCATCGGCTCCGCGCTCGCGCCGAACCAGAGCTCCGTGGGCGCGGTGATCGTCCAGGTGATCGCGCTCGTCAGCGCGGTCGCCTTCCTGCTCGGGCTCGAACCGCCGCAGCTCGTGCGCGCCTCCTGGCGCGCGCCGGAGCAGTTGCGGCTTCAAGAGGCGATTCGCGGGTTGATGACGCTCGCGACAACGCGTCACGAAGTGGCGCAGCGCGTGCTCGGGCCGGTCGCGGCGCTCGTCGGTGCGCGGGCGGCGTGCATCTTCGACATGGAGGGCAACGTGCTCGCGCAGCAAGGGGTGGCGGATGAGACGGTCGGCGTCGAGCCGGTGGCCGTCGAGGAGCCCGGGGTTGTCCTGCACGTTTGGACGTCGCCCTATGCGCCGTTCTTCGGCGAGGATGAGTTGCGCGCTCTGCATACCGTCGCGGCGCTGACCGGGATCGCGCTCGACCGCGTTCGCCTCTTCGAGCAGGAGCACCAGTCGCGACTCGCGCTCGAGCGCGCGAACGAGCTGATGACGAACTTCGTCGCTCTGGCCGCTCACGAGCTGCGAACGCCGGTGACGACGGTGCACGGATTCGTGCAGACCCTCAACCATCTCGGAGACCGGCTCGAAGAGAGCCAGAAGGACGAGTTGCGCCTCGCGCTCGAGCAGCAGACGGCGCGGATGGCCTCGCTCGTCGAACAGCTGCTCGACCTGTCGCGCCTCGACGCCGAGGCGGTCGAGGTCAAGCCCCAGGAGCTCGACCTGCGCCAGCGGCTCGAGGACGTGGTCACGGTCGCGGCGGGCTCGCGTCTCGCCGATGTTCGCGTCGAGGTGAAGGGGTCGGCCGTCGCCTTCGTCGATCCGTCGATCGTCGACCACATCGTCACCAACCTCGTCACGAACGCGCTTCGCTACGGCCAGGCGCCGGTGCTCGTCAGCGCTGTGGTCGAGGGCGGCCAGGTACGTATCTCGGTCGAAGACGCAGGGCCCGGCGTCGCGCATGAGATCGAGGAGACGCTGTTCGAGCGGTTCACGCGGGCGGGTGTGGCGCGCGACCGTGTCGCGGGCACCGGGCTCGGTCTCGCGATTGCGCGCGCCTACGCGCGGGCGCACAGCGGCGATCTCCGCTACGAGCGCGGCCACCCGGGCGCGCGGTTCGTCGTCGAGTTGCCGACCGGCTGACTCCCTTCAAACCTCTAGTCTGAGCGCGTGGCGATGATCTCCTTTGCGCGCGGCGTTCCCGCACCGGAATGCCTGCCGGTCGACGACCTCGCCGATTGTGCGCGCGTCGCGATCGAGCGGGACGGCAAGACGATCCTGTCCTACGGCGCCTCGTCGGGCTACGGGCCACTGCGTGAGTGGCTCGCGGCGCGCCACGACGTCGATCCCGCCCGCGTCTTCATCACGAACGGCTCCCTCCAGGGGTTCGTCTTTCTGGCACAGCGGCTTGCCGTCGGCAAGCGTGTCCTTGTCGAGCGGCCGACGTATGATCGGCCGTTGAAGATCCTCCGTGAGCTCGGCGCGCACATCGAAGGCTTGCACTGCGACGACGAGGGGCTCGACCCCGACGCGCTGGAGGCGGCCCTGAAGAGCGGCGAGAAGCCCGCCTTCGTCTATCTGATCCCGACCTTCCAGAATCCGAGCGGCCGCACGTTGAGCGAGGAGCGCCGCCGTCGCATCGCCGAGCTGGCACGCGAGCACGACGTGCTCGTGCTCGAGGACGATCCGTACAGCCTCGTGCGCTTCGAAGGTGACGCTCTGCCGTCGGTGTTCGAGCTGTCCGGCGGCGAGATCGCCTACAGCTCGAGCTTCTCGAAGACGATCGCGCCCGGCCTGCGGGTGGGGTGGTTCGTGCTGCCGGAGCCGCTTGCGCGCGACCTCGAGCTGACCGCGAACGGCACGTACATCGGCCCGGTGCTGCTCGGGCAGGCGGCAGCGCACGAGTTCGTGACCCGCGGCCTCTTCGAGCCGAACCTCGACCGCGTCCGCAAGCTGATCGGGATGCGCCGTGACGCGATGCTCGCCGCACTTGACCGCGAGCTTCCCGAGGTTCGGATCACGCGCCCGGAGGGCGGCTACTTCCTGTGGGCCGAGCTCGGCGGCGTCGATGCGACCGAATTGCTCGTCCGCGCCGAGGCCGCGGGCGTGACGTTCGTCAAGGGCACCGACTTCGACGGCGAGCCCGACACGCTGCGTCTCGCGTACAGCTTCGTCTCGGTCGACGAGATCGCCGAAGGCGTCTCGCGGCTAGCGACGGCGCTTGCTGTGCCGGTATAGCTGCGAGAGCAGCACGCCGAGCACGATCCCGATCCCGAGCGGGAGCAGGATCAGGAAGATCGTCGAGAGGCGCGTCGAGCTGAAGACGAAGTCGACCTTCGTTCGGCGGGTGTTGAACGCAATGAAAAGGATCAGGTAGACGCTGACGACGCCGATCGGCGCGAGGCGCGTCCAGAGCCCGGGCTGGAACGTCCGACGGTGCTTCTGCTTCCGTTCGGCGGCCGGTTGCGCTGCCGGCTCGGGAGTCTCTGCTTCGCTCACGTGAGCGACTCTATGCGACGGCGGCCGCGGAGACGGCGAGCGGGACGAGGCGCGGCTGCTTCGGCGGCTGCAGTGTGCGCGTCGCCGCGCGGAAGGTGGGGCAGGGCTGCTCCGGGGTCATTGCACAAAGTCCATGGCGGCGGAAGTAACAGTCGTCGCAGGTCGGAGCGTTCAGTCGGGTCATCGGGTCCTTCCGAGGGGGCAGCGTCGTTGGTTGACGGGACGGCATCGTACGATCCCTGTCTACAGGGGAAAAGGGCTTGCCTAAACGGAAAACGTGCACTTTCCGGCAACTTCCAAGATGCCGAAAACTGCGTTTTCCTACCCGTTTCGGCCGAGTGTCGCCAAGGCGTGCAACGCCTGTGGAAAGGTGTCCACAGGGATGATCCGGAGGCCGTGCGCGTACTTGCGCGCTTCCTGGGCGTTGTCCCCAGCCGGCACGAGGAAGGCATCCACATGTGCCGCGCGCGCGCCGATCGTCTTCTGTTTGATCCCACCGATCGGACCGATCGACCCGTCGGGATGGATTTCGCCGGTCGCTGCGATCTTGTGTCCATGCACGACGTCGAGCCCGAGCTCCTCCATCACGTCGAGCGCGAAGGCGACGCCTGCCGACGGGCCGCCGACGTTGCCGGCGTCGATCCGCACCTGCAGCGGCAGATGGATGTCGAGTGCTTGCTCCGTGCCGATGCCGACGATCGGCCGGCGGTCCTTGCCCTTGCCGATGCCGACGGTCTTCATCTTCTCGACCAGCGTCTTCGTGCCCCGCCGAACGGTGAACGTGACGACGTCACCGGGCCGATGCGTTCTCATGCGCGCGCGGAGTGCGTTCAGTGAGACAGCCGGCGTGCCGTCGACGGCGACGATCACGTCGCCCGGCTCGAGCTTGCCGAAGGCGGGCAGTCCCTGGCCGACATACGTGACGCGCACGCCGACCGGGCGCATCACGACCTTCTTCCCGGCGGCGCGAAGCGCGACTGCCGCCGCGACCTGCTGGGAGAGGTGCATGTCCTGCAGGTCGAGCTTCTGGCGCAGGCGGTCGGTGACCCCGGGCGGGTCGATCGCGCTCGCGGGATAGAGGTCAGCGCCGTTGTGGATCCCCGGGAAGAGGCGCTCGAGCCACGTTGCCTTGCGCACGATCACGTCGACGTAGTAGACGCCGCCGACTTTCGGATCGTGGCCACCTGGAACGGTGACGAGTGGCGCAACCGGATGTGCTCGGTCGGGCAGGAAGATGTACTCGTTCGAGGGGAGGACGAGCAGCGCGAGCACGGCCACCAGCAGAAGAAGGCCGGCGATGAAGAGGCGGGCGGGGGTGAAGATCTTCACAGGAGGCCGCGGGAGATTCCGCCGTCCACAAGGATCGTGGTGCCCGTGACGTAGGCGGCGCGCTCGGAGGCGAGGAAGCAGACGACGTCGCCGAACTCGCGCGGTGTCCCCATTCGCCCCAGCGGGATCTGCGCGAGTTCCGTCGCCGGCGGGCCACCGTCGCCGTAGAGCTCCGTCATGCGCGGCGTGTCGATGCGTCCCGGCGCGACACAGTTGACGGTGATCCCCTTCGGCCCGAGCTCGCGCGCGAGCGTCTTCGCCCAGCCGGTCAGCCCGGGCCGGATCGTGTTCGAGAGGGCGAGATTCGCGGTCGGCTCCTTGACCGCGGCCGAGGTGATGCAGATCACGCGGCCGGCTGCACTCTGCTCGAGGTGCGGCAGGCTCAGCCGCACCAGGCGGACGGCCGGGACGAGCAGGAGCTCGAAGGCGGCCTCCAGCTGCTCGTCGGTGATCTCCGACGCCTTCGTGGCCGGGGGGCCGCCCGAGTTCCAGACGACGATGTCGATCCCCCCGAACGCCTCGAGCGTCTTCGAGACCAGACGCTCGAGATCCGCCGCGTTGGTGACGTCGCCGCGAACGCCCAGCGCGCCGATCCGCTCTGCGTCGCGTTCGAGCTCATCCCGACGGCGCGCGAACATGGCCACGTTCGCACCTTCGTCCGCGAGCGCCTCCGCAGAGGCGAGCCCGAGGCCGGAGGACGCTCCGCAGACGATCGCTGTCTTGCCGCGCAGACCGAGATCCATTGCGGCGGGACGGTAGCGCGCAACGCTTTGCCGCCGCCTTGGTGTCTGACACCTTTGGGCGGGCTCGGCCCGAGCTCGCGTCTCGAACCGGTGTCAGACACCGGTTCCGCGCGTCTACAAACTGAGGACCGAGACGACGTCGCGTACAGCGTCCGCGCTCTTCTTCAGCGCTTCCTGCTCCGCGTCGTCGAGGTCGACCTCGTAGATCTGCTCGATCCCGGTCGACCCGAGCTTCACCGGAACGCCCATGTAGAGGCCGTCGATCCCGTACTCGCCTTCGAGGTAGGCGGTACAGGGGAGCACGCGCTTCTCGTCGAGGAGGATCGAGTCGACCATCTGGGCGGATGCGGCGCCCGGCGCATACCAGGCCGAGGTGCCCATCAGTTGCACCAGCTCGCCGCCGCCCTTCGCCGTGCGCTCGACCATCGCCGCGATCTTCTCCTCGGAGACGAGCTTGCGGATCGGCACGCCGCCGACGGTGGTGGCAGAGATCACGGAGACCATCTGGTCGCCGTGGCCGCCGAGCACGACAGCGGCGACGTCCTTGATCGACGCACCGGTCTCCCAGGCGATGAACGTCTGGAGGCGGGCGGTGTCGAGGATGCCAGCCTGACCGAAGACGCGCTCCTTCGGGAAGCCCGAGACGCTCTTCGCAACGTGGCACATCGCATCGAGCGGGTTCGAGACGACGATCAGGATCGTGTCGGGGCTCTTGTCGACGACCTTCTCGGTGACGTCCTTGACGATCTTCTCGTTCGTCGTCACGAGGTCGTCGCGACTCATGCCCGGTGAGCGGGGGAGGCCCGCGGTGATCACAACGACATCGGAGCCGGCGGTCGGGGCGTAGTCGTTCGAGCCGGTGACGTTCGGCTCGTAGCCGAGCACCGCGCCCATCTGGTTGATGTCGAGTGCCTTGCCCTGTGGCAGGCCCTCCTTGATGTCGACCAGAACGACATCTGCGTAGTCGCGCAGCGCAAGCACCTGCGCGCAGGTTGCGCCGACATTCCCGGCACCGACGACGGTGACCTTCCGCCTTTCAGACATTTCCTACGCCTCCAGTTTCTCGATGATCGCGTCCGCGTACTCGCTCGTCCCGACCGCGGTCGGATCGTCGCGCGACGGCTTCATGTCATAGGTAACGCGCTTGCCTTCGCGGATCACATCGGCGACTGCAGTCTCGAGGCGCTCCGCGGCGTCGCGCTCGCCGAGGTGATCGAGCATCAACTTGCCGGAGAGGATCATCGCGGTCGGGTTGACGCGGTTCTGGCCTTTGTACTTCGGCGCCGAGCCGTGGGTCGCCTCGAAGACGGCGCTGTCCTGGCCGATGTTTCCGCCGGGCGCCACGCCGAGGCCGCCGACGAGCCCCGCAGTCAGGTCGCTGACGATGTCGCCGTAAAGGTTCGGGAGCACGAGCACGTCAAATTCCTCAGGCCGCTGGACGAGGCCCATGCAGACCGCGTCGACGAGGTTCTCCCACGGCTCGATCTCCGGGTACTCCGCCGCGATCTCGCGGAAGACCTCGAGGAAGAGGCCGTCGGTGAACTTCATGATGTTCGCCTTCGTGACGCAGGAGACGCGCTTGCGGCCGTGCTCGCGTGCGTATTCGAAGGCGAAGCGGACGATCCGTTCAGAGCCTTCGCGGCTGATCGGCTTGATGGAGATTCCGGATCCGGGCGCGATCTGCCTCTTCTGCAGCTTGTTCAGCTCGGCGATCACGTGCTCCGCGTCCGGGGTGCCCGCCTCGTACTCGATGCCGGCGTAGAGGTCCTCCGTGTTTTCCCGCACCAGCACAAGGTCGACGTTGTCGTAGCGCGAGCGGACTCCCTCGTAGGTCTTGCAGGGGCGCAGACAGGCGTAGAGGCCGAGTTCGTGGCGTAGCGCGACGTTCACCGAGCGGAAACCAGTGCCGATCGGTGTTGTGATCGGGCCTTTCAGCGCGACCTTGTTGCGCTTGACCGAGGCCAGTGTCTCCTCGGGGAGCGGCGTCCCGGCCGTCTCCATCACGTCGACGCCCGCCTCCTGCACATCCCACTCGAAGGGGACACCGGTCGCTTCGAGGACGCGGCGCGTGGCCTCGGTCAGCTCGGGCCCTGTCCCGTCGCCGGGAATAAGGGTGACGCGGTGCGTCATCGGGGGCGAGGGTACACACAGCGATCAGGTTGCCCGGCCTCACCCGGATCGGGGAGACACGCCGTGTGTCCCGGTGATTCCCCTCGCAGGCGCCGCGGACTTGGATGGGTGCATGGAAACGACTGCGGCACTCCAAAGCCTTCCCCCCGTCACCCCGGCGTTCACGCGCACGGCGGCGGTGTCCGGCTCCGGTCGCGCAGAGACGACGGCGGCGCTGGCGCAGGCCGAGCGTCATATCGCCTCCCATCGGTACTCGGAGGCGCTCGAAGCGCTGGGCGATGTGCACGTTCCGAGCACCTCGGCTCCCGATCTCGCCTTGCGGGTCCTGCATTCAGAGACCTGGGCGCGGCTCTACCTCGGCGACGTCGAGACGGCTGACTCGGTGGCCGAACGCGCACGGGCACTTTCGGAAGGCAAGGGATTCTCCGACCTCGAGCGCGCCGAGTCACTGTTCCGCCTCGGCTGCTGCCGCCTCAAGCTCACCCGTGTCACCAACGCCGTCTCGTTGTTCACGCTCGCGCTTCGCCTCAGCGAGCGCGGCGGGATCGAGGGCGACCGCCTGCGCGCACAGACCTTCGAATGGCGCTCCCGCTGCTACCAGCTGCAGCGTGAATGGGCAGCCGCCGAGAGCGATGCGCACAGCGCGGTCGAGCTTGCTCAGCAGGTCGGCGACGGCCGGCTCGAAGCGCTTGCCCAGATGCAGTGCTCTCTGATTACGGAAAGGCGCGGTGACCCGCTGCTCGCACGCTTCTACGCCGAGCGCGCCCGTGCCCTCGCGAGCGACAACGGCGATCGTCAGACCGAAGCGCGCATCGTCAACAACCTCGGCGGCCTGAGCTACCTGCTCGGCGAGCCGGAGGTCGCGGTCGCGTATCTCAAGGAGGCGTTCGCGCTCTCCCTCGAGGTCGGTAACGACGCCGACGCGGCCCAGGCAGTGTCGTCGCTCGCTCAAGTTCACCTTCGCTGCGGCGCACCGCAGCTTGCCGAGGAGCAGGCGCGCCACGCGCTCTCGATCCTCGCCGAGCGCGCGGACTTCGTCGACGAGCGCGGGAATGTCCACCTCGTGCTCGGTCGCGCTCTGCTCGACCAGGAGCGGGAGGAAGAGGCACTCAAGGAGTTCGCTGCGGCCGAATGGCTCTTCGAGTCACTCGGATCCGCCAGCCACGTGGCGGCCGCGTGGATGGCGCAGGGCGATCTGTACAGCCGTCAGGGCGACCTCGAGGCGTCGACTGCGTTGTATCGCCGCGCGGCCGAGGCGCTCCAGGACTTCAACTTCTAAAAAAGGAGGCACTTCAAATGAAGAAGCACATCAATCTCGCCACCGTGATCCTGCTTGCGCTTGCGCTTGCGTCCGTTCTCGGCAAGGTCAAGCCCGGCTACGGATTCTCGAACGGCGGCTAATGGGCCTTCGCTCGAATCTTCTGATCGCAGCCGGCGTCGCGGCTCTCGCAGCCGCGGCGCCGGTCTTCGCGATTACCGGCGGCTCGCTCGACGGCAATGCCCACCCCGGGGTCGGCCTGCTCGTTGCGGATCTCGGGAACGGGCCTGAGCCCGATTGCTCCGGCAGTCTCGTGTCGCCGACGGTGTTCGTCACCGCCGCCCACTGCACGGGGAACCTGGCCTCCGACCGCGTTTGGGTCAGCTTCGATCCTCAGTACGTCGCGGGCGCTTCGACGTTGCTTTCCGGAACGGCGCACACCGATCCGCAGTGGGGGCTCGTGAAGAGCGACTCACACGACCTCGCGGTCGTCGTCCTCGATAGTCCGGTTCGCGGCGTCGACCCGTACGCGCTTCCGAAGGCTGCCGCACTGGAAGCTTCGGGCGTTGCATCGCAGGCGTTCACAAACGTCGGTTACGGCTACGCGGACCGCACGTTCACCTTCGACGGCTACCGCCGCTGGTCGACATCCTCGTTCACGAGCGTCAAGCCGACTGAGCTTCGTCTCGCCGATAAGCCCGGCGGCGTCTGCTTTGGTGACTCAGGTGGCCCGCGTCTGCTGGGCAACATCGTTGTCGCAGTCACTTCGACCGGCAACAAGAACTGCACCGGCCAGAGCATCAGCTATCGGCTCGACACGCCGTCGGCCCGTGCGTTTCTCTCCTCGTTCGTGCCGACTCCCTAGTAGAAGCTACCGAGCGGTCGCGAACGGCCTTTCTGTACCGTTCGCGCAGATGCTGGCGGCCGATACTGAGTTCCGTCCCGGCCTCGAAGGTGTCATCGCCTTCGAGACCGAGATCGCAGAGCCGGACAAGGACGGCGGTGCCCTTCGCTATCGCGGGGTCGACATCGAGGATCTCGTCGGCAAGTACCCGTTCGAGAACGTCTGGGGCCTCCTTGTCGACGAGGACATCAATTCACCGCTTCCGCCCACCGAGGCGATCCACCTTCAGGATCCGAGCGGCTCCGTTCCCGCCGACCTGCAGGCCGCGCTCGCGACGCTCGGGCCGAAGTGGGGACTGCAGAAGCTCGTCGACATCGACGACAAGCAGGCGCGCGACGATCTCGCGCGGCTTTCGTCCGCGACGCTGACCGTCGTTGCGCAGGCGGCCCGCGGCAAGCAGTCGGCCGTTCCGGAGTCCGAGATCGAGAAGGGCGAGAACGCCGCCGCGAAGTTCCTGATCCGCTGGCGCGGCGAGGCCGACCCGCGCGCCGTGCAGGCGCTCGACACCTACTGGATCTCAGCAGCCGAGCACGGCCTGAACGCTTCGACGTTCACCGCGCGCATCGCCGCCTCGACAGGTGCCGACTGCGCTGCAGCCATGTCGTCAGCGGTAGGAACGCTTTCAGGCCCGCTGCACGGCGGCGCACCGGCACGCGTGCTGCCGATGATCGACGGCGCAGCGAAGGCGGGCGATCCCGAGCAGTACATCCGCGACCTGCTCGACAAGGGCGAGCGGATCATGGGCTTCGGCCACCGGGTGTACCGCGCCTACGACCCGCGCGCGACGGTGCTCAAGCGCACGGCGCTCGAGCTTGGCTCTCCGCGGGTGGAAGTGGCGGTGGCTCTCGAGGAGGCAGCGCTGAAGGTGCTGCGCGAGAAGTCCCCGGACCGGCAACTCGAGACGAACGTCGAGTACTGGGCGGCGGTCGTGCTCGACATCGCCGAGATCCCTGCCGATCTCACGCCCGCGATGTTCGGTTGCGCGCGCGTCGCCGGCTGGTCGGCACACATCCTCGAGCAGAAGCGCACCGGTCGCCTGATCCGCCCCGGCGCCCGCTACATCGGGCCGCCTCCGCGGCCGGTCTCCGACGTCGCGAAGTGACTCCGCCCGCCACGGCGAAGAAGTCCGTCCAGCTCTCGGGTGTGGTCGTCGCCGAGTCGGCGGTGTCGTCGATCGATCCGGATGCCGGCGTGCTGATGTACCGCGGCTACGACATCGCCGACCTTGCTGAGCACTCGACCTACGAGGAGACCGCCTACCTGCTCTTGCACGGTGAGCTTCCGGATGCGGGCGCGCTGGAGGCGTTCACACGGGCGCTGCTGCAGCGCGAGCTTCCCGAAGCCGTTGCGGACGTGGTCGATCGCTCTGCGGCCGATGCCGCGCCGATGGACCTCGTGCGCACGGTTGCGTCGCTGCTCTCGTTCGGTGCCCGTGATGCGGGCGCCACCGATCGGGACTCGAGCGTCGCAGCTGCGATCCGGCTGATCGCGCAGGTGCCGACGGCGATCGCGCGCCAGCAGCGCCGCCGGGAAGGCCTCGAGCCGATTGACCCCGACCCTGACCTCGGCCACTCCGAGAACTTCCTTGCGATGCTCACGGGCAAGCGCCCGAGCGAGCGGGACGCCCGGATTTTCGACATCGCAATGATCCTCCACGCGGAGCACGAGATGAACGCGTCCACGTTCACGGCGCGCGTCGTGGCCGGGACCGGGGCTGACCTCACTGCAGCCGTCGTCGCCGCGATTGCCGCGCTGAGCGGTCCTCTGCACGGCGGCGCGAACGCCGCCGCGATGGAGCTCTTCGAGCAGTGGGGCTCGGCGGAGCGGACGCCTGCGGCCGTGCACGAGCTGCTCGAGCGAAAGGCGAAGCTCTTCGGATTCGGCCATCCGCTGTACCGCGCGTACGACCCTCGCGCGTCGATCCTCAAGCGGTTGTCCGAGGAGCTCTCGGAACTCGGTGGCGAGCCGAACTGGTTTGCGATCACCGATGCCGCGGAGCGCACCGTCTTCAAGGAGAAGGCCCTGTACCCGAACGTCGATCTGTACTCGGCTTCGGTCTACCGCTATCTCGGGATCCCCACCGACTTCTTCACGCCGGTGTTCGCTGCGAGCCGGATTGCCGGCCAGTCGGCGCACATCCTCGAGCAGCAGAGCGACAACAGGATCATCCGGCCGTCGGCGACCTACGTGGGCGCGCCACGCCGCGCGTATCCGGTGAAGCCTTGAGCACGCTCGCGGAAGCGGCCGTTCAGGCTGACGCGTTCGCGGAGGAGGGCAACGAGCGCGAGCTCTCGCAGCTGCGCGCCAAGTGGGACGACGAGCTCGAGGCTGCGGCACGCACGGCGGACTTCCGCGAGCGGGCGGTCGCCTATCGCGCCATCGGCCAGTTCCGGTTCCGCACGAAGCGGGAGCTGCTGCGGCGTGGGCTCGAGGACGACAGCCCGGCAGTCCGCGGCTCGGCGCTGCTGGCGCTCGAGAAGCTCTCACGCGACCACCCGGGTGACGTGAACGACGTTCGCCCGCTCCTGCACGAGCTGCTTACGAGCGACGACAACGAGGCGGTTCGGCGGCTTGCGGTGGTGGCGCTGAAGAACGGTTCAGCGCGCCCCGACACGATCCAGATCCTCACCTCGCTCGGCGAGAACGACGAACAGCCGCGCGAGCTGCGTGAAGCAGCGGCGAAAATCGCTCAGCTGCTGCGGCGCAAGAGCACGAAGTAAAGAGTCCTGATGTGGAGTTGCGAGTGCGCGTGCACTCCAGATCAGGGCTCTACCTAAAGACAGTTGCAGCGGTCGTGGCGACCGCACGACGGGCACGTGGCCCGTTTGCGCTTCAGCTCAAGCACGTTCTTTGCGAGTCCGGCCCTCATCATCAGCCACGCCGCGGCCGACGCCAGGGCCATCAAGAGTTCGACGTGTGGATCGAGTTTCAACCTGTTCCTCCGTGCTTCTGCGGCGCGCGTGCGGGTGCGCCTGGAAATACAACTGTCGACGACGCTTGTCGGTTACGTGGGTGTAGAGCTCCGTGGTCGAGAGATCGGCATGTCCGAGCATTTCCTGAACCGATCTCAAGTCTGCTCCTCCCTCGAGGAGGTGAGTTGCAAACGAATGCCGCAGGAGGTGGGGGTGAACGCGGTGCGGATCGAGCCCGGCCTTCTCGGCCAGCTTGCGCAGGATCAGGAAGGCCCCGGCCCGTGTCAGGGCTCCGCCTCGGGCATTCAGGAACAGTTCGGGCCGGTGGCGAGCGTCGAGATAGGGCCGGCCGCGCGAGAGATAGCGCCGAAGTGCCTCCGCGGCGTGGCGCCCGATCGGAACGACGCGCTCCTTGCCGCCCTTGCCGATCACTCGAACGAGGCGGTCGTCGAGATCGACGCCTGCCTTCTCGAGCCCGATCGCCTCGGAGACACGCAGCCCGGCGCCGTAGAGCAGCTCGACGAGCGCCTGGTCGCGCAGCGAGCGCGGTTGCGTGCCGGCGGCTGCGTCGATCAGTCGCTCCGCCTCGCCCGGCGAGAGCGTCTTCGGCAACGGCTTGGCGCGCCGTGGGAGCTTGATCGCCGCGGCGGGGTTGTCGTCTCGCGCGCCGAGCAGCTGCTGGTGGCGGTAGAAGCTCCGCGCGGCCGCGGTGCGGCGCGCGATCGTTGCGCCTGACAGTCCGTCGGCGCGCAGCTGGGCGGTGTAGCGCTCGAGCTCTTCGAGCGTCGCTTTCGCGATCGGCTTCTCGAGATAGGCGCCGAGCTGTGCGAGGTCACGCCGGTAGGCCTCGACCGTCTTCGGCGCACGCCGCGCAGCGAGCAGCGCGAGGAAGCCTTCGACTTCACGATCGCGGGTGGGCACCGTCGTAGACCTTTCGCAGGCGTTTGGCGTCGACGTGGCTGTACATCTGTGTCGTCGAAAGCGAGGCGTGGCCGAGCAGCTCCTGGATCGTCCGCAGGTCGGCGCCGCCTTCGAGCAGGTGCGTCGCGAACGCATGGCGGAGGCGATGTGGGTGCGGGGCAAGACGGCGGAGCGTCGAGGTGTCGAGGCGCCGTCCGCGCGCCGAGATGAAGAGCGCGTTCTCGGCGCCGCGCGCCAACTCGGGGCGGGCGCGGTGGAGGTACAGGGATACGAGATGCGCCGCTTCCTCGCCGAGCGGGACGATGCGGTCCTTCGCGCCCTTGCCTTCGCGTACGTGCACGAGTTCCTGCTCGAAGTCGACATCGCCGAGATCGAGGCCGACCGCCTCTGCGCTGCGCAGCCCCGCGGAGTACACGAGCTCGATCAGGGCGCGGTTGCGGATGCCAAGTGCGGTGCTCGGGTCAAACGTGCCGACGAGGTCGTCGATCTCCTCGAGCTTCGGCGCGTCGGGGAGCCGGCGTTGCTGCTTCGGCGCGAGCGCGGCGTCCGGCACACCTTGCGGGCCGAGCGTGAAACGCAAGAGCGAGCGGACCGCGACGAGCTTGCGTGAGATCGTCGCCGGCGCGAGGCGCCCGTGCTCGCGGGCACGGCCGAGCTCGGCGACCCAGTCGACGAGGACGCGCACGTCGATGTCTTCGACGGGGCTGTCCGGCCCGAACCACGCGCCGAACTCGCGCAGGTCGGATGCATAGGCGCGCTGGGTCGCGCCGGAGAGGCCGGCGGCGTCCAGGAAGCGGGCAGTTGCTGCATCGAACGTCACGATCTGCCTACTTCGGCACAGGGCGGTCGGTTCCTGATTTGAGTACCTATAGGATCGCCTGCCGATGGCCGACCGCTGGACACGCCTCGCGACTCTCGCTGCCCACGGTGCCAACGTGCAGCCCGGGCAGGTCGTGCTCGTCCAGGCAGACCTCGGGCACGAAGAGCTCGCTCGCGCAGTCGCAGCGGCGGCGTACGACCGGGGCGCGAAGTTCGTGGATGTCAACTACTTCGATCCCTATGTGAAGCGCGCGCGGATCGAGCACGCCGATCCTGACACGCTGGAGTTCGTGCCGTCCTGGTACGGCGACAGGTTCACCGAGCACGCGAAGGAGCACGGAGCGCGCGTCACGCTGAACGGCGTCACTGCGCCGAACCTCCTCGACGACCTCGACAAGACGCTGGTCGGCCGCGATCGCCTCCCGCGCGTCAAGGAGCTCAGCGACATCGTCGGCAACCGCCTCACGAACTGGTGCATCGTTCCCGCGCCCCACCGGGCGTGGGCCTCGCTCGTCTGGCCTGATCTGCCCGAGGACGAGGCGTACGAACGCCTGTGGCACGAGCTCGAGCACGTCCTCCGCCTCGACGAACCGGATCCGAACCGGGCGTGGGACGAACGCATGGCCGTGTTGAACGAGTCCGCGGCCCGTCTGGCGGAGCGCCACTTCGACGCCATCGAGCTGCGCGGCCCGGGAACAGAGCTGACGATCGGCCTGCTTCCGACCGCGACGTGGTGGTCCGCCGACTTCACCACCGCCGAAGGCCTGCGCCACCTGCCGAACCTCCCGACGGAGGAAGTCTTCACGACGCCGGACCCCAGGCGAACGGAGGGGCATGTCACCTCGACGAAGCCGCTCGTGTTGCAGGACGGGACGATCGTCCGGGGGTTACGCGTCCGTTTCGAGGCCGGGAAGGCAGTCGAGATCGATGCCGACGAGAACGCCGAGGCGCTGCGTTCCCGTCTCGCGACAGACGAGGGAGGGCTCCTGCTCGGCGAGCTCGCGCTCGTCGACCGCAAGGGCCGGATCGGCCCGCTCGGCACCGTCTTCTACGACACCCTCCTGGACGAGAACGCATCGAGTCACATCGCGTTCGGCAGCGGCTTCCCGTTCCTCGTCGAGGAGGCGGACGCGGCACGCGTCAACGAGAGTGCGACCCACGTCGACTTCATGATCGGCTCGCCCGAGCTCGAGGTCGACGGCGTCACCGCGGGCGGCGAGCGTGTGCCGGTGCTCCGCGACGGCGACTGGCAGCTCTGAACCGAACGGGGTAGTCGCGGCGCGCCGTTTCGGGGATGCAGCCGAGGCGCGCGAGGGCCGATCGCCCCTGAACAAACCACACAACATGGGGAGTCACACATGTCCGTTGACAAACGGCGCCTTGCGGCGGCGCAACGGACTGCGGCAAGCAGAAGGACCCCGAGCCGGACAAAGCGGCTCGGCGCATGGATCATCATCGTCCCGGCGATCGCGCTGTTCTCGTTCAGCGTCGTTGCGGGCGCAGC
>JAYUEQ010000319.1:0-11484 GCA_043739205.1 Thermoleophilia bacterium
CTGCCGAGCCCCAACATCCGTGCGGACCTGTCCAAGGACGCTTCCACCGGGGTCAGACCCCTGGGCGTGTCCATTCAAGACACGTTGAAGGTCAGGGCCTTGCGCTACGCGTTCTTGACAAGGATGTTGCCGACGCGGTGGGCTGCGGTCTCGCAGGCGTCGATCGCGTCTTCGAGCGCTTCGTATATGTCCTTCCAGCGGATCACGATCACGGGGTCGATCCGATCGTCCTTGAAGAGGCTCGCGCGTGCCGCCCGGGCGACCTCGTCGCCGCGATCCTCGATCGCCTTGATCGCGATCACACGCTCTCGCGTGCCGTGGAAGCCCTTCAGATCTCTGAGCAAGAGCGCGAGCTCCTCAGTTGCCTGCACGAGCAGAGCGCAAAGCTCGAACGACTGCTTCGTCGCGCTTTCGACGCCGTAGAGACCGAGCAGTTCGGCGGCGTTCTCGGCCGCGTCGGCAACGTCGTCGATCGCGAACGCGAGCGTGATCAAGTCGTCGCGGTCGTAAGGCGTGACGAACATGCTGTTCGTGAGTGACAGGAGCTCTGAGACGATGCGGTCGGCGTCGTGCTCGAGGTCCTTGACCTCGGCCTGCGACGGCCCGGACGGCCACCCGAGGAACCGCTGCTCCACTGCGCGCGAGACCGCGAGCGCAGCCTCCCCCGCCTCGGTGATCAGCGCGTAGATCTCGCCGCTGCCACGTCCGAGGCCGACTCTCATCCGAAGATCGCCTTGACGGGGAACCAGACGAGCGCGGCCACGGCAGCAGATGCCGGGATCGTCAGCACCCACGCCATCACGATGTTCCCGGCGACACCCCAGCGCACGGCGGAGAGCCGCTTGGTCGCGCCCGCTCCGATCACCGCGCCGGAGACGACATGCGTCGTCGACAAGGGGTAGCCGTACCTCGTCGACGCATAGATGACCGCGCCGGCGGTCGCCTGCGCGGCGAAGCCGGCGGGCGGATCCATCTGGAAGACACGCTGGCCGAGCGTGCGGATGATCCGCCAACCGCCCGCGTAGGTCCCGGCTGCGATCGAAAGCCCCGCGGCGATCTTGACCCACGTCGGGATGTAGAACGTGTCGATCGAGCCGTGCGCGTAGAGCGCGAGCGCGATCACGCCCATCGTCTTCTGCGCGTCGTTCGCGCCGTGGGTGAACCCGACCCAGGTGCCGGTGGCGAGCTGCCCGATGCGAAATGAGCGATTCGCAAGCCCCGGTGTCATCCACTGGAACACCCAGTAGATCAGCAGCAAGAGCAGGAACGCGCCGGCGAACGCGAGTGTCGGCGCCCAGACGGCAGGGATGAGCACCTTGTGCACGATGCCGTGCCACTGCACACCCTTTTCTCCCGACTGCACGAGCGCCGCGCCGATCAGACCGCCGATCAGCGCATGCGAAGACGATGACGGCAACCCGAACCACCAGGTGAGCAGATTCCAGACGATCGCTCCCGCCACCGCCGCGAGCACGGTGCGCGGGTTCGCGAGTCCGGTGTCGATGATGCCCTTGCCGACCGTCTTTGCCACAGCCGTCGTCGCGAAGGCGCCGCCGAGGTTCGCGATCGCGGCGATCAGCACAGCGAGCCGCGGCGACAGCGCGCGCGTCGAGATCGACGTTGCGACGGAGTTTGCCGTGTCGTGAAAGCCGTTCGTGAAATCGAAGGCGAGCGCGACGACGATCGTGATGACGAGCAGGGTCAAGTGGCCTACCGGTTCTTGACGAGGATCGCTTCGAGGACATCGGCGGCGTTCTCACACGCGTCGACGGCCTCTTCGAGCTGCTCGTGGATGTCCTTCCAGCGGATGATCGTCAGCGGATCCGCGCCCGAGCGGAACAGGTCGGCGATCGCCTCACGCGAGAGCCGGTCGCCCTCGTCTTCGAGCTCGCGCAGCGCCACGAGCTGCCGTTTCGAGTCCTTGAAGCCCTCTAGCAACTCGACCGCCTCGTGCAAACGGGAAGCGGCGCGGTAGATCACCTCAGCCTGCTGGCGTGCCTTGGCCGGGACGTCGCGCACCTCGTAGGCGTCGATGTTGTCCGCCGCTTCGTCGACGTGATCGCAGACATCGTCGATCACCGAGGCGAGCCGGTACATGTCGTCACGGTCGAACGGTGTGACGAACGTCCGGTTCAGGAGGTCGATCACGGCATGCGTGAGCCGGTCACCCTCGTGCTCGAGCTCGCGTATGTCACGCAGCTTGTCCCGCTGCTCGGGCCACTCGTCGAGCAGTTCGACGAGCGCGCGAGCGATGTCGCGCGCATTCGAGGAAGCCTGCGTGAAGAGGACGAAGAACTCGCGCTTCTGGGGCGTGAGACGTAGAGCCATCCCGCGCCTACCTTTCCGGAGTTCGTGTTCGCCACACCATGGCGAGCAGCGGATCGGTCACGCGCTCGACGATCCGTACCACGAACGCAATCACCGGGCGCCCCAGCCGCACGACGGTGAACGCGACCGTCACGGCGATCACGGTGGATACGAGCACGTCGCCGGGGTAATGCTCGCCGATGATCACGCGGCCGATCGCGATGAGGACGGCCAGGACGAGGAAGGCGGCTCCGACGAGCGGGTCGATCAGCAAGACGGCAATCGCGATTGCGAGCGCCGCGGTCGCGTGGTCGCTCGGCATCGACGCGTCGGTCTTGTGCGGGCCGAAGACGTGCGCGGACGGATGCGTGATGAACGGACGGTCGCGATGATGGATCGTCGCGACGATGCGGTTAATCACGAGCCCCAATGCCGCTGCACCAAGCGCCGAGCCGGAAGCGAGCTTCCACTTCCGGTCTCCGCCGGGCCGTGCGAAGAACCAGAGCGCGAAGGCGGCCACGCCGATGAGGATCGTGCCGTAGGTCTCGATCGCCTTGAAGAGGCTGCCGAGCCAGTGGTGCCGCCAGACGAAGTCGTTGATCGAGTGGTAGATGCGCCAGTCCACGTCGGCACCCTACCGCCGCTCGTACTCGTAGAAGCCGACACCCGTCTTGCGGCCGAGGCGCCCCGCCTGAACGTACTGGCGAAGCAGCGGGCACGGCGCGTACTTCGGATTGCCGAGCCCGTTGTGCAGTACCTCCATGATCGCCACGCACGTGTCGAGGCCGATCAGGTCGGCGAGCGCGAGCGGTCCCATCGGATGGGCGAACCCGAGTTTCGCGATCGTGTCGATCGCCTCCGGCTCCGCGACACCTTCCATCAGCGCATACGCCGCCTCGTTGATGAACGGCATTAGGATCCGATTTGAGACGAACCCAGGAAAGTCGCGCACCTCCGCGGGTTCCTTGCCGAGGTCGCGGGCGAGCTGGACGATGTCGGCGGCTGTCTCGTCGGAGGTCTGCACGGCCCGGATCACCTCGACGAGCTTGAGCACCGGGACCGGGTTGAAGAAGTGCATGCCGATCACGCGCTCGGGCCGTGACGTCACCGCGGCGATCGACGTAATCGGGATCGAGCTCGTGTTCGAAGCGAGAATCGCACCCTTGGGCAGCAGTTCGTCAGCGCGGCGAAAGAGCGCTTCTTTCGCAGCGGGGTCCTCGACGATCGCCTCGATCAGCAAGTCGGCTGCCACGAGGTCGTCGACCGCCTCGACGCGGGCGAGTGTCCCCTCCACGTCGGCGCCGAGCTTCGTCAGGCTCTTGCGCATCGCTTCGAGCCCGCGTTCCACGGCGCCCGGGAATGGATCGTGCAACGAGACACGACGGCCCGAGGCAGCGACCACCTGGGCGATCCCACCCCCCATCTGGCCGGCACCGACAACGAGAACATGTTCGAACTTCACCGCGGCGGAGCCTATCTTTCGGACGATGGAGATCAGGAGGGCAACACCCGAGGACGCCACCGGGATCACGCGCGTGCAGGAACGCGGCTGGCAGGCGGCCTACCGTCACGTCTTTCCTGCCGAGGAGCTCGACCGCGGTGGCTTCATCCAGATCGACCGCTGGACGGAGCGGCTCATTCGGCCTCCGGCCGGTTGGACGACGCTCGTCGCCGAGCACGACGGCGAGGTTGTCGGCTTCACGTCGGTCGGGCCGAGCCGCGACGAGACCGGGATCGGTGAGCTGTACGCCATCTACGTCGATCCCGAGCAGTGGTCGACGGGCACCGGCCGCGCGCTAATCGAGAAGGCGGAGGAACAACTGCGCGCCGCGTACAGCGAGGTGACGCTGTGGGTGCTCGAGGACAACCCGCGCGCCCGCGGGTTCTACGAGCGCGCCGGCTGGTCGGTCGACGGCGGCCGGAAAGCGGAAGCGCGGTGGGACGTGCGCGCACCGGAAGTGCGTTACCGCAAACGACTGGTGTCTGACACCCCGGTGACGTAGGGAGCGAGCTCGAACCGCGAAAAGGTGTCTGACACCTTTTCGAGCTACGGGACGCGGTCGAGATTCGTCGAGGTGTCAGACACCAGGCGGCCGAGCAGCGCGCGGTCGTACTCGTACGTCAACAACGCGCGCGCCTCCGCGATGGTGACCCAGCGCACCTCGTCGATCTCGTTCTGCGCCACCGCCTCCCCGCCGCACGTCATGCGGAAGTAGCGCACCTCCTTCATCCCCTCACGCAGCGGATAGCGCGTCGAGCCGACGTACTCGCCGGCGGCGCAGCTCAGCGCCGTCTCTTCTTCGACTTCGCGCACCGCGCATTCCTCCCACGTCTCGCCGTCCTCGACCTTCCCTTTCGGGAACGCCCAGTCGTCGTACTGGGGCCGGTGCACGAGCAGCACGTTTCCATCGCGCTCGATCACGCCGCCGGCCGCGCGCAGCGGATCCGCCACTAGACCTCGATCAGGAGGGCGTCGCCCTGGCCGCCGCCGCTGCAGATCGCGGCGAGACCGAGGCCGCCGCCGCTGCGGCGCAGCTCGTGAACCATCGTTCCCACGATGCGACCGCCCGAGGCGCCCACCGGATGGCCGAGCGCTACAGCGCCGCCGTTCACGTTCACCTGCGACTCGTCAGCGCCGAGCATCTTCGTCGAGTTCCAGGCAACCGAGGCGAACGCCTCGTTGATCTCGACGCGGCTCACGTCGGCGATCGTCTTGCCGGCGCGCTCGAGCGCCATCGCACCCGCGTTCGCCGGCGTGCGTGCGAGGTACGCGAAGTCGTCGGCCACGTAGCCCTGCCCGATGATCGTCGCGAGCGGCTCGAGGCCGCGCTGCGCGGCCCACTCTTCCGAGCAGACGATCACGCAGCTGGCTCCGTCGTTCAGCCCGGGTGCATTGCCCGCGGTCGTGGTGCCCTCAGGATCGAAGACGGGCTTGAGCGCCGACAGCCCTTCGACCGTCGTGTCGCGTCGAATCGATTCGTCGGCAGCGAGGTCGTCGACCGGGACGATCTCGTCGTCGAAGCGGCCCGCGTCCTGCGCTGCCGCCGCTCGCTGCTGTGAGCGTGCAGCCCACTTGTCCTGCTCCTCACGCGAGATCCCGAGCTCACGGGCGACGTTGGAGTTCTGCAGCACCATGTGCAGTCCGTCGAAGGTCGACGTCAGCCCGTCATAGATCGCACAGTCGAGCAGTTCGCCGTGGCCGAGGCGGTAGCCGAGCCGCGCCTTCTTCAAGAGATATGGCGCGTTCGTCATCGACTCCATGCCGCCGGTGACGATGACGTCGAGGTCGCCGGCGCGGATCATCGTGTCCGCGATCTGGATCGCGCGAATCGAGGATGCGCAGACCTTGTTGATCGTGTCGGCGGGCGTCTCCTTGGGCAGCCCCGCGCCGATCGCAGCCTGCCGCGCGGGCGCCTGCCCTGCGCCGGCCTGCAGCACCTGGCCCATGATCACGTACTCAGGCTCGTGCGCCTCGACACCGATCCGGTCGAGCGCGGCGCGGATCACGATCGCGCCCAGCTCGGTGGCCTGGTGCTTTGCGAGCCCGCCGCCGAGCTTGCCGAACGGCGTGCGGACCGCGCTGACGATGACGCTGCGGCCGGCCATCAGCGGACGAACGACTGGTCGCGTGTCAGACGCTTCGCGAACGCGACGATCAGCCTGATGTTCGACTCGATGTCCTCGAGCGCGCACATCTCGTTCGGACTGTGCAGGTAGCGCGTCGGGATCGAGAGCAGCCCCGTGGGGATGCCGGCACGCGTGAAGTGGATCTCGTCGGCATCGGTCGAGGTCGTACGCGTATAGACCTCCCACGCGTGCGGGATGTCCTCCGCCTCGGCCGCGTCTCCGAGCAGCTCCGTGACCTGCTTGTTCAGCGTCGGGCCACGCGCGATCATCGCGCCCATCCCGAGCTCGATCGGGCCCGCGCGGCGCGCGTCTCCGCCGGGGTAGTCGGTTGCCGGCGTGACGTCGATCGCGATTGCAACCTGTGGGTCGAGCCCGTACGCAGCCGTCCGCGCGCCGTAGAGACCGATCTCTTCCTGCACCGCGGCGACGGCGACGACATCCACCTTTGCGTCGCCCGACTCGGCGATCCGCCGGGCGGACTCGAGCGCGATGTACGCGCCGAGGCGGTTGTCGAGAGCCTTCGAAAGGAGCCGTCCGTTCGGCAGGTCGACCGGCGGTCCGACCCAGACGCCGGGATCGCCCACGCGTACGAGGCTTTCCGCATCCGCCCGGTCTTTGGCGCCGATGTCCATGTGCAGGTCGCTGAGCTCTGGGCGGGGGCGGTCGCGCACCTGTTCGGGCTGGATCCGCTTCCGAGAGATTGTCGCGGGGATGCGTGCGCCGCGCGTCAGCAGCTCGAACCGCTGCCCCATCAACATCTCCGGCGAGATGCCACCGATCGTCGTGAACGACAGCAGTCCGCTCTCTTCGATGTTCGTGACAGCCACGCCGATCTCGTCGATGTGCCCCACCAGCGCGAGTGTGGGTGCACCTTTGCCGGCCCGGACCCGGGCGAACGACGAGCCCATCGTGTCCGAGGTCACCTCGGCGAACTCGGACGCCGCGTCGCGCCAAATGCGCGCAGGGTCCTCCTCGTGACCCGAGGGTCCCGAGGCGTTGAGCAACGCAAGCAAAAGGTCAGGAGCCGCCATGGCTTGCGCATTGAAGCAGGCTCGCCTACCCTGCAGGAGATGACCTTCCCGACTCCGACCTGGTGGGCATGGCGCCATGAGCGGGGCGGGAGCCTGAGCGCGTAAGAGAACGCGCCGAACAGCCCGCACCGCTCGACCGACGACCCCGCAAAGGGTCGTTTTTCATTTCAGATGACAACCACTGAGCTCAACACCGACCTTCTGACGCCGCTTGCGGCGTACCTCCGTCTGCGCGAGAGCGCGCGCGCCTCGTTCCTGCTCGAGTCGGTCGACCAGGGCCGACTCGGCCGCTACTCGCTCGTCGGCTGCGGCGACCGGGTCGTCTCGTTCGAGGAGGCCGAGCAGCTCGGCGCGCCGGTTGTCGGCTACCTCGGCTATGACCACATCGCGAAGCTCGAGCGCACCGTTCCCCTCCCGGCGGACGGGCCGCGCGTCGACGAGAGCCGCTTCATCGTCGCGGACATCTTCCTCCGGTTCGACCACGTCACCGGCTCGGCAGAGGTGCTCGTGGGCGATCCGGTGACCATCGCGAACCTGCTAGCTCAACCGGTGGACGCCCCCAGCGAGCCCGTGATAGCCGGTGGGACGGTCCGTTATCCCGACCAGGCCGAGCACGAACGGCGCGTCGAGGTGGCCAAGGAGCACATTCGCCGCGGCGACATCTTCCAGGTCGTCCTCTCACAGCGCGCCGTGCGCGAGACGAACGTATCGGCGCTCGCGGTGTACCGAGCGTTGCGCCGGATCAACCCGTCGCCGTACCTTTTCCTGCTCGAGCTCGGCGACATGGCGCTCGTCGGCTCCTCGCCCGAGACGCACGTGAAGGCCGAGGGCTCGCGCGCGAGCCTCAACCCGATCGCCGGCACGACCGCGCGTGGCGACGGCGACGCCGAGCGGCTCCTCACCTCCGAGAAGGATCGCGCAGAGCACGTGATGCTCGTCGACCTCGGCCGCAACGATCTTTCGCGTGTCTGCGTGCCGGGGACTGTGAAGGTCGAGCGCTTCCTCGAGCCGGAGCGCTTCTCGCACGTCACTCATCTTGTCTCTGAAGTTGCGGGCGAACTGGCCGACGGTGTGACGCCGTTCGACCTCTTGCGCGCGACGTTCCCGGCGGGCACCGTGTCCGGTGCACCGAAGATACGCGCTATGCAGATCATCTCCGAGCTCGAGGGCTACCGCCGCGGCACCTACGCCGGCGTCGTCGGCTATCACGTTCCGGGCGTCGCGCTCGACACGTGCATCGCGATCCGCACCGTTCGGCTGCAGGACGGCCACGCCTATCTGCAGGCGGGTGGCGGGATCGTCGCCGACTCGAATCCGACGGACGAGCACCAGGAATGCCTCAACAAGCTCGCGGCGCTCGAGGCTGCGATCGAGGTCGCGGAACGCCAATGATCCTGCTGATCGACAACTACGACTCGTTCACCTACAACCTCGCTCACCTGTTCGGCGAGCTCGGGGCAGAGGTTGTCGTCCGACGCAACGATGAGATTACGCCGGACGGGGCGGAGACACTCTCCCCCTCCCACCTCGTCGTTTCACCGGGACCTGGACGACCTGAGGAGGCAGGCGCGACAGCCGACATCGTGCGGCGTCTGTCCGTCCGGGTCCCAACTCTTGGCGTTTGCCTGGGCCACCAGGCAATCGTCCAGGTGTTCGGCGGAGAGGTCGGCCAGGCGCGCGAGCTCGTGCACGGCAAAGCGACGCTCGTCGCCAACGACGGTCGCGGCATCTTCGCCGGGCTCCCGTCGGACTTCCTTGCGGGGCGCTACCACTCGCTCGCCGCGACGACCGTCCCCGACGCGTTCGAGGTCTCGGCGACCGCAGCCGACGGCGAGGTCATGGCCGTGCGCCACACCGAGCTGCCGATCGACGGCGTGCAGTTCCACCCCGAATCGGTGTTGACTCCGCACGGACGGGACATCGCGAAGAACTTCCTCGAAGGAGCTACAGCCCGGTGATTCAGGACGCGCTCGCACAACTGCTCGACGGCAAGGATCTCTCCCGCGACGAAGCGCGCCGGGTGATGGACACGATCATGTCCGGCGAGGCGACGCCGGGCCAGATCGGCGGCTTCCTTGTCGCGCTACGGCTGAAGGGCGAGACGGCGGACGAGATAGCCGGTGCCGCCGAGGCGATGCGCGCGCATGTGATCCCGGTCGAGCCGAAGCGCCAGGATCTGGTCGACACCGCAGGCACCGGCGGGGACGGTGGCAAGACGTTCAACATCTCGACCGCCGCTGCGCTCGTTGCGGCGGCGGCGGGCGCCGGTGTCGCGAAGCACGGCAACCGCTCGATCTCTTCACTCTGTGGGAGCGCCGACGTCCTGGAAGAGCTCGGCTTCAACCTCGAGCTGACGCCGGAACGGATCGCACGGTCGATCGACGCCCTCGGCTTCGGCTTCATGTTCGCGCCGACACATCACCCGGCCATGAAGCACGCGGGGCCGGTACGCCGCGAGCTCGCGGCGCGCACCGTCTTCAACGTGCTCGGCCCGCTGACGAACCCTGCGGGCGCGCGCGCCCAGGTGGTCGGCGTCTACTCACCGCTGCTCGTGCCCGTGATCGCGGACGTGCTCTCCAAGCTCGGTGCGCGACGCGCGTTTGTCGTGCACGGCGCGGGCGGGATCGACGAGCTCTCCCCTGCCGGGCCGAACCTCGTCTGCGAGGTCGTCGACGGCGACGTCCGCCGGCGCGAGATCGATCCGCTCGATCTCGGCGTTGAGCGCTGCGATCCGGACGAGCTGCGCGGCGGGTCGGCGGAGGAGAACGCCCGAAAGATCCGTGAGGTGTTCGCCGGTGGGAACGGCGGCCGGCGGTCGGCGATCGTCCTCAACGCGGCGGGCGCGATCGCCGCGGGTGGCCACGCCGCCGACTTGAAGGAGGGCGTCGCGATCGCGCGGGAGGCGCTCGACTCCGGCGCCGCGGCCGCCCGCCTCGACCAGTTGATCGCCTTCTCTCGTGAAGCGGGCGTGGCATGAAGTTCAAGGACGCGCTCGGTGCGCCGGGCTTCGGCGCAATCGCGGAGTTCAAGCGGCGCTCGCCGTCGGCTGGCAATCTCCGCCCCGACGGTGATGTCGAGGAGGTGGCACGCGCCTATGCCGCGGGCGGCGCGCGTGCCATGTCGGTGCTCGTCGACGAGCGGTTCGGCGGCTCATGGGACGACCTTCGCGCTGCACGCGCAGCGACGAAGCTCCCGCTGCTCGCGAAGGGCTTCTTCTCCTCGCCCGCCGATTTCGAGCAAGCGCGCGACGCAGGAGCGGATGCGGTGCTGATCTTGCTGCGCGACCTCACCGATCCGACGGCGACGGCGCTGCTGCACGTCGCCCGCACTCTCGGCCTCGACACGCTCGTCGAGGCGCACGATGCCGAGGAGCTCGCCCGCGCCGCGCGACTGGAAGCGCCGGTGATCGGGATCAACGCCCGCGACCTCTCGGACTTCTCGATCAATCGCCGCACGCAGCTCGAGCTGGTGGCGAGCGCACCGAAGAACCGCATCGTGATTGCCGAAAGCGGGATCGCAACGCGCGCGCAGGCCGCGGCCGCCGAGCTCGCGGGCGCAAACGCGATCCTCGTCGGCTCGACACTGATGCGCGCGGCCGATCCGGGCGAGAAGCTGCGCGAGCTCGTATCGCGCCCGCTCGTCAAAGTGTGCGGCCTCACGCGTCAAGAGGACGTCGATGCGGCGGTCGAAGCCGGCGTCGACATGGTCGGCTTCATCCTTGCCGCGGAGAGTCCGCGCCGCGCCGAGGCGTTGCTGAATGCGCCCGACACCGTGCTGCGCGTCGCCGTCTTCGTCGGTGAGGCCGAAGAGACCGACGCCGACCTCGTCCAGCTCTACGGTCGCGAGAACGGTCACCGCTCGCGCGACGCCGTGCTACTCCGAAACGGCGTCCAGGTCGGCTCGGTCGTCGATCTCCCGTGGGGCGAACGCGACCCGTCGCACCTCGAGCGAGCGAAGGCAGCGACCGGCCGGGTGATGCTCGCGGGCGGGCTCGGCGCAGACAACGTCGCCGAGGCGATCGCGGAAGTTCGGCCCTGGGCGGTCGACTCGGCCCGTTCGACGGAGCAGGCGCCCGGGATCAAGCACCATGACGCAATACGAAAATGGGTGGAGGCAGCCAGATGAGCGTAAGTCAGACCTTCGGCGTGTACGGCGGGCGCTATGTCCCCGAGACCTTGATCCCGGCACTCGACGAGCTCGAGTCGGCGTGGGCGTCGCTGCGCGAGGACGATTCGTTTCGCGCCGAACTCCATCACCTGTTGACGACGTACGCAGGTCGCCCCACCCCGCTCACGCGCGTCGAGCGCTTTGCGCCCGACCAGCGCATGTACCTGAAGCGCGAGGACCTGATGCACACGGGCGCGCACAAGATCAACAACGCCGTCGGTCAGGCGCTGATCGCGCAGCGGCTCGGCAAGAAGCGGATCATCGCCGAGACCGGCGCGGGGCAGCACGGCGTTGCAACGGCGACCGTCTGCGCGCGCTTCGGCCTCGAGTGCATCGTCTACATGGGCAGCGA
>JAYUEQ010000320.1:0-2154 GCA_043739205.1 Thermoleophilia bacterium
GGAGTCGGGATTCTCCTTAACATCGCTCAACGTGGAAGCACAGCGACAGCTTCGGTGTCTGATCGCGGCCGGGGGGACGGCAGGACACGTCCTGCCCGCGCTCGCGATAGCGGACGCGCTGACGGAGCGCGGCGTTCACGTGACGTTCGCCGGGTCGCCGGATCGCGTCGAAGCGCGTCTGGTTCCTGAAGCCGGCTACGAGCTCGACACGTTTCGCATCGCCGGCTTCCCGCGGAGGCCGTCGCTCGCGCTCGCGCGGTCGTTGCTGCTTGCGGGAGCGGCGCCGCGCGCCTGCCGACGGATCCTGCGCGCCCGTCGCCCTGACGTCGTGCTCGGCGGCGGCGGATACGTCGCCGGCCCGATGGTCTTCGCGGCCGCGACGCTTCGGATCCCGACGGCGCTGACTGAAGCAGACGCGCACCTTGGTCTCGCGAACAGGCTCGCCGCGCCGTTCGCGCGCCGCCTGTTTCTCTCTTATCCGATCGAGACGCGCTACGGCGGCAAGGTGCGCGTCGTCGGGCGGCCGATCCCGTCACGTGCCCATCCCGTCTCACAGCAAGAAGCGCGAGAGGTCTTCGAGTTGCCGCGCGACGGCGTCGTGCTCGGCGTGTTCGGCGCACTCGCAGGCGCCCGGGCGCTGAACGAGTTCGTCGTCGAGACGTGGGGTGAGCGAGGGCCTGCGATCCTGCACCAGACCGGGAAGCGCGACTACGACTTCGTGAGGAGGCGGGTCAACCGGCCCGACTACCGCGTGATCGACGAGACCGATCGCTTCGCCGCCGCTCTGGCTGCGTGCGACCTCGTGCTTGCGCGGTCCGGTTCGAGCGTGTGGGAGATCGCAGCTGCGGGTCGTCCAGCAATCTTCGTGCCGTATCCCTTCGCGACCGGGGACCACCAGGCGCTGAACGCCGAGCATTTTGTGCGCGCAGGTGGCGCGATCATGGTGCGCGAGCTCGAGCTTGCAGATGTCCCGGATCTCGTGCGCTCTCTCCTCGACGATCCCGAGCGGCGCCACAAGATGAGCGACGCGATGATGCGCGCGGCGCGGCCTGACGCTGCGGCCGAGATCGCCGACGAGCTCGTCGCGATGGCACGAAGGTGAACGGCCGCAAGCTCTGGTTCGTCGGCATCGGTGGCGCGGGCCTGAGCGCCTACGCGCAACTCGCGCGCGCGTGGGGCGCGGAGGTTGGGGGGTGGGACCGGGTGCGCACGCCGTATCTCGCGCAGCTCGGCGATGTGCCGCTCGAGATCGGCGCAGACCCGGTCATACCGGAAGGCTGGGAGGCGGTCGTCTCCTCGGCCTACCCATCGGTCCCCGGCATGCGACGCGCTGAGTTCTTGCGCGAGCTCGTCTCGGCGCGACCGTCGATTGTCGTCGCGGGGACGCACGGGAAAGGAACGGCCGCGGCGATGATCGCGTTCGTTCTCCACGAGACCGGACGCGATCCCGCGTGGCTGATCGGCGCACCGGTGCCGCAGCTCGGATCGAACGCAGGCTTCGGCAAGGGCTATCTCGTCGTCGAGGCAGACGAATCGGACCGCACTGTGTTCTCGCTGCCGGCGGAGATCGCGGTCGTCACGAACCTCGAGCTCGACCATCACGCCGAGTACGCATCGGTTGGCGAGCTCGAGCGCGAGTTCGGCGCGTGGCTTGCGACCGCGCACCATGTCGTGCGCGAGGCGCCGCCCTTCGACGGCGAGCTCGGCGTTCCAGGTGCGCACAACCGACAGAACGCCGGCGCGGCGCTCGCGGCGCTCGAGCTCGCAGGAGTGCCGCGTGCCGAGGCAGAGCCCGTGCTCCGAGCTTTCGCGGGAACGGGCCGCCGCTTCGAGATTCACCCGCACGGCGACGTAACGATCGTCGACGACTACGGCCACCATCCAACTGAGGTGGCCGCGACGATCGCAGCGGCGCGCGAGCGTTTCCCGGGTGCGCGCGTCCGCGTGCTGTTCCAACCGCATCTCTATTCGCGCACGCGGCATCTCGCAGAGGAGTTCGCGGAGGCTCTCGCGGCTGCAGACGACGTGACGGTCACCGATATCTATCCTGCGCGTGAGCAGCCCGTCCCCGGCGTCACGGGACGCCTCGTGATCGATGCGCTCAGCGACCGTGGTGTTCTTGCCGCGTACACGCCGCGCGTCGAGGATGGGGTT
>JAYUEQ010000321.1:0-1589 GCA_043739205.1 Thermoleophilia bacterium
AGGGTGTATTTGACCGCCGCGTAAACTGCGACGGAAATCCACTTCGGGAGGCGATTACGTGGCTCGGAAAACCATTCTGGTTTGCGACAACTGCGGCAAAGAGGTCGACGAGTCGGTGGGCGCAACCCTTCGCGTCACCTATACGGATGCCCGCCGCGGCTCGAAGGCTGCGGATCTGTGCGACGACTGCGCCGGCAAGATGCCTGGTCGCGCCGTTGCGCGTCGCGGCCGCAGGCCGAAGGTCGCCCCGACCACGTCCGCATCGGCGTAAGCCGACAAAGCTGCACAGAGCGTAAAAGCACTCCGAGGCGTCCCAGGGCTCGTCCTGAGGCGGCTCTACGATGGGAAGGTGGGACTCTCCCTCCTTGCAGGGCCTGCAAACGCGGGCAAAGTCGCTCTTCTTCTGGAGCGCTATCTGGCGCGCCTGGACGACGAGCCCACGCTGATCGTGCCGAACGCATCGGACGTCGATCGCGTCGAGCGCGACCTCCTCGCGCGCTCGGGTTGCCTGTTCAGCGGCTCGATCGGGACCTTCGACGACCTGTTCGGACGGCTCATTCGCAGCGACTCGGAGCAGCGGCCGGTTGCAACGGACGCGCAGCGCGCGCTGATCGTGCGCCGCGCGCTCGCTTCGGCGTCGCTCAATGGCCTCTCGCGCTCGGCCAGGACCGGCGGCTTTGCCGACACGCTGCTCTCGACTCTCGGCGAGCTCGAGCAGGGAATGCTCGATCCCGAGGATCTGGGCGGCGACCTGGCACAGCTCTATGCCGGCTACCGCGCCGAGCTCGACCGGCTGAAGCTCTGGGACCGCGACCTGCTGCGCCGCCGCGCCGCAGAGCGGCTGCAGTCCGATCTCGACGCGTGGCACGGCGAGCCGGTCTTCGCCTACGGCTTCGAGGATCTCACCGGCGCCGAGTGGTCGCTGCTGAATGCCCTCGCCGGCCGGACAAGCGTCGAGGTTTCGCTGCCCTACGAGCCCGGCCGGGTCGCCTTCGCTTCGCTCGGGCGCACTGCCGAGGATCTCTCGTCGCTTGCGGACGGCCGCGTCGAGGAGCTCCGCCCGCGCGGCGCCGAGTACGCGCATCCGGCGCTCGCGCATCTCGAGCGCACGCTGTTCGAGGAGTCTCCGCCTCCGCCGCCGGAGATCGGCGACGGCATCCGCTTCTTCGAAGGCGCCGGCGCTCGAGGCACGCTGGAGCTCGTCGGAGACGAGCTGATCGGACTGATCCGTAGCGGCATCCCGGCCGAGCAGATCGCGCTCGTCGCGCCGTCGGTCGAATCGTGGCGGGCGCCGCTCGAAACGGTGCTCGGTGGGCTCGACGTCCCCTACGCGGTCGAGTCGCGCGTGCGCCTTGCCGCGACGCCGCTCGGTCACGCGCTGCTCCACTTCCTGCGCTATGCGTGGCTCGATGGGGGGCGCCGCGAGCTCTTCTCGTTCCTGCGCTCGCCGTACTCGGGGCTTGCGCGCTCGTCGGTCGATTACGTCGAGGGTCGGCTGCGCGGCCGTGCGATCCACACGCCCGGCCGGGTCGAGGAGGAGACGGTGAAACTGCGCGAGGCGCCGATCCCCGCGCTCGATGAGCTGCGCG
>JAYUEQ010000322.1:0-2515 GCA_043739205.1 Thermoleophilia bacterium
CGCTTCGGCCTGATCCTCTTCGTCGTCTTCTACGGCCTGGACTGGGTCGCGACCGTGCCGCCGACCGTGGCGCTGACGGCGGAGATCTTCGGGCGCGAGTCCGTCGGGGTTGTCTTCGGGTGGATCTTCGCGGCGCACATGGCCGGCGCGGCAGCCGCGGCGTGGGGCGCGGGCGCGGCGCGCACGTGGTTCGGCGGCTACGGCTGGGCGTTCGGCACCTCCGGGCTGCTGTGCCTGTTCGCGGTCGGGCTCGTTACACAGATCCGGCGGGGGCCCGAACTGGTCACGCCGGTGCTCGTTCCGGCTTAGATGGTTGATGCCACGTGGCGTGGGTCTGGGGGCGGATCCAGACCAAGCAGGACGTTCGACTCGCCCGCAGGAAAGGCAGGATGCCTTTTCAAGGGTGAGGCGGGCGTCATGCGCCGCGTCTGGGCCGTTCCCAGGCGGGCGCAAGCGTGGCATCAACCATCTATACGTCGAGACGCAGGTCTTCGAGATCGATGTCGCGCTGCACGCGCTGCATCACGTCTTCGGTGATCCGCCCCTCGTTCCGCAAGCCGATCACCGCCTGTCGCTCGGCCTCGAGCAGTTCGCGGCGAAGTCGCTGGTACTGCCGCGAGCGCTCCTCGACGCCCTCGTCGTCGACGCCTTCGTATCGTGCGCGGAAGCGGTTCGCGCGGAACCGGTACTGGCCTCGCGCACGCTCGGCGGTGTCTTCGCGCACCCAGCCTTCCGCCGCGAGCTCCTCGAGGCGCGCGAGTGCGGCCTCGGCCGCCTTGATCCGCGCCTTCGCGTCCTCGCGTTCGGCGCCGCCGTCGTCCTTGAGCCGCAGCACGTGGATCAGCCAGGGCAGGGTCAGCCCCTGGCCGACGAGCGTGACGAGGATGACGGCGAACGTCAGGAACACGATCAGGTCGCGCCCGGGGAGGTTCGTCGGCAACGCGAGTGCGGCCGCGAGCGACACAGCGCCACGGATCCCCGTCCACCCGATCACCACCGGGGCTTGCCAGGGTGGGTACGGATCGCGTTCGCGAATGGTGCGGGAGAGGTAGCGCGGGAGGTAGGTGAAGACCGGCACCCAGATGATGCGGGTGAGGATGACGACACCGGCGACGAGCGCGGCGTCTCCGATCAGCGACGCGGTCGACCGGCCGCCAATACGGTTGAGGATCCCGTGCAGTTGCAGACCCACCAGCGCGAAGAGCAACGCGTTGACGATGAACGTGACGATCTCCCAGAACGAGTTTCCCGAGATCCGTGTCGTGCCGGTCGTCAACTGCGGCGTATACCAGCCCATGAAGACGCCGATCGTCACCGCGGCAAGCACGCCTGAGACACCGAGCGCGCTGGCGGGCAGATACGCGAGGTACCCGGAAAGGAGCGCCAGCGCCACTTCGGTCGGCGCGTCGTCGATGCGGCGACGCACCTCGCGCACGACGTAGCCGACGACCAGGCCAACGGCGATTCCGCCGACGACGTTCAGGACGAGGTGCCAGGACGCATTCCAGAGCGAGAACGTCCCGGCGACGGCTGCGGTGACGGCCGCCTTGTAGAGCACAAGCGCAAACCCATCGTTGACGAGGCTCTCGCCCTCGACGATCGCGACGATGCGCCGCGGAACCCCGACGCGCCGAATGATCTGGGTCGCAGCGAGCGCGTCGGTGGGCGAGACGATCGCACCGAGCGTGAACGCGCCGGCCCACGAGAGCCCGGACACAGCGAGGTGCCCGACGACCGCGACGCTGCACATCGTCGCTCCGACGACCCCGAACGAGAGCAAGCCGATCGGTCGCAGGTTCGCCTTCAGGTCCCGCAGGCCGGTGAAGAAGGCGGCGGAGTACAGAAGCGGCGGCAGGATCGCGACCAGCACGAGGTCCGGCGGCAGCTGAAAGTGCGGCAAGCCCGGCACGAACCCGAGAACGAGCCCGCCCGTCACGAAGAGCAGTGCCGGCGGCAGATTCCATGCCGCGGCGGCCACGAGCATCGCCGCGAGCGCGGCGAGCATGATCAGGAGCTGGAGCTCTTCGTGGGCCGTGAAGTGCTGCACGGTCGGCCCACGATAAACGGACGGGCCCGGTTCGCGAGGCGAACCGGGCCCGTCGCCCGATCAGACGTTTAGCGTCGCGTTACGCGGCGTCGGCGAGGTCTTCGTTCTGCGCGAGCTTGCGCAGAGCCTCGGTCTCGATCTGGCGCACGCGCTCGCGCGTCAGTCCGAGCTGCTTGCCGATCGCCTCGAGCGAGGCGGGGCCGTCACCGACGAGACCGAAGCGAAGCTCGATCACGTCGCGCTCGCGGTCCGGCAGGTTCGCGACCGCCTGGCGGACGGCCAGGTCGCGGAGCGAGGACGATGCCTCTTCCTCCGTCGACGGGCCGGTGCCGGCGATCAGGTCACCGAACGATGCGTCTCCGTCGTCGCCCACCGGCATGTCGGTCGATGCGACGGCGCGCGCGGCGGCCATCACTTCCTCGACATGGTTGAGCGGCAGCTTCGAGTGCGCCGAGATCTCCTCGGGCG
>JAYUEQ010000323.1:0-2922 GCA_043739205.1 Thermoleophilia bacterium
CCCTCGGAGCGGGCGATCTCCTTGCGCAGGCGGTCGCGCTCCGCGTCGACGTTGCCGTTCGCCTTCGCGCGCTCGGGCTTCACGACCACGTCGAAGATCCTGCGCTCGTCGCCGTCGAGCTGCGGGATCACGCCCGAGCGACGGAACACCGTCGCCGCTTCCTGCACGCGCGTGAGCGCGCTCGCCTCGGCCTCGTCGCCGGCCACGGGCCACGGTGCGACCATCAGCCGCGATTCGCGCGCCGGCAGGAACGACCAGATCTCCTCGGTGACGTGCGGCATTGCCGGCTGCAGCAGCTTCAGCAGCCGCTCGAGTGCGGCGGTCGCGGTCGCGCGGGCCGCAGCGTCACCGTCGTACAGGCGCACCTTGACCGCCTCGAGGTACCAGTCGCAGAAGTCGTCGAAGGTGAGGTGGTAGAGCTCGTCCATCGTGTGCGCGTAATCGAACTGCCCGAGCAGCGACTCGACCGCGCGCTGGGTCTGGGAGAGGCGCGCGAGAATCCACCGCTCTTCGAGCGACGCCGGCTCCTCTGCGGGAAGCGCTCCTTCGCAGGCGTTCACGATCAGGCGCGCGGCGTTCCAGAGCTTGTTCGAGAGCTTGCCGCCCTCCTCGATCGCCGAGTACGAGAAGCGCACGTCCTGCGTCAGCGAGTTCTTCATCAGCCCGTAGCGCGTTGCATCGGTCCCGTACTTGTCGATGATGTCGACCGGGTCGATGCCGGTCCCGAGTGACTTCGACATTCGCCGACCGTCGGGGGCGAGCACCGTCGAGTGGATGACGACGTCGGTGAACGGAATGTCGCCGAGCAGCTCGATCCCGGAGAAGATCATGCGGTTCTCCCAGAGGCGGATGATCTCGCGCGCGGTCGTCTGCAGATGGCCCGGGTAGAAGTAAGCGAGGTCGGGCGTCTCGTCGGGCCAGCCGAGCGTCGCGAACGGCCAGAGCGCCGAGCTGAACCAGGTGTCGAGCACGTCGGTCTCGCGCGTGAGCTCCGTCGATCCGCAGTCGGCACACGCCGCCGGCTCCGTCTCGGCAACGGTGATGTGCTCGTCAGTGCAGTACCAGACCGGCAACTGGTGCCCCCACCAGATCTGGCGCGAGATGTTCCAGTCGGGGGCCTCTTCGAGCGAGCGGATCGCGAACCGATGCTGGCTTTCCGGGTGGAAGGCGACCTTGCCGCTGCGCAGCACCTCCAGCGAAGGCTCCTTGAGCTCACCCATCGAGCACCACCACTGGAGCGAGATCAGGGGCTCGATGCGCGAGTGGCAGCGTTCGCAGTAGGCGACGCTGTGGCGGTAGTGCTCGCGCTTCTCGAGCTGGCCGCGCTCCTTGACCCACGCGAGGATCTTCTCCTCGGCCTCCTTCTGGGTCAGCCCTTCGAGGCCCCCGGCGGTCACGCGCCCGTCCGGGCCGATGCAGCTCGGCTCGGCCAGGCCGTGGTCGCGTCCGATCTGGAAGTCCGTGGGATCGTGGCCCGGCGTGATCTTTAGCGCCCCGGTTCCGAAGTCGCGCTCGACCCGCTCGTCGGCGATCACCGGCACGCGGTTCTCGGTCCACGGGACGATCACCTCGCGGCCGATCAGGTGCTTGTAGCGCTCGTCCTCCGGGTGCACCGCGACAGCGACGTCGGCCGGGATCGTCGCCGGCCGCACGGTGGCGATCGCGATGTATCCATCGCCGTCTGCGAGCGGATAGCGGATCGTCGAAAGCGTGTCGTCGGTGTCCTCATGCTCGAGCTCGAGGTCAGAGAGCGACGTCTCGTGGTAGGGGCACCAGTTGATGATCCGGTTCGCGCGATAGATGTAGCCCTTGCCGTACAGGTGCACGAACCAGCGCATCACCGCACGAACGTAGCCTTCGTCCATCGTGAAGCGCGTGCGGCGGTAGTCGAGAGACGCACCCATCCGCCGGAACTGGTTGAGGATCTTGCCGCCGTACTCGTGCAGCCACTCCCAGACGCGCTCCTCGAACTTTTCGCGCCCGAGCTCCTGCCGCGACGTACCCTCGGCGATGAGCACCTTCTCGACGACGTTCTGCGTCGAGATGCCGGCGTGGTCGTAGCCCGGCTGGAAGAGTGCATTGAAGCCCTGCATCCGCTTCCAGCGGATCATCGTGTCGCCGATCGACAGCTGGAGCGCGTGGCCGATGTGCAGCTCGCCCGTGACGTTGGGCGGCGGGTGCGCGTCGACGTACGGCGTACGCGAGGCGTCGGGATCGGCGTTGTACAGGCCCTCGGCCTCCCAGGTCTGCTGCCAGCGCTCTTCGACACCCGAAGGCTCGTATCTGGACTCCATCGCACGGTGTTGCTCTAAACCCATGTGCGCCCATCGTACGCACGCGAGGGACGAGGTTAGAGTCGCGGCATGAACCGGCGGCTCGCGACAATCGGAGGTGCCGGCGGGCTGCTCTCGGGCCTGCTCGGGATCGGCGGCGGACTGATCATGGTGCCGCTGCTCGTCTTCTGGGCCGGCTACCGCCAGCGCGACGCACACGCGATGTCACTCGGGGCGATCATCCCGATCAGCCTCGCAAGCGTGATCACGTTCGGAGCGGCCGGCCAGGTACGCGTCGGCTACGCGGTAGCGCTGACGCTCGGCTCGATCGTCGGAGCGCGCGTCGGCGTCGGCCTGCTGGCCCGAATCGACGAGCGCCGGCTCAAGATCGGCTTCGGGCTCTTCCTCGCGGCCGCCTCGATCCTCATGCTCGTGCGATGAGTGGGGTCGCGCTCTACGCGGCGCTCGTCGCGTTCGGCTTCCTCGCAGGCGCCGCTGCCGGGCTGCTCGGGATCGGCGGCGGGATCTTGATGATCCCGTTCCTGACGCTCGTCGCCGGGGCATCGCAGCATCAAGCGGAGGCAACCTCTTTGCTCGTCATCCTCCCGACGGCGATCGTCGCAACGATCTTGCTGCACCGGAAAGGCAT
>JAYUEQ010000324.1:0-2358 GCA_043739205.1 Thermoleophilia bacterium
CCCGTGACGGTGCCGTTCAAGTGACGGCCCGCGTCGTCGTCGCGCTGCTCGTTGTGGCCACGGTCGGGGCCTCGGCAAGCGCCGCCACCGACGCCGCAGCCCCACCCGTTGCGCTTCGCACGTTCCGCTTCGTCGACCGCTCTCGCAGCGCGCACTTCCACAACGGCACGTCGAGGCCACGCGTGCTCGTGACCGAGGTGCGGTATCCGCGGCTCGGCAACGGCCCGTTCCCGCTGATCGTCTTCGCGCACGGGTTCATCGAGACACCGCATAACTACGTGCGGATGCTCGAGTTCTGGGCCCGCGCCGGGTACGTCGTCGCAGCGCCGGCGTTTCCGCTCGAAAGCCCGAGCGCACCGGGCGGGCCGTCGCGGGACGACCTCGGTAACGAGCCCGGCGACCTCAGCTATGTGATCTCACGTCTGATCGCGCCGACCAGCCCGCTGAAGCACCTGGTCGACTCCCGCAGGATCGCCGTGGCGGGGCAGTCCGACGGTGCCGTCGCGGCGCTGTCAGCGGCCTATGACCGTCGGTACCGGGACCGGCGGATCGACGCCGCGATCATCCTGTCCGGCGCGGCGTTTGCGGGCTTCACAGCTCCCCCATCGGGATCGCCGCCACTACTTGCCGCCCAGGGCACGCAGGACCCGTTCAATTCGCCGAGCACGACTGCTTACTACTTCCAGCTGATGCGGCGACCGAAGTTCCTCCTCTGGCTCCTGGGCGCATCGCACCTCGAGCCGTACACGACGAACGATCGCTGGGCGCCGGTCGTCCGCGTTGCGACGACACGGTTCCTCGACCACTACTTGCGGGGGGCGCCGCTGCGGCCACTCGTCACTGCAGGAACCCAGCCCGGGATCGCCCGGATTGTGTCGGAGCCGTAAACGCGGTCCGCGTCTTACGCCGCGATCGCGCGCAGGTCGTCCAGCGCGCGGCCGAGCAGGTTTTCGCGCAGGTCGAACAGGCCCGCCCACAACGAGCCCGGGTCGAGCGTCGACTGCCATTGCACCGTCGCCGACAGGCCCTCAAGCGCGCGCACGAGGACTGCGAGCTCGAGGTACGCGGCAGCAATGCGATGCGGCTCGACGCTCACGCCGGCGCGGTTCAGGACCGGCTCCCAGTCGACGAGCTCCGCACGGCTCGGCTCGCCGAACCACGAGCGCCCCTCCGCCGAGTCTGCTTCGAGCTCCAGCAGGTAGCGGCCGAGCGGCTGTTCCAAACCGGCGAGCGCGGTCTCGACGCGGTCCGCGGCGCGCCGTAGCGCAGCCTGACGGCGACCCGGCGTGCTCGGATCGGGCTCGCCGCGCGCCCAGCGCTCGAGCAGGCGGCAGAAGGCGAGCGACGACACTTCGACCGCGGCAAGCTGGCCGATCAGCCTCTGTGCGGTCGTCTCCTCGACCGCATGCTCGGCGATCACGACCGCCCACTCCGGGCGCGTGGTCCCCAAAGGGGTGCTCATACCTCGATGACGACCGGGAGGATCATCGGCCGACGGCGCGTGCGGTCGTAGATCAGCTGGCCGAGACCGTCGTGGATGTGCTCCTGTAGCAACTTGATCTCGCGCATATCGTCGGCGAGCAGCTCCTGCACGATCTCGCGGACCTCGTCGCGCATCTCCGAGAACAGCTCGTCGTCGTTCTCGGCGAAACCACGTGAGATCAGCTCCGGTGCAGTCGCGCCGTTGTCGGCGAGCGTCGTGACGACGATCAGCACGCCGTCCTCCGACATGTGGCGGCGGTCACGCAGTGCGACGTCGGTGATGTCGCCGACACCGAGCCCGTCGACGTAGGTCACCCCCACCTCGACCCGGTCAGCGATGCGGATGCCGGTGCTCGAGAGCTCGACGACGTCGCCGTTCTCCGCGATCACGATCGAGTTGGCAGGAACGCCCGCGTCACGAGCGAGCCGCGCGTGTGCGGCCTGCATGCGGTACTCGCCGTGGATCGGCAGGACAGCCTTCGGACGGATCAAGCTGAGCAGCGTGCGCAACTCTTCAGCGCGCGCATGACCCGAGACGTGCACGTCGGCGTTTTCCTCGTGCAGTACCTCGGCGCCGTTCTTCGTCAGCCGGTTGATCGTGTCGTGCACGCGAAGCTCGTTGCCCGGCACGGGACGTGACGACATGATCACCGTGTCACCGCGCTCGACCTTGATCGCCGGATGGTCGTTGTAGGCGATCCGCGTCAGCGCAGACAGCGGCTCGCCCTGCGAGCCAGTACAAAGAATCAATTGTTCGTGCGGCGGGATCTCATCAAGCTGCGCAGGCTTCACGAGCGCGCTCTCGGGCACCTCGACGTAGCCGAGGTTGCGTGCGACGTTCATATTGCGCTTCATCGAACGGCCGATCACGACGAT
>JAYUEQ010000325.1:0-2346 GCA_043739205.1 Thermoleophilia bacterium
TCGAGCGGTGGTTCGAGCCCGGCTCTGAGCTGCTGATCGTCGAGGACGCCGAGCAGGCGACGCAGGCCTACCGCGACCTGCTCGCCGACCCGGCGCAGGCGGAAGAGATGGGCCGGCGCGCACGCGAGCGTGTGCTCGACGAGCACACCTACCGGCATCGCGCGCGCCAACTGCTCGAGCTGCTCGGCCTGCGGGAGGAAGCGCGTGTCGGCTGAGCTGCCCCGCCGGATCGCGATCGTCCCGGCCTACAACGAGGAGCTGAACATCGGGCGCGTCGTCGACGAGTTGCGCGCGTTCGATCCGCACCTCGACGTGGTCGTCATCTCCGACGGCTCCGTCGACCACACTGCCGAGGTCGCCGCGGCGCACGGGGCGCACGTCGTCCAGTTGCCGTTCAACCTCGGCATCGGCGGAGCCGTGCAGACGGGCTTCCAGTATGCGCACGAGAACGGCTACGAGCTCGTCGTGCGCTGCGACGGCGACGGCCAGCACGACCCCTCCGAGCTGCCGAAGGTGCTTGCGCCCGTCCTTGCCGGCGAGGCCGACATCGCCGTCGGGTCGCGCTTCGCAGGTGGGGACGGCTACCGCTCCTCGGCAACGCGGCGCGTCGGCATCCGCCTGCTCGCGTTGATCGTCTCCGCGATCGCACGCCAGCGCGTGACCGATACGACCTCCGGCTTCCAGGCGCTGAATCGCAAGGCGCTCGACCTCTTCGCCGCCGACTATCCGCACGACTACCCCGAGGTGGAAGGCATGGTGATGACGATCAAGCACCGCCTACGGCTGCGCGAGGTGCCGGTCACGATGCGCGAGCGTGAGCACGGTCAGTCCTCGATCACCGCGCTGCGCTCGATCTACTACATGGCCAAGGTCTTCGTCGCGCTGTTCGTCGGGTTGTTCCGTCGCCGCGTCGTCCCGGCGGAGCGCCTGTGATCGCTGCTGGCACGCCGCTCAAGGTCTCGCTCGCAGCGACTGCGGCGTCGGTGATCCTCGTCCTCGTCGTGTTCGAGTTGATCCGCTCACGGCGGTTGCGCGAGCAGTACGCGCTGCTGTGGCTCGCGACAGGGATCGTGCTCGTGATCCTTTCCGCGTGGCGCGGCGGCCTGAACACGATCGCCGGCTGGCTCGGTGTTCGCGGCTATCCACCGGCGGTGCTCTTCGCCGTCGGGCTGCTGTTTGTGATCCTCGTGCTGTTGCACTACTCGACGGTCATCTCGCGACTCGCCGACCAGAACGTGGTGCTCGCCCAGAAGCTTGCGCTGCTCGAGACGCGTCTCAACGAGGGCGAACGTAAACCGTGACTTCGCCGTGGCGGAGCACGAGCGGGAACCGGCTTTCGAGCCCGCTGATGATCTCCGGCTTCGATTCGTAGTTCCGTCCGACCACGACCACCGGCGCCTTCGACTCGTCGATCAGCCGGAGCACGTCCTTCGGCTTCAGGTACTCGTTGATGATCCGCGCGATCGAGCTGTCGATCAGCTGCCCCGGCTCCTGCCGGTGGGCGAGATACGGGATCGACGGGATGTCGCTGACGACGAGATCGCTGGGGCGCGAGTGGGCATCGACGGCTTGCGCGGCCCACACGTAGTCCGGCCGCTCGGGAGCGGCGTTCCGCGCGAGACGGTGGTGCTCTTGGTAGAGGCCGGCGCAGACGACCGCGACGAGAAGCAGCAGCGTCCAGTCGCGGACGCGCGCGAGCGTCAGAGCGACTGACGCGCCCGCCGGCACCGCGAGCGCGGTGGCGAGCAGGACGAGGTGGTGGTCGAGGAGCGGGCGCATCGTCAGCGTGAAGGCCGCGGCGCCGAGCGTGAACAACCACAGCGGCCAGAGCTCGAGCGGCCGGCGCCGCACGAACCAGAAGAGCGCGCACGCCATCCCGGCCCACGCGAGCCAGCCGAACGGTGTGTGGAGATCCGGCAGGTGGATGACGCGCGAGAGGTTCGACTGGGCGCCTGCTTGGTGCCCGCTGACGGCGTTCAGGTGCGCGCCGAAAACGCCCTGCCAGATCTGATGCAAGACGTGTCGGTAGCCGATCACGAACGCGAGGACGACGGCGGCGAACCCACCTGCGAGGTAGGCAGCCTCCTGAACGCGCCGGTGGCGTAGCGCGAGCGCAGCGAGCGGCAATGCCGCGACGACGGCGAATAGCTTGATCGAGACTGCGAGCGCAAACACGGCGCCGGACAACGCCCACAGCCAGGGACGCCGTCGCGCGTAGAGCGCGAGCGCGATCGACGCGAGCGCGAGCACGGTGGAGGACGGATCCGACTCGACAGTCGCCGCAAGCGTCGGATACGGCGGCGCGATCGCGAGCACCGCGGCCGCCGCAAGCCCGGCGAGCGGCCC
>JAYUEQ010000326.1:0-2911 GCA_043739205.1 Thermoleophilia bacterium
ACGTGGATGACGTCGAACTGCTCCTCCTCGAGGATGCGGCGGACGCGACCGATCGACCGGGGTGAGAGCACGATGTTCGGGAGCGAGCCGTTCGCCGGCACGACGACCGAGCGGCCGACGGGGATGATCCCCTCCGGCAGGTCGCCGTGGCGACCGCTGCGCGGATGCAAGTAGCGCGTCAGCTTCCCCGGCGGGTCGTTCCCCATCAGGATCTGGACGTTGTGCCCGCGGCGGCGCAGCGCGGCGGCCTGATGCTCGGAGTGCTCGACCACTCCTCCCCAGTACGACCAAGAGAAGGGAACGACGATCCCGATCTTCAAGCGGCCACCGCCGCGAAGGCGCGGTGCAGCCGTTCTGCGCCCCGTTCGATCGTCTCGTCGGAGACGGCGAGCGAAAGTCGGGCCCAGCCGGCGCCGCTCGGGCCGAAGCCCTCACCCGGCGCGACCGCGACGCGATGCTCGAGCAGCAGCGTCTCGGCGGTGAGCCCTTCGGGCAGGCGGAGCCAGACGAAGAACGTGCCCTCGCAGACGATCGGCTCCGGCAACGCGCCGGCAATCACGTCACGTCGGCGCGCGTACGCGTCGACGCGCTCCGCGACGGAATCCTGTGGCCCCTCGAGCGCGGCGATCGTCGCGGCCTGCAGCGGCGCGAGGATGCCGACGCGGTTGTGGTCGTTCAGCAGATTGATGCGCTCGATGATCTCCGCGTTGCCAAGAACGAATCCGACACGCCAACCGGCCATGCCGTAGGTCTTCGACATCGACCACATTTCGACGCCGACGTCTTTCGCGCCGGGCGTCGCGAGGAAGCTCTGCGGCTCGCGACCGTCGAAGACGATGTCCATGTACGCGGCGTCGTGCACGACGGCGCCGCCAGTGCGTTGCGCCCAGCGGACCGCGGACTGGAACGTGCCGGGCGGCGCGCACACCGCACACGGGTTCGACGGATAGTTGAGGTACAGCGCAGCGGCTTCTGGCGCGGCGTCGAGATCCGGCGCCCACTCCGGCGCCTCGAGGGGGACGAGCCCGATCTTCGCGCCTGCGAGCGCAGGGCCGGATGGGTAGTCGGGGTAATACGGGTCGGGCAAGAGCAGCGTGTCGCCCTCGTCGCAGAGGCTCAGCGCGAGCTCGACGATCGCCGTCTTCGTCCCGGGGACGAGTGCGACCTCCGTCTCGGGGTCGAGCTCGACGCCGTAGACGTCGCGGTAGCGCGCAGCGATCGCCTCCTTCGTGCGCGGTAGCCCGCGGATCGGCGCGTAGCCGTGCACGTTCGGCTCGAGCGCGGAGGCGCGCAGCGCCTCGATCACGTGCGGCGGCGGCCCCGTCTCCGGGTTTCCGCGACCGAGATCGACGAGCGGTGGGCCGTCCTGCGCCGCAGCAGCGGCAACGCGCCCGAGGAGGGCGACGAAGTACTGCTGGGGAAGCCGCCGGAGGCGTTCGGGCCGGGGACGCATCGTCAGGACTTTAGTGCGCCGTCAGGCTCAGCCCGTTGGACGCCGCCTGGAGGCTAGAGTCGATCCATGTTCGACGCTGGCCTCGCGGAGCTCCACACGCATCTCGGGGGCTCGGTCGCGACGGACATCATGTGGAGCCTCGGGCACGAGCAAGGGCTGGCGCTTCCGACGCGCGACTTCTGGGAGTTCGACCGCATGGTCACCGTGTCGGATCCGCGCGGCGTGCCGGATCTCGACTCGCTCGATCAGATCTACCACCTGACCGAGCTGATCCAGTCTTCGCCGCTCGCGGTCGAGCGGAGCGTGCACGCCGCGATCGGCGGCGCCTACCGCTCGCAGCAGATCACGACACTCGAGCTGCGCTTCAATCCGATGAAGCGCAACCGCGGCGGCGAGCGCGACCTCGACCACATCATCCTCGCCGCGATCCGCGGACTCGACCGCGCCTCGCTCGAGTACCCGCAGGTGCGCGCAGGGCTGATCCTGATGATGGACCGCACGTTCACCGCCGACCAGAACATGGTGATCATCGAGAAGGCGATCCGCTACGCGCCGCGCGGGATCGTCGGCGTCGACATCGCCGGCCCGCGTCCCGGCGGCGCGCGCTACGACTACACGCAGATCCGCGACCACGTCGAGCTCGCACGCGACGCCGGCCTCGGCGTCACGATCCACTGCGGCGAGGAGGGAGCGCAGTACGGCATCGAGGAGCTCGGCGAGGTCGTCGAGTCGCTGCGCCCGAACCGGATCGGCCACGGCATCCTCGCCGCGCGCGACCCGGAACTGATGGCGTCGATCCGCGCCGCCGACATCACACTCGAGATCTGCCCGACATCGAACCTGCTGACGAAAGCGCTCGCCGACGAGGATGCGGTGCGCGCGATCTTCCGCACGTTCGTCGAGCACGGCGTGCCGTTCACGATCGCAACGGACGGCCCGGAGATGATGCGGACACACCTGCGTGACGAGTTCGAGCTGCTGCTGCGCATCGGCGCGCTCAACGACGACGAGGCTAGCGCTGCGAATGCGCGGGGACATGAGGCGTCGTTCATCGGCCGTCGCGCCCACGCTCGAGCCTGACCCGGATACACCCTTCGGCCGATAGCTCGCAGTTCGCGGCGGCCCTACTCTCGATGTCATGCAGGCACTACGTGATCCGTCCGGCATCACCTCGCGGCAGAGGCAAGTCGTCGAGTTGATTGCGCAGGGCTTGTCGAACGACGAGGTTGGGATGGTGCTCGGGATCTCGCCAAGGACAGCCAAAGCTCACTGCGACGTGCTCCGGCAGAAGCTTGGTGTTCCGAGGCGGCGGCAGATCCCGGTGGCGTTCAGATTGCTGACGGGCGAGGACCCGTTGGCAAGCCGCCTGGAGTCGGCGCGAGCCGACAACGGGGGCTGACGGCGAAGAGGCGCCCGCGGCGAAACCCTCGTGCCGCGGGCGTCCAGCCCCTTCCCAAG
>JAYUEQ010000327.1:0-3584 GCA_043739205.1 Thermoleophilia bacterium
TCGCGACGGCGCTCGCCGTGATCCTCGGCGTCCTGCTGCTGCGCCCATCGGGCCTGTTCGGACGAGCGAGCCTGAGGCGCGTATGAGGCTCAAGCTGACCGCTTTCGGGATCGCTGTCGTGCTGCTCGTCGTGCTGCCGTTCGTCCTCAGCGACTTCCGGACGGTGCAGCTCGCGACGGTCGGTGCGTACTTCATTGCGATCCTCGGGCTCGACGTGCTCACCGGCCACAGTGGGCAGATCTCGTTGGGGCACGGCGCGTTCATGGCCGTCGGCGCGTACACGACGGCGATCCTGATGGCGAACCACGGCGTGCGCGACGTTTGGACGATCCCGATCGCCGCGGGCGTCGCCGGTGTGATCGGCCTGCTTGCGGGCGTGCCGGCGCTTCGGCTCTCGGGCCTCTATCTCGCGCTTGCGACCTTCGGCATCGCAGTCGTCTTGCCAACGATCCTCAAGAAATTCGACCACTTCACGGGCGGCTCGACGGGGATCACATTGTTCGGAAAGCCCACTCAGACCGGTCACGGCGTCGGCATCTGGGGACTGACGAACAACCAGTGGCTGTACGCATTGACGTGGACGGTCGGCGCGGTCGGCTTCCTGATCGCGTGGTGGCTGCTCGATTCGCGTTTCGGACGCTCGCTGCGCGCGATCCGGGACAGTGAGCTCGCGGCTGTCGCCTACGGCGTGAATCGCGCGAAGTACAAGGTGCTCGCGTTCGGTGTCTCGGCGGCGTTCGCCGGCGTCGCGGGCGCGCTGTTCGCAATCAACGTCGCCTACGTGGCGCCCGATACGTTCCCGATCCAACTCTCGCTGTACCTGCTGGTCGGTGCGGTCGTAGGCTTCTTCGGCTCGATCTGGGGAGCGGTGTTCGGTGCGCTCCTGATCCAGTTCCTGCCGGACATCGTCGGCCTGATCCCGCACGTCGACACGAAGCAAGCAGGGCCGACGACGCTCTTCTTCGGGCTGGTGCTGGTCGCGCTGATGCTCGTGCTGCCGGTCGTCCTCCGCACTGCGTCAAAGCTCGCGAATCGCCGCTACTTTGGGGCCTCATGACGAGGTATCTCTGTGCCATTGCTCTCGCCGCTCTGCTCGTCGCGGGCATCGCGAGCGCCTCGACCAACGGGACGCCTGGGGTGTCGGCGACCACGATCACGCTCGGTTCGAGCGGCCCGCTGACCGGTGAGGCAGCCGCGGCAGCCGGCGTCCTGCGTGGCGCGGAGGGGTACTTCAAGTACGTCAACGCGCGCGGCGGCGTCAACGGCCGGAAGATCGACTTCAAGTACCTCGACGACGCCTACAACCCATCGACGACGGTGGCGAACGTGCGCCAGTTGATCCAGCAGGACAACGTCTTCGCACTGTTCTCCGTCGTCGGCACGAACGGCAATCTTGCGATTCGCGACTATGCGAATGCCGCGGGTGTGCCGACGGTGTTCTCCGCGTCAGGCGCGACGACGTTCGGTCGCGACTACGTGAAGTACCCGTGGACGATCGGCTATCTGCCGCCGTACGGCGAGGAGGCCGAGCTGTACGCAAAGCACATCCTTGCGACGAACGCCAAGAAGGCGAAGGTCGCTGTTCTCTACCAGAGCGACGACTACGGCAAGGATCTCCTCGCCGGTTTTCGCAGGGGTCTCGGTGCAAAGGCGCACACACTGATCGTGCAGACAGTCGGCTACGACCCGACCGCGACTGATGTGCAGTCGCAGATCGCCCAACTCAAGGCAAGCGGCGCGAATACGCTTTGCATCTTCGCGTTCGGTAAGTTCGCGATCCAGGCGTTCCAGTACGCGAACAAGCTCGGCTGGAAGCCGCAGATCTATGTGAACGACGTTGCGTCGGCATCGTCGATCATGCAGATCGACCCGCAGTCGACCGCCGAGGGCTCGATCTCGATCGTCTGGGGCAAAGATCCGGCGACGCCGCAGTTCAAGACCGATGCGGGCACGGCGCTCGGCGGGAAGATCATCAAGAAGTACATCCCGGGCGGGAACCCGTCGGACGGTTTCCTGATCGCCGGCATGGCGGAGGCATTCACCATGGTCGACGCGCTGAAGGCGGCCGGCAAGAACCTCACGCGCAAGGGCCTGATGACCGCCGTCACGCACCTGAACGAGGCGAACAACCCGTTCCTCGTTCCCGGCGTGAAGGTGCACACGACGCCGACGTTCCGCTTCCCGATCGCCTCCGTGCAACTGCAGCGCTGGCACGCCGGCCACTGGGTGCTCTTCGGCGGCGTGCAATCAGCGAAGCCGTAACCGGCGAGCGACGCGGCGCGCAGGCGAGAGGACGCTCGCCCAGACGAACGAGCTGACCTCTAGGGGGGCGATCTCACGGCCGGTTTGGCCGGCCGGTTGGCCGATTTGGACATCCCGGGGGTCTGACCCCGGTGGTGGCCGTTCGAGACGAGGCCGCCGGTGCATGGTCGAAGCGCCGTGGCGCATGGTTGTGCGGCCGCATGTCTCCTTCGGCCATCACCCGCGTCTGACCCCGGTGGTGGCCTTCGGGTCTGACCCCGGTGGTGGCCTTTACGGTCAGCCGAATCGGATTCGCGGGGTCAGCCTGAGACGTACGCCATGCCTTCGAGGTTGTACTTCGCGCCGCGGAGCGTCGTTGGGATCCGCACTGCCGCGTAGCCGCGGCCGCTCGGGCGGATCGCCCAGAAGCGGCCCTTGAGCTCGCTGCCGACGATCACCTCGCCCGCATACGCTTGCACGTCTGTCGCTGGCGCGTAGTACGCGTTCTTGGAGAGTGTGTCGGTGAGGTAGAGCCCGGCATGCTCGCCGCCCCGGATCGCAGTAGGCACGATCGCGGCGATCGGGTTCGGGCCATCAGGGAAGTGAGCGATCACAGTCGCCTTGCCGGCGGGGCTCATCGCCACGAGTTGGCCGCTAGGGCCGAGATCGACCGTAAGCAGTGCCGAGCGTGCAACGCTGCCGAAGCCCGGGGGCGCGATCTCGATCTCGTCGGCGCCGCCAGGCCCGGGGTAGCGGCCGATGCGCCGTACTGCGCCGGTCGTGGCGATCACGTAAACGGTGCCGCCGGAGGCGGCTTTGGTTCCCGAGCGGCCCGTTGCCGCGACGAGCCCGTAGCCGAAGGCGCCCGCGTAGTCGAAGGTGAGCGCGCCGTCCGCGGTGGCCTTCTCGGGCAGCTTCGCGAACACCGAGACGTTCTGGCCATCTGCGCTGATGCGGTAGATCGTGTTGTCGGGCGCGTGGCAGAAGATCAGCCCCGGCTGCCAGCCGTGCGTCCCGGGTGAAACGCGGCAGCGCATCTCCTCGACCCGCTTCGGCATCGACGCAAACGCCGTCAGTGGTGTTCCGACCGAAGGCGCGGACCACACGGCGTTCGTCGTGTTCTCGACGTAGAGGATGCGGCTGCCCGTCCAGGCGACATCCGTGAGCCGGATACCGGTGGCCGCGAGCAGCCGGAAATGGAGGCCGCCGCCGGGAGCGTCCGCTACGGAGGGCGCGCCGAGCGCGACTGCCATGGCTGCGACTGAAGCGATCGAACGGATCATCGGATCTCAAGGGGAGTTTCCCGCTCCGCGCCTCGCCGAATCAAGGCCGGGAAGGAGCGG
>JAYUEQ010000328.1:0-13321 GCA_043739205.1 Thermoleophilia bacterium
AGACGGGCGAGATCGGCTTCATCTTCGACCGCGCTCATCAAGGACGCGGTTACGCCACCGAGGCCGCCCGTGCACTGATCGCGTTCGGCTTCGACGGGATGAGCTTTCACCGCGTGATCGGACGCACCGAGGCCCGCAACAGCGCCTCGGCCCGCGTGCTGGAGAAGCTCGGACTGCGCCTGGAGGCGCACCTCGTCGAGAACGAGTGGGTCAAGGGGGAGTGGCAGAGCGAGCTCGTCTACGCGATCCTGGAGCACGAATGGCGCTGACCGTCCACCATCTCGGGATAGCCGTCGACGATCTCGATGCGGCGATCCTCGTCTACTCCGACCTGTTCGGCGCGATCCTCGAGCATCGCGAGCGCGTCGAGGAGCAGGGGGTGGACGCTGCGTCCCTCAGGGTCGGCGACTCCAGGATCGAGCTCCTGCAGCCGATCGGCCCCGACACGCCGGTCGGGAAGTTCCTCGCCAAGCGAGGGCCGGGGATGCACCACGTCGCCTTCGAGGTCGAGGATCTCGCCGCCGAGCTCGAGCGGCTGAAGGCCCGTGACGTGCTCCTGATCGACGAAACCCCCCGCCGCGGGATGTTCGGGCTGCAGGTCGCGTTCGTCCACCCCGAGGCGACCGGTGGCGTTCTGGCAGAGTTCGTCTCCGATGACAGACACTGACCGCCTCAGAATCGAGATCGCCTTCGAGGGCACCCAGGTGCTCACCGTGTACGTCCCTGCCTCCACCGCCGACGATCTCGACCGTGCGCTCGGCGGCGCCCATGACAGCCTCAGCTTCGAGGCAGAGGACGGGCGCTACACCGTTTCCGTCCCGAAGATCGTCTACGTGAAGCGCTTTGCCCGCGAGAGCCGCGTCGGGTTCGGCGCGGCTGCGTAGGAGCCCTGGTTAGGCGCGTAGCGCCTGAGGGCACGAGAAACAGTCGGGATGAGCGAAGCTGCGACCACAAAGAAGGAAAGCGAGTCCAAGCGTGTGCGCGCGCTGGTCGATCGCGCCCAGAAGGGCGACCGCACGGCGCTCGAAGAGCTCTACCTGATCCACTTCGACCGCATCTACAGCTACCTCCACGTGAGCGTCGGGAACCGCCACGACGCCGAAGACCTGACGACGCAGACGTTCCTCAAGATGCTGGAGGCGATCGGGAAGTTCCGCTGGCAGTCGGCGCCGTTCTCCGCGTGGCTCTTTCGGATCGCCCACAACCTCGCGATGGATCACTTCCGCGCCAACAGGCGCTGGCAGCCGGAGGAAGATGTGCCGGAGCCCGAGCCCGACGAAGCGACGTCCGCCGAGGCCGGTGCGCTCGAGTCGATCGGCCGCAAGTCGATGCTCGAGCTGATCGAGGACCTCTCGCCCGAGCAGCAGCAGGTGCTCACGCTGAAGTTCGTCTTCAACTTCGCGAACGCCGAAGCCGCGACGATCCTCGGGAAGACCGAGGGTGCGATCAAGTCGCTCCAGCATCGCGCGCTCGTCTCGCTGCAGAAGCAGCTCGAGAAGCGCGAAGCCGAGTCCTGATCGACTCGGCCTAGCTACCCTCCACGGCCGTGGCACTCGAGGTGGGCATCGTCGGCCCGTCGGGCAGCGGGAAGACATCGCTCTTCACCGCGCTGACGAAGACCGGCGGAGGCGAGTACGGGAAGACGAACGTCGGCATGGCGCCGATCGCCGACGCGCGCCTCGGCGCGCTCGCGGAGATCGTGTAGGCGCGTAAGATCACGCCCGCGACGATCCGCGTGCAGGACGTCCCAGGCGCCGGCGAGGCGCAGCTCGGGAACCTGCGCCAGGTGGATGCGCTGCTCGTCGTGCTGCGCGGCTTCGGCCCCGACGCGACGCCGGACGACGATCTCGAGACGTTCAAGCTCGAGCTGCTCGTCGCCGACCGCGACCACGTCGAGCGTCGGCTCGAGCGCGTCGAGAAGCAGGCGAAGTCGGGCGACGCGAAGATGCGCGCTGAGGTCGAGGAGCTGCGCAGGGTGCTCGCGCATGTCGATGCAGGCGGCGAGCTGTCGACCTATCCGGGCGAGCTGCCGGGCGAGCTCGAACCGCTGACGACGAAGCCGCTGATCGCGATCGTCAACGGCCCCGGCGGGATCGACCTGCAGCTCGAGGCGGAGTTGGCGGAGCTGCCTGACGATGAGGCCGCCGCCTATCGCGACGGTGGCGCGTCGGCCCTCGACGACATCGCCGCCCGGCTGGCGAGCGCGCTCGACCTGATCACGTTCTTCACTGCAGGCGAGCAGGACACGCGTGCGTGGACGCTGCGGGCCGGCGAGACCGCGCTGGACGCAGCCGGTGCGATCCACACGGACATTGCGCGCGGCTTCATCCGCTGCGAAGTGATCAACTGGCAGGACCTCGTGACCCTTGGCTCGGCGGCCGAGGCGTCGAAACAGGCCAAACAGGGGCTCGAAGGCAAGACGTATGTCGTCAAGGACGGCGACGTGCTGAACATTCGCTTCAACGTCTAGCGCGCCTGCCGTGACGATTTGCCTCGTTCGGTGCCTGGCACCGATCGAGGTGCCACCGATCGAGGTGCCAAATGCGTGACGATGCCTCCCCACCCCTTGCGGTTCTGGTGCGTCGTCAACACCCTTGGCGAGCGGGCACGGTTGCCCGTCGGTGCCTGACACCGACATAGCGCGACTACTCCGGTGGGATGCCGGTCCTGCGCACGCAGGGGGTTGCCGCATCACATCGCTTGAACGCTCCGGTTGGTCAGAACGAGATCAGGACGACGCCTGTCAGCGTCAACACGATCCCGGCCTTCTGCATCCGCGCGACCCGTTCGTGCAGCACCGAGGCCGCAAGCAACACCGTCACGACGGGATAGAGCGAGGCGAGCACCGAGGTCAGGCTGACGAGCCCGTGACTCGACGACGCTGCGAAGAAGACGTTCCCGAGCGTGTCGCCGATTCCGACCGCGAAGACGATGGCGAGGTCGCGCGGCCCCAGCCTTAGTGGCGTACGGCGCGCCGCGACGATCGCGGCGAGCATCAGCAGCGCGGTCGTGCGGAAGACGAGCGATGCCCACCAGAAGTCGACTTTGCCCGCGACGTGCATCCACGGGAAGTAGAAGCCGAACCCGACCGCGGCGAGGAGCGCGAGGCCGACACCCGCAGCGATGCGCGGCGATCCCTCGTGGTGCTCGATCGACGCCAAGCCGACGCCGGCGAGTGCGCAGGCGATGCCGGCGATCTGCGGCGCCGACGGCTTGTCTCCCGACGCGATGCCGAAGATCACCGGAACGATCGCGGAGATGCCGGCGATCGGCGCGACGACGCTCATCGCGCCCACCTGCATGCCGCTGTAGTACGCGAAGAGGCCGAGCATGCCGCCGAGCGAGGCGAGCATTGCGAACAGCACCGCCCAGCCTGCCGGGCCCTGCCCGCGAATCGCGACCGCAAGCCCGATCGCGAGAACGCCGCCGACCTGCGCCCAGAACAGCACCGGAAGCAAACCAAGCGTCCTGCTCACGAGCGGGCCGAAGAAGTCGGCAAAGCCCCACGCGAGGCTTGCGCCGAGCGCCAGGAGCAGCGGTGTCAATCGACGCGGCGGGTGGCGGCGATCGCGTCGAGTTGGTTCGCGTGATAGAGCACCGAGGCCTCGGCGGTACGTGCGCTGCGCGCGTCGTGATGTGCGGCGACGCAATGCAGAAGCTCCGCGAGCTGGCCAGCTGTGAGCCCTTGCGCTCGGTCCTCGATCAGCCGCAGTCCGAGGTGCACGTGCCCCAGCAAGCGCCCCTCGTCGGTCACGGAGAACGCGGGGCCACGCGAAAGCTCAACAGTGCGCCCGACGTCGTGCACGAGCGCCGCCGCGAGCAGCAGGTCGGCCCGCAGCCGCGGGTGGAGCTGCGAGGTCTCACGGCAGAGCGTCGCGACGCCGACCGTGTGCTCGAGCAGTCCGCCGGCGTAGGAATGGTGGTCCTCGGGCGTCGCCGGGTACGCGGCGAGGTCGCGGTCGGTCAGCACCGCCTGCACCGTCGCAGTCAATGCCGGGTGCGCAATCTCCGCGACGAGGAAATCGAGGAAGCCTGCGATCTCGTCTGCGTCGCGCCGGATCGTCGGCGTGAGCGATGCAGGATCGACGTCGGTCGCCTCGAGCGAGCGCACGTCGAGCTGCAGGCGGTTCTGGAACTTCTCGACCCGCCCGAGCACACGCACCGCGTCGCCCTCGCCGAAACGGCCGTCCAGAAGTTCGACGTCCTTCCACACCCGCGCCTCGATTCGCCCCGTCGGGTCCACGAGTTCCAGCGCGAGGTAGGAGGCGCCGCTCTTGGTTCGGAGCTTCCGTTTCGTCTTGACCGCGTAGACGGCCTCGACGACCCGGTCTTCGGCAAGCTCGGCGATCGTCACAGGGGCCAGCCTACCGCTGGGTCCAGATGCGGAACCCCTCCTCCTCCCGGCCTTCGGCCACCTCGTCGAGCACCGCCGCCGCTTCCTTGCGCCGCCAGCCCAGCGGACTCAGGTCGGCGGCAGTGACGTCTCCTGCGGCCGCCAGAAAGAGCTCGGCGAGTGCGCGCCTGGCCTCGTCACGCGGCGGAAGACTCCGTGGGAGCCTCCACTTGCGCGCGAGCAGGTCGTGGGCGATCGCGCCCCACGGACCGTCTTGCTCCACCAAGTGCGAGTTTGTGAGCACGAGCCGGCGGTGCAGGGCGGCGATGCCCTTGTCGACGTCTTTCTTCGAGGCGCCGGTCCGCTCGCGGAGCGCAGGCCCGGTCAGCGGGCCTTCACCCGCAATCGCCTCGACGAGGTCCGCCTCGATCCCCTCGGGCTCGTAGCGCTCGTTCGCAGCGACGAGCGTGGGAACGAGTCGTGGGGCGACACACGTTGCCACTCGCGCGACGTGCTTCCCGACGCACACGAGCCCGCGTGCGGGCAACTCGTCCTTCGCGCCCCACAGGAACCCCATCTCATTCGTCCACGCGACAAACCCGCCGCCCTCGTCGCGCACTGCCCAGTTACGGCCGGCGTCGCCGTTGACCTGCTCCCACAGCGACGGGAGCACGACGTCGGTCTTCGGAAAGAGCAGCGCCAAGCCGACCTTGTCGACCCACTTCGCGGCCTGCGACAGAGTCCGAATCATCGTCACTAGTCTGCAGGAGTGCCGACCGTGAAGCCTTTCCGCGCGCTGCGCTACGACACCGGTGTCGCAGGGCCGCTCGACGAGCTGGTGGCGCCGCCCTACGACGTGATCTCGGACAGCGAGCGGCGCGACTACCTCGCCCGCAGCCCGTACAACGTCGTGCACCTGACCCTGCCCGACTCCGAGGAGCAGGCGGCCGGTGACTTCGGCGCCTGGCGCGACAGCGGCGTGCTCGCGGCCGCGGACGAGCTCTACTGGTGGGTCGCGCAGGACTACGTCGGCCCCGACGGTGTTGCTCGCACACGTGAGGGCGTGGCCGCCTCGGTGCCGGTCACGCCGTACGACGCGCGCCAGATCCTGCCCCACGAGCGCACCCACGCCGGCCCGAAGGAAGGACGCCTGCGCTTGCTACGCGCGACGCAGACGCAGCTCGAGCCGATCTTTCTCCTCTACGACGCGGAGCCGGTGTTCTCGCGGCCTACCGGTGAGCCCGCGGTTGACGTCGAGGAGGGCGGCGTGCGTACGCGTATGTGGCCGGTCGCCGCCGGCGAGGTGACGATCGACACGCCGCTCCTGATCGCCGACGGCCACCATCGCTACGAGACCGCTGTCGCCTATCGCGAGGAGAACCCGAAGGCGACGCACACCTTCGCGATCCTCGTCTCATCGCGCGCGCCCGGCCTCGAGATCTTTCCGACGCACCGCCTCGTGCAGTCGGTCGGCCACGTGCCCGGCGACGAGGTCGACGCGCCCGGCGACGGAGTGACCCTCTACCGCGATGGCAAGTACATCCGCGTGCAGACCGAGGATGACTTCGGCCCCCGGATCGTCGAGTCGTTCGCGCCGGAAGGAGTGAGCTACACCGCCTACGCCGACGAAGCGATCGCGGCCGTCGACCGCGGCGACGCAGCAGCGGCGTTCCTGCTCCAGCCCGTGACGACGGAACAGGTCGCGTCGTTCGCGGAAGCCGGCGAGGTGATGCCGCAGAAGTCGACCTTCTTCTTCCCGAAGCTGACCTCCGGCCTGCTCTTCCATCCTGTATGACCGACTGGCTTGTGCTTTGTCGCGCGGCGCGTGACGACGTTGCGCGCGTGCTCGAGGAGCTGCCGTTTCGCGCCGACCGCGAGCCGGTGCAGGGCGCCGGCGAAGGCGGCGACGAGACGACCGCGATCGACGCTGCCGCCGAGGCCGTGATCCTCGAACGCTTCCGCGGCGAAGATGTGCGCATCGTCAGCGAGGAGATCGGCCTGTACGGCGACGGGCGCTGGACCGTCGTTGTCGACCCGATTGACGGTTCGCTGAACGCCAAGCGCGGCATCCCATTCTTCTCGATCTCGATTGCTATCGCCGACGGCGACACGATGGGCGACGTCGTATTCGGATACGTCTACGACTTCGGTGCGCGCGAAGAGTGGACCGCGACGCGCGGCGGTGGCGCGTTCCTGAACGGACAGCGCGTCACGGAGCGGCCCAAGGACGAGTTGGAGATCCTGTCGTTCGAGGCGACGACAACCGCGTACGTCTCGGAAAACGCCGCCCGTTTCGACGGTGTCGCGCACCGGCTGCGTGTCATGGGCTCGCTCGCGATCACGCTCTGCCATCTCGCCGCCGGCCGCGTCGACGGGGTCGTCTCGCTGAAAGCGGCGCGCTCGGTCGACATCGCAGCCGCGCAGCTCCTCATACTCGAGCAGGGGCTCGCGATCGACCTGCCCGACGGCTCCGCTCGATTCGCCGATGCGCCGCTCGATCTCGTAGGGCGCTCTCGAGTCGTCGCGGCCGGGAACAACGAGCTGTGCGCTCGCCTCGCGACCGCGCTTCTAGGCTGAGCTGTCGACCTTCGCCCGCCGGATGGGCGCCCACGGCCGAGCGACAAGAAGCTCGCGCGCGGCTGTAATCAATTCTGCGTTGCCAAATGGCTTGCGCAGGAACGCCGTCGCTTCCTGCGACAACTCATGCGCGCTGAGCACGTCGTCGGTGTAACCCGACATGTAGAGCACGGGTAGCAACGGCTGCTGAACGCGGAGCTTCACCGCGAGCTCGGGTCCGCTCATCTCTGGCATCACCACGTCGGTGAGCAGGAGATCGAACGGCTCATCCGTCGCTGCCACTGCGAGCGCCTCGCGACCGCCGGCGACTGCAACCACGTTGAATCCGGAGGCCTCGAGCACTTCACGTGCCAGTTCGCGAACGACATCGCGATCTTCGACGACCAGGACCCGCTCACCGCTTGTGGCCACGGCCCCCTCGTTTCCGGCCTCCTCCAATTCGTCGGGCAATGCGTCGGCCGCAGGAATGGCGATCTCGACGATCGTGCCACGGCCGATTGCGGATTCGATCGACACCCGACCGTCGAGCCCGTCGACGACGCTGTAGACGAGCGAAAGCCCGAGTCCCGAGCCTTCGCCTTCCGGTTTGGTGGTAAAGAACGGCTCGAAGGCACGTGACTTCGTCACGGCGTCCATTCCGACTCCGTCGTCGCGCACCCGCACGATCACGTTCGTACCGGAGACGGCCGTTTCGATTTTCAGCTCGCCCCCGTCAGGCATCGCATCGCGCGCGTTGACCGCAAGATTGAGGATGACCTGCTTCAGCTGAGCGAGATCGGCCGCGACTGCCGGGAGAGGATTCGCGAGGGCGAGCGTCACCCGCACGTCCGAGCGGACGAGCCGCTCGAGCAGCGAGGCGGCCTCTCGAACGATCGCGTTCAGGTCGACGGGTTCGCGTTCTGGAACATTGCGCCGGCTGAAGGCGAGGAGGCGCGAGGTGAGATTCGCGGCTTCGTGGGTGGCGGTCCTGATGCCGTCGAGGCAGCGTGAGACCACCGTCCCGCGTTCGGTTGTCGAAGCGGCCAGCTCTGCATAGCCGCCGATGCCTGTGAGGAGGTTGTTGAAGTCGTGTGCGATGCCGCCGGCAAACTGCCCGAGCGCGTCCATCTTCTGCGCCTGCTGGAGTTGCTCTTCGAGCTGTTTCTGCTTCGTGATGTCGAGCAGGAAACCGCGCGCGAACTCCTCACCGTCGATGTTCAAGATGGCGCTCTGGTCGCGCACCCAGACGTAGTGGCCGTCGCGGTGGCGAAGCCGGTACTGCGAGTCGAACGGTTCGTGCGTTGCGTTGGCGTACCTGACCTCGGCCATCACACGTTCGCTGTCTTCCGGATGAAGGATGTTCTCGTACAGCCTCGCATCGGTTTCCCACTCGGTCGGCGACCAGCCCAGGATGTCTGCGACCTGGGGGCTCGTATAGACGTTCGTCGCGTGATCGTCGACCAGGTCGATGTAGGTAACGAGCGGCACCGATTCGACCAGTTCGCGGTAACGCCGCTGAGCCTCGTCGCGCTCGCGCTCGGCCAGCTTGCGCTCCCGGATGTCGTCGTACAGAACGAGGGTGCCGAGCCCTTTGACCGGCGCCGAGTAGACGGCGAGCTCGAGCTCGGTCCCGTCGCTAGCCTTGCGCGTCACTTCGACGCCCCGCACCTGTTCCCCGGAGTAGATGCGCGCGAAGAGCTTGTTGGAGTCCAGCCGCTCCTCAGAGGGCACGATGGGGTTCGACTTTCCGATCGCCTCCGCCGCCGTCCAGCCGAAGAGCCGCTCGGCCGCAGTATTCCAACTGACAACGAGGGCGTCCTTGTCGAGTGCGATCATCGGCAGAGGGAGCCCGTCGATGAGCCGCGCGAGGTGCGCCTTCTCAAGGAGGATCGCTCGCTCCGTGAGCTGCCCTTTGCGAACGAAGACGGCGAAGAGCAGCGCCAGCGCGGCAAGCAAGGGGACTTCGAGGACGTCACTGGTCGAAGAGTGGCCGTGGAGCATCGCGGCGGTGCCGATGAGCGTTACCGCGCCGCCGCGCACGAGGACTCCCGCCACACTCGGGCGCGCGAAGGCCGACAGGGCGCCGAAGACGTAGGCGACGTGCACCAACAAGGGTGTGGCCCCCGTGATCCAGAGCAGGACGAGGCAGCCAACAAGGGCAAGGTCGAGTAGAGCCCTCGTGACGGGCTCGAACCGATGCCACAAAACGGTCATCACCAGGGATCATCGCCGTCGCGAAACGCCAGCGGCATCCCCGAAACGGCGTGGCCGGCTAACCCACTCCGCTACCCTCGCCCCATGCCCACACGCGACGAGATCCTTGGGGCGCTCGGCCGCGTGATCGACCCGGAGCTGCGCAAGCCTGTCACCGAGTTGAATATGGTCCGCGCGGTCGAGATCGACGGCGCCGATGTGAGCGTGACGATCGCCCTGACCGTGGTCGGGTGCCCTCTTCGCTCGAGCTTCGAGGATCAGGTGGCCGAGCACGTCGGCACGCTGCCGGATGTCGCGTCGGTGACGCTGCATTTCGACGTCATGTCACCGGATGAGCGTGCGGCGCTGACGACTCAGCTGCGCGGCGGGGTGGAGACGCGCGGCATCCAGCTTTCACCCAAGACGCGCGTGATTGCTGTCGCCTCCGGTAAAGGCGGCGTCGGCAAGTCGACGCTGACCGTGAACCTCGCAGCGGCGCTCGCTGCGCAGGGTCATGAAGTTGGCGTGCTCGACGCAGACATCTACGGGCACTCGATCCCGCATTTGCTCGGCATCGACCAGAAGCCCGTCGTCGTCGACAAGATGATCGTCCCACCTGTCGCGCACGACATGCGGCTGATGTCGATCGGGTTCTTTCTCGACGACAACCAGCCGGTGATGTGGCGCGGCCCCATGCTGCACCGTGCGCTAGAGCAGTTCCTGCAGGACGTGCACTGGGGCGAGCTCGACGTGCTCGTGATCGACATGCCGCCGGGTACGGGCGACGTCTCGATCTCACTGGGTCAGCTGCTCCCGCGCGCGGAGGCGGTCGTAGTCACGACGCCGCAGCCGCTTGCGCAGGAGGTGGCTTCACGCGCGGCGACGATGGCGCAGAAGACGGGCATGCGGGTGGTGGGGGTGATCGAGAACATGACCTCCGACGTCTTCGGAAGCGGCGGCGGCGAGGCGCTCGCGACCGAGCTCGGCGTGCCGCTGCTCGGAACGGTGCCGCTCGACGCGCGGCTCCGCGCGTCCGGTGATGCGGGGGCGCCGCTCGTCGTCAGCGATCCGGAGTCCGAGCCCGCGCAGGCGATCATCGAGATCGCCCGTGTGGTCGACGCGAGCCGTGCCGGTGGCTTCACGCGCACGCTGCCGCTCGTCTCCTAGTTTTCGCGCGTGGCCGCTGCAGCCTTCTTCGATCTCGACCGGACGCTGATCAAGCGCTCCTCGGTGCTCGCGCTCGCCGGCACGTTTCGGCGGCGCGGTCTGATCTCCCGGCTCGACCTCGCCAAGTCCGCGCTCTGGCAAGTGCTGTTCGGGCTGCGCGGAGCGAGTGCAGAGCGAGTGCGCAGCGCGGCGGAGGACGGGATGAAGCTCCTCAACGGCTTCTCGGTCGAGGAGCTGCAGCACCTCGTCGGCGACGCGATGGAAACGGTGCTGCGGCCGCTCGTCTACGAGGAACCGCTGCGCCTCGTCGAGCACCACCGCGCGCGCGGCGAGCGCGTCTACATCGTTTCCGCCACGCTGCAAGAGATCGTGCAGCACATCGCGGACGACCTCGGCTTCGACGGCGCAATCGGTTCGACCTGTGAAGTAGTCGACGGCGTGTACACGGGCCGCACACTGCGTGCTGCCCACGGGGTCGGCAAGGCAGAAGCGCTACGCACGCTCGCCGCCGCCGAGGGGTTCGACCTCGCCGAGTCGACGGCGTACTCCGACTCCTACAGCGATGTTCCGTTTCTCGAGGCTGTCGGGCACCCCGTTGCTGCGAACCCCGACCGCAAGCTTCGTCGCATCGCGGCCGAGCGCGGCTGGCCGGTGGTCGACTTTGCGTCCTGAGGAGGCGCGCCCTCGCCTTGCTCAGCTCGGGTTCCGGACCGATGATGTCGAGACGCTCGCTGCGCACTTCCTCGACGCAGAAGCACGTGGTCAGATCGGTCACGGACTCTCGCGGATCGAGTGGCTCGAGACGTGGGACGAGCTAGATACGAACGCGCAGACGCGCAGGACCGAATCCACGCCCGGCTACGAACGCTGGGACGGCCAGGGTGCACTCGGCTACCTGACACTCGAGGCAGTGGTTCGATCACAGCTCGCCGACCCGCCGGAGCATGCGCGCCTCGTGGTGTGCATGCGCACGTTCCCGACCGGTTCGCTCGGCTACTGGGTGCGCCGGCTCGCGGAGGGCGGGCTCGTCGCGGTGCTCACCGCCACTTCCCCGCGCCGGCTCGCACATCCGAACGGCGGTGCGCAGCTCGTCGGGACGAATCCACTCGCGATCGCGATTCCGTCGAGTGACGGCCGGCCGATCGTCAGTGACGTCTCGATGGGCGCAGTCACGCACGGCGACGTGCTCGCCGGGCGCGCTCGTCCGGAGGAGCTGGTGCCATTCGGCGGCCCGCAGGCGCACAAGGCGTTTGCGCTCGCGGTAGGCCTGCAGTTGCTCGTCGACGCGCTCAACCCGCTCGACGACTTCGGCGCCGTGCTGCTCGTGGCCCGGCCGGAGTCAGACCCGGTGCCGTCTTTCCGCGCGCTGGCGGGCGGCGTGCGGCTACCAGGCGACAGACGCTCTTAGGTGGCGTTCAGGTCTCGTTCGCTACGAATAGACCGATGCGTCGACTCTTCGCCGGTGGCAGTGACGGAAACGAGCGCCTGACAGCCGCAACCGCTGCGGTGCTCCTCGTTCTGCTCGCGCTCGAAGGCTTGACGTTGCTCGGGATCCAGCAGTTCCTCAAGCCGCACATCTTCCTCGGGCTCCTGCTGATTCCGCCGATCCTGCTCAAGCTCGCGAGCACGGGCTGGAAGATGACCCGTTACTACCGCGGCAGCGCGGAGTACGTCCGTCGTGGGCCGCCGGCGGCACTCATCCGGTTGATTGTTGCGCCGGTTCTCGTCCTCTCGACGATCTCACTGTTTGCCACCGGGATCGCCGCCGCTGCGCTCGGGCAACGGGGATTGCTGCTCGGGCTGCACAAGCTGAGCTTCATCGTGTGGGTCGGCGCGATGTCCATCCACGTGCTCACCCGGGCGCTGAGGTTGCCGCGCCTGCTTGCCGCCGACTGGTGGCGTCGCGACCCGTCGGGCGGCCGCCGCGCGCGTCAACTCCTACTCACCGGCACGCTCGTCGCCGGTCTCGGCGCCGCCTTTCTGACACTGCCGGTCGTCGACCACTGGCAGGACCGTGGCACCGAGGTCGTCGGTATCGACGGACAGTAGTTACGCCGGGAAGCCGGGCTCGCGTTTGATCGCTGCGAAGTCCGAGTCGTTGCGCGCGTACTCCGCCCACTTTGCATCGATGTCGACCGCCTGGCGTAGGTGCAACAGCGCGTCGAGGTGGCGTCCGCCTTGGGCTTCCATGCACGCGAGGTTGTAGAGCAGGGCGGGATTGTCGGGCTGCTCGTCGAGCGCCTCGACGTGGATGCGGATCGCTTCGGGCCAGTCCTCCGCGCGCGAGGCGGGAACGGCCGCGAACATCGCCTCCCACGCCGAGACGACGTGCGCCTCTCCGGGCTTGCCGCCGAGCGCAAGCACGACCGTGTCCGCTTCGAGTGCAACCGCGCCGCGGCGAAGCTGCGCGTCGCTCACGAAGACGAGCTGCCCCGCGGCGAGCTCGTGCTCGTTTCCGTCGATCGTGAAGCGCGTGCGTCCGCGCAGCACGAGGTAGATCTCCTCGTGCCCGAGTTGCGTCTCCGCATGCTCCTCCACGATCTGCCCGCCGACCTCGGTCGAGCTATAGGCGTTGACGCCGAAAGCACGAATGTCGAAGTGGCGGCGAATCGGACGCCAGACGAATCCATCCGCCATCTCGATCCGATCGAGCTCGTCGACGTGTGCGACGCTCATACCGCGAGCTCCTCGAAGCGCGGGTCGGTCCGCAACGGGTCGAGATCGGTGTCGTGCGGAAGCCACTTCATCACCTTCCCGCGATCGAGTTCCATCGCCGTGCGGAGGTGCTCGAATGCGGCATCGTGTTCGCCCGCGAGCGCCAGGTAACAGGCGACGTTGTAGTGCCTGCCCCAGGGCTCGTCCGTCTGCGACAGCCCTTCTTCCATGATCGCGCGCCCTCCCGCCGCGTCGCCGGCGTCAAGCTTCGCGAACGCGATGTGCACCTCCTCCCAGCCGTGGGGGACGAACGCCTCACCGATCGTCGCCCCCATCGCGAGGATCATCGTTCCGGCTTCGACGGCGGTTGCCTCTCGGAATGTCTCCGCAGGCACGTGCACCAACGTGCCGGCCGGG
>JAYUEQ010000329.1:0-9588 GCA_043739205.1 Thermoleophilia bacterium
GTGAAGCACGGCGACGGCTGCTGGTTCGCGGACGAGGGACTGCTCGCCGAGCTCGCCGCGAACGGGCAGCTGCTGCTCCACTACGCAGCCGACGCGAACCCGAACGGAGCCGTGGCCGATGTCGCCGGGGTGCTGAACGCAGACGGCAACGTGTTCGGGCTGATGCCGCACCCGGAGCACGCAGTCGACCCGCTGCTCGGCTCCACCGACGGCGCGCTGATCCTCGGCTCGCTGGTCGACGCTGCTCGGCTGTCCGTCGCGGCCGCCGTCTAGGCACCACCCTCCGCGTCGAAGGCATCGCCGAGCGCATCCGCAAGCGCCGGCTTCTTCGCGAGCTCCTTGTGCAGGCGCGCGACGTCGCGCTCACGCAAGGTGACGGGACCGCGCCGGGTCGTCCCGTCGGTGGAATAGGCGAAGCGCACGAGGCGTTCGCCACGGTCGTTCTCGAGCAGCTCGACGACCGAGGCGAAGCGCTTGTCGCCAGCCTGCTGGGGGAGCCGAAGCTGCTCGACGAGCGTTGCCGGGCCCCACGGTGTGGCGGTCTTGGTCATAGAGCGACGGTAGCCCTGGAACCGCAACGCGTGGGAAACGGGACTGTCACGAAAGTGTGAAAACACGCGTTTCCAGGTTTGGCATCGTCGCCACCTGCACAACCTCCATTGATGCGCCGGATACCTCTGCTCCTGACCGCGGTCGTGTTGACCCTTGCAGCGGCCCCACAGGCCCCGGCCGCGCCGGGCGTCAAATTCGGGCTCACCGACGACGCCTGGCTCGTCAGCGGGCCCGGCACACTCGACTCGCGGCTCGCCAAGCTCGACGTGCTCGGGGTGCGCGTCGTGCGGTTCACTCTTCGTTGGGACCGGATCGCGCGCACGCAACCGACCGCGCCGACCGACCCATCCGATCCCGCATACAACTGGACTGCAACCGATCCCGTGCTCGACGGTCTGAGACAGCACGGGATCGAGGTCGTTCTCCAACTCGTCGGGACACCCGGCTGGGCGAACGGCGGCAGAGCGTCCAACTACGTTCCGACGACGAGCGACACCTTCGGCGCGTTCGCGTCGGCGGCGGCGCACCAGTACCCGTGGGTGCGGCGCTGGGTGATCTGGAACGAGCCGAATCAGGTGCGTTGGCTGCGCCCGACGACCGCGCCCATCTACACAGTGCGGCTGCTCAACCCTGCGTACGCGGCGATTCACAGTGTGATCCGGGGTGCACTGGTCGCGGGCGGCGGGACTGCACCGCGTGGTTCGACCGGCGGCGTCTCACCTCTTGCGTGGCTCGCAGGGATGCACGCGGCGCACGCGCGCCTCGATGCGTATGCGCATAACCCCTACCCTCTCGATCCGAAGCGCGAGACGCCGCTGACCGGTGGCTGCGGTCACTGCACGACCGTGACGATGGCGACGATCGGGCACTTCGTCTCGCTCGTCGGCCGCGACTTCCCGACCGCGCGCATCTGGCTGACCGAGTACGGCTACCAGAGCAGCCCGCCTGACCACCTCCTCGGCGTGCCACTCGCGCTGCAGGCGCGCTACGTGGCCGAAGGCGCCTACGTGGCGTACCGCACGCCGAAGGTCGACATGCTGATCCACTTCCTCTACCGCGACGAGCCGGACATCGCGCGTTTCCAGAGTGGGCTCGTCACGCTGACGAACGCCGTCAAGCCGGCGTATGCCGCGTTCCAACTGCCGCTTGCGCAGATCTCCCGCTCGACACTCTGGGGCCAACTGCGCGCACCGACCGCCGGATCGACGGCGCGGATCGAAAAGCAGGTCGGGTCAGGCTGGCAGACGATTGCAACCGTGCACGCAAGTGCGGCCGGCTACTTCCGCTGGAGCGGGACGCTCGTGCGGGGGGAGCGGGTACGCGTCCGCGCGGCCTCGCTCGTCGGCGCCACGCTGACTATTCACTGAGCGGCTGGCCGAACGCGATGTCGTGCCCATCCGGGTCCTGCGTCCCGAACTCGCGAAAGCCGTGCGGCGCGTCATAGATCGTGTAATCGATCGGGGCGCCCCGATCTTGCAACTCTGCGTAGATCGCATCGGCATCGTCAACGCGGATGTAGACGTTCCACGTCTTGTCGACAAGCTTCCAGTTCGGCACGATCGCCGCCGGATCCGGACAGAGCGCGAGTAGAACGGAGGCGTCGTCTCGCGTCGCGCTCGCAAAGTTCGGCGGCTCGCCATACGTCACGCATTCGAAGCCGAGCCGATCGCGCCAGAATTCGACGGCACGTTCGATGTTCGACACGAGAAGTACCGCGGAGCTCCCGGTGAGCCGCGTCATGCGTCGATCGAAACGTGCCCCGGCTCACCCGCCACGCGTCCGAGCCACAGGCCGATTGCTGGATACCGATCCAGCTCGAACTCGCCCTCATCCGCGACATGCGTGTATGCGTACAACGCGATGTCGGCGAGCGTGATGCTGTCCCCGACGAGCCACGAGCGTCCCTCGAGGTGACGCTCCAACGCATCGAGCGCGCGATAGCCGGCAGCAACCCGCTCGTCGAGACGGTCAGCGAAGTCCTCGCGCGGGCGGCCCGCGTAGGCGAGCCAGAAACGCACGACCGCGATTGCCGGCTCGTGGTCGTACTGCTCGAAGAACATCCACTGTAGAACCTGCGCCCGTTCGTACGGATCGTCCGGGACGAAGCGCGTCCCTTCGCCGAAGTACCAGATGATCGCTCCGGACTCGCCAAGCGAGCGGCCGTCGTCGAGCACGAGCGTTGGAACACGCAGCGCCGGGTTGAGACCGCCGAGCACGTCCGCCCGGTTCGTGCGGTCAGCAACGGAAAGCTCTTGCCGCTCGTGCGCGATGCCGAGGTGCGCGAGCAGCAGTCGCACCTTGTAACAGTTGCCCGAGACCTGGCTGTTGTACAAGAGCATGGGAAAGATCCTCTCTAAGAAAACAGCGGCGCGAGATGCCCGTTGAGAAACGTGTCGGCCGGATCGAGTGCGCGCCGCGTCGCGATGAAGTCGTTCGCGCGCGGGTAACGGCCGAGCAGTTGCTCACGCGTCAGGTAGTGGAGCTTCCCCCAGTGCACGCGCGCGTCGAACGTTCCGAGCAGCCGATCGACGTCCCTCAGATACGAGTCGTAGTCGGTCCCCGGTGTGCCGGAGACCGAGATGACGACGGTGTCCCGGTCGTAGCTGTGTGAGAGGAACGCCTCGTCGCGGCCGACCGTTCTCACCTCCATCGGGAAGACCGACCTCGGCAGGCTCGCCAGCATCAGCTCCCGCATCGCTGCGAGCGCTTCACGGCCGCGCTCGTACGGGACGAAGTACTCGAGCTCGTGAAAGTTCGGCTCGTACACCATCGGATAGATCACGTAGGCCGGGCCGACGCGGCGCCGCGGCTCGTTCGAGTCCGGCGTCGACTCGTCGACCTCGTCGTAGATCTTCACGTGGCACCGATCGGTGAGCGACTCGCCGGCGCTCGCAAGCCCGTACAGCGCAGCAGAGTCGTCCGACGGCATCCAGAAGAACGAGTAGTGGCGATGCTCCTGGGCCAGCTCGTCAAAACGCTCCCACGCCTCGTCCCAGCTCCAGTGCTCGATCCGCTCGCGCAGCCGATAGGCCGGCGCGACCTCGAGCTCGATCTCCGTGATCACGCCGAGCATTCCGACCGAGACCTGCGCGGCGTGCAGGAAGTCGGGATCGTCCTCGCCGATCTCGATGACGTCGCCCGACGCGGTCACGACGCGCACGCGACGCACGCCGGACGAGAAGCTGCCGAGGCGAAGGCCGGAGCCGTGCGTTGCGGTCGAGATCGCCCCCGCGATCTGCTGCGCGACGATGTCGCCTTGATTTGCAAGCGCGAGCCCTTCCGCCCAGAGCGGCACGCCGAACTCTCCGATCGTGGTCGACGGCCCGACGACGACGCGACGGCGGTCCGCATCGATCGACCGGATGCCACCGAGACCGCGGAGGTCGAGCAGCAGCCCGCTCGTCGCCACGACCGGCGTGAAGGAGTGCCCCGCTCCGGCGACGCGCACGGACAGTCCGCGGCTCGCCGCGCCGGCGACGAGCGTCGCGACTTCGTCCTCGCTCGTCGGCGCCGCCCGCTCAGCGGGGCTGAAGGACTGGTTGCCGACCCAGTTTGTCCAGGTGCTCACTTTGACATCATCGACGAAGCGCATGGCTGACGACGGAACGGTGTACGTGCGGTACATGATCGACGACGTCGACGCAGCCGTCGACTTCTACGTTACGCACCTCGGATTCGAGCTCGTCTGGAGCGCAGGAGCAGCGTTCGCCGAGATCGCCCGCGGCAATCTCCACCTCCTGCTGAGTGGCGCGACAAGCTCTGCAGCACGCCCGATGCCCGACGGACGACAGCCGGCACCGGGTGGCTGGAATCGCATTCACCTGCTCGTCGACGACCTCGCCGGCGAAGTGGAGCGGCTCGGTACCGCGGGAGTGACGTTTCGCAGCGAGATCGTGTCCGGCCCCGGCGGTGCGCAGATTGTCTTCGACGATCCGTCCGGCAACCCGATCGAGCTGTTCCAGCCGTCGCGCTGATGCAGCTCGAGCTGACGCACTTCACGGATCCCGCCTGCCCGTTCGCATTTTCGGCGGAGCCGGTGCGATGGCGGCTGCGGTGGCACTACGGCGACCAGCTCCACTGGCGTACACGGATGATCGTGCTGACGCTCGAACCGGGCGAGGCGGAACGGCTCGCCGCAGGCGGCGAGGCGGAACGGCTCGCCGCAGGCGCGCCGAACCTGCAGCGCATCTACGGCATGCCGATCGACCCGGTGCCGTACGCGCGGCCTGCGTCTTCCGAGCCTGCCTGCCGAGCCGTCGTCGCCGCACGCGTCCACGCGCCGGGAACCGAGGAACGGCTCCTGCGGCGCCTGCGCGTTCGCGTGATGCAACACGGTCTGCTCGACGATCCGGAGTTGATCGCCGGGGCCGCGCGGGACGCAGGGCTCGACCCGGTCGAGCTCGCCGAATGGTGCAAGCGCGACGACGTCGAAGCCGAACTGCAGACCGACATCGAGGCCGCGCGAACTCCCCACCCCGCCGCCCGCGCGCTCGACCACAAGCTCGGCGGGCCGCGCTCGCGCCGGCGCTACACCGCGCCGAGTTACGAGCTCATGCGCAGCGACGGCGCGCAGGCCGTCGTGACCGGGTTCAACCCGATCGAGGCCTACGAGACGGCGATTGCGAACCTCGCGCCCGAGCTCGAGCGCCGGCCGAAACCGAAGCACGCCGAAAAGCTCCTCGAGTGGGCCGAAGAGCCGCTCGCGACGGCGGAGGTCGCGCTGATCATGCAGCTCGATCCCCGAGACGCACGTGCCGCGCTCAGCCGGGTCGCGACGCCGATCGCGGCGGGCGCCGACTTCTACTGGACGCTCGGGTGAGCGTGACGTCCTGCGCGCTGGCATCATCGGTTGATGAGTAGCCTCGTCCGTCCGTACACCTCTGACGATCTCGGGCAGGTCTTGCGCCTCTGGGAGTCCGCCGAGCAAGCGTGGCCCGGGACAGACGCTTCGATGCGCGTGTTGCTCGGTTCGACCGCGATCGGTTTCGTCGCCGAGGACGGCGGCCGCCTCGTGGGCTGTGGGCTGGGCGCAGTCGCCGGCGGCGTTGGCTGGATCTACCGGATCGACACGGCGAGCGACGATGCACGCCACGAATTGCTCGACGCACTCTCATCGGCCCTCACGGCGAGTGGTGCCCGAGTCATCGCGACTGTCACGACGGACGCTCAAGGGCTCGCAGAGCGCGGCTTCCGTTCGACGGGCGCCACGGTGTTCGACCGCGAAGTGGCACACGTCAACAGCCCCGTCGCGCTGAGCGCCGTCGGCGCGCGCGTCATCCCGCCGGGCTTGTGGGACGAGCTGCGCGGGATGGACGAGGCGAAGGAGATCATCGAGCGCCGCGTGATCCTCCCGCTCGCCGAGCCCGAGCTCGCGGCGCGCCATGCAGTCGAGCAGCCGAAGGCCATCGTCCTCTTCGGGCCGCCGGGGACCGGGAAGACGACCTTCGCGAAAGGGATCGCCTCACGCCTCGGTTGGCCGTTCGTCGAAATCCAGCCTTCCGAGATCGGCGCCGAGGGCGCCGACCGCCAGGCGAAGCTGCTGGCCGACACATTCGACCGCCTGCTCGAGCTGCCGGAGGCGGTCGTCTTCGTCGACGAGGTCGAGGACATCGCCTCGATCCGCCACGAGGAGCGGCGGGTCAGCCCGAACATCACGAACGAGTTCCTGAAGCAGATCCCGCGTATGCGCGAGTCCCCGCATCACTTGCTCGTGTGCGCGACGAACTCGGTCGGGATGCTCGATCCCGCGTTCCTGCGGCCCGGACGATTCGACTACGTCCTGCCCGTGGGGCCGCCGAACGACGAAGCACGAGCGTCGATCTGGGCGCGGTATGTCGGCGAGATCACCGACGAGTCCGTCGACATCGGCGTGCTCGTCGAGGCGAGCCCGCTCTTCACGCCCGCGGACATCGAATGGGCCGCACGGAAAGCCGCGCAGCGTGCGTTCGAACGCGAGCACTTCGCCGGCCGCGGCTCGCGCGCGACGACGGACGACTTCCTGGCCGCGATCGCCGAGACGCGCGCGACGCTCACGCCGGCGATGGTCGAAGAGTTCCTCGCGGACACGACGCGCTTCTCGCGCGCGTAGGCCGAACGCCCCGGCCGATCGGTTGGGGCTCTGCCATCCACCGTGCTATACATCTCTACAACTGTTTAGTTGATTGGAGGATCGTATGGCACTGCCCCACCCCCTTCCGGATGACCTCGTAGAACTGATCGCCCGACGCTTTCGCGTGATCGGCGAACCGATGCGGATCCGCCTGCTCGACCGCCTTCGGGTGGACGAAGCAACCGTGTCCGATCTTGCAGAGGCGCTCGGCGCTTCACAGCAGAACATCTCCAAGCACCTTGCCGTGCTCGCAGACGTCGGGATCGTCGGTCGTCGCAAGGACGGCAATCACGTCTACTACCGCATCGTCGATGCGAGCGTGTTCGCCCTGTGCGACCAGGTCTGCGGCTCCGTGCAGGAGCAGCTGCGCGCGCTGAACGAGCTCGTTGCCGGGGTGGGACGCTGATGCGCCGCTCCTGGCCACTCGAGCGCGTCCTTTTCGCGCTGGCGGGCTCGATGACGCTGCTGAGCGTTCTCCTCGCAGTGCTGGTCAGCCCCTGGTTCCTCGCCCTGGCGGTGTTCGTCGGCGTGAACCAATGGCTCTTCGTCGGCGCGGGCTCGTGCCCCGCTTCGCTCTTCCTCGAGCGCGTCGCCGGTATCGAGCGGGGTTGCCACAGATGAGCGTCGCCGCGGCACGGCCGATCGCGCCGTTCACGCCGGCGATCGACCCTGCGAGCGCAGTCGGACCTGTGGGTCGACTCGGTCGCTGGACGAGCGATCACGTTCGCGTCGTCGCCGTGTCATGGATCGTGGTCGCAATCGTCTTCGGCGCGTTTGCGCCGACCGTCGAGTCGGCGCTCTCCGGCGCAGGCTGGCAGGCAAATGGCTCGGAGTCCGTGCAGGTGCGCGAGCTGATCCAGCGCAACTTCGCGGGACTCTCGAGCTCGGCGCTGATGGTCGTCGTCCACTCGCCGAGCAAGACGGTGTCGAGTGCCGCGTTTGGCGCGACCGTGCTACGCGTCGAGCGGCTCTTGCACGCGAACGGTTCTGTCGCATCCGTCGTCGCCCCGCGCGTCGGCTCGACGATCTCCGCGGACGGCCACACCGCGATCGTCACCGCGGGGGCCAAGGGTGATCCGACGACGATGGTCGCCGCTGCGGACGCACTGAAGTCGAAGCTGCACGCGGCGGGCGCAGACGGCGTCGTCGTCTCGCTCACCGGTGCATCCGGAATGTGGAGCGACTTCAACACCGCGAACCGCACAGCAATGATGAAGTCCGAGCTCTACTCGTGGCCGGTCACGCTCGTGATCCTCACACTCGCCTTCGGTTCGCTCGCGGCTGCCGGTCTGCCGCTGATGCTGACGATCCTCGGCCTCGTCGCATCGGCGGGCCTGCTCGCGCTCCTGACCCGCGGCTTCGAGATCTCGATCTGGGCGATGAACTTCGCATTGATGTTCGCACTCGCGCTCGGGATCGACTACGCGCTCTTCATCGTGCATCGCTTCCGCGGCGCGTTCTTCGGCTCGAAGCTGTCGGCCCGCGATGCTGCCGCCGTCGCGATGGACACCGCCGGCAAAGCGGTGCTCTTCTCCGGAGCAACAGTGCTGATCTCGCTCTCCGCAGTGATGCTGGTGCCGAGCCCGGCGTTCCGTTCGATGGCACTCGGAATCATGGTGAGCGTCGTCTTCGTGCTCGCCGCGACGCTGACGCTGCTCCCCGCGGTGCTTGCGCGGCTCGGCTCGCGCGTCGACGCGCTACCGCTTCGCTGGGTGCACTCCGGCGAGCATCGCTCCGCTCGGTTCGCACGCTGGGGCGAGCGGCTGTGGCGCCATCCGTATCTCTACGGCTCCGCGGCGACACTTGCCCTGGTGGTGCTCGCGCTCCCCGTCTTCGGGCTGAAGACCGGCATGCCCTCGATCAAGGTCGTGCCGACGACTGATAGCTCCCGTGTCGGGTACGCACAGGTGCAGCAGGCATTTGGGACGGGTGCCCCCGGCGCACTCCAGATCCTCGTCCCGAAGCAGACTGCCGCGGCTGCAGCGGCCGTTGCGACCGCCGACCCCGGCATCGCGCACGTGCTGGCCGCACAGCCCGGCGGGAGCAAGCTCGCACTCGTCCAGGCGATCCCGAAAACGGATCCGTCGAACCCGGCAACCGGCCGCACGATCGACCGGCTGCGCTCGACACTGCCTTCGACCGCGCTCGTCGGGGGCGCGGCAGCCGAGAACCACGATCTCGAGCAGGCGCTGGTCGCGAAGACGCCGCTCGTGATCGGGATCGTCCTGCTGCTCGGCTTCCTGCTCCTGCTCGTCGCGCTGCGGGCGCCGGTGATCGCCGCGCTCGGCGTCGCAACAAACCTGCTTGCAACCGGCGCCGCCTTCGGGATCGCCCGCTTGATCTTCCAGGACGGTCACGCCGCCGGACTGCTCGGCTTTCAGCCCCAGGGGTTCCTCGACGGCTGGGGGCCGGTGTTCTTCTTCGCGATGATCTTCGCGATCTCGATGGACTACACGGTGTTTCTGCTCTCCTCGGCGAAAGAGCACTACGACCGATCCGGCGATCCGCACGAGGCGATGATCGGAGGGCTCGCTCATTCCGGTCGCGTGATCTTCGCCGCCGCAGCGGTGATGGTCGCCGTCTTCTTCACCTTCGCGCTCTCCGGCCCGCTCCCGCCGAAGGAGATGGGGGTCATCCTCGGCGTCGCCGTTCTGCTCGACGCGATGCTCGTCCGCCTCATCCTGATCCCGACGCTGCTCCGCATCTTTGGCCATGCGGCCTGGGCGCTCCCCCGCTGGCTCGACCGCATCCTCCCCGACGTGAAGTTCGGACATTCGTGATGCTCGAGCTCTGGCAAACCGAATGGTGCCCCGCGTCGCACCGCGTGCGCGAGCGCCTCACCGAGCTCAGCGTCGACTACGTGGTGCGACAGGTTCCCGTCGAGAAGAGCGAGCGAACCGCGCTGCGGCAGGCAGTCGGCACCGACA
>JAYUEQ010000330.1:0-2070 GCA_043739205.1 Thermoleophilia bacterium
AAGCCGTAACCGGGATACATCGCGTCGGCAGCACGCATGTAGCGATCGCGCGTCACCTTCGCCACGATCGACGCCGCCGCGATCGCGGCGCTCTTGGTATCGCCGTCGACGACTGCGCGATGGGGTGGCGCGAGCGGGCCGAGCTTGAACCCGTCGACGAGTGAGATGTCGGCGGGCTGGCACGCCCACAACGTCTCGCGCAGGCCGCGCAGGTTGCACTTGTGCAGACCGTCGCGGTCGATCACCGACGCTGGGAAGACGCGCACCGAGATCCGCTCCGCGCACGAGAGCACTGCACGATAGAGCTCGTCACGCGTCTCGGAGTCGACCTGTTTCGAGTCGTTCAGCAGCGCGAGCGGACGCACTCGATGCTCGCGCAGGCACTCGTAGTCGAGCAGCACGCCCGCGACGACGAGCGGCCCCGCGAGCGGCCCCCGCCCCGCCTCGTCTGCGCCGGCCACGAGGCGCACGCCGAGCGCGCGGTCGTACCGAAGGAGCTTCTGGCCCGTCTGGCGGCGCTTTTTCGGAGGCACGGACCGAGGATAGCCCGGCTCACGGCCGGCGACAGGTCTAAGAACTGGAGTTTGCGAAGAAGTTACCGCTGTTCTAGAACGGCTCTAGAACTGGCGGAGCTCGCGAACGCGAGCCTTCTTGCCGACCCGGCCGCGCAGGTAGTACAGCTTCGCGCGATGCACGTCGCCGATCTGCATGATCTCGAGCTTGTCGATCTTCGGCGAGTGGAGCGGGAACGTGCGCTCGACACCGACGCCGAAGGAGTTCTTGCGGACGGTGAACGTCTCGCGGGCACCGGCGCCCTGGCGCTTGATCACGATCCCCTCGAAGACCTGGATGCGCTGGCGCGCGCCCTCGATCACCTTGAAATGCACGCGCACGGTGTCACCCGCCTTGAAACGCGGCACTTCGCGCAGCTGGCTGCGCTCGATGTCTTGGATGATCGTGCTCATATCGAAGGTGGCCGAAGCCGGCGGAATGGTAGCGAATCCGCTTAGAGGCTGGTGATCCTGCTGAGCGGCCAGTAGATCGCTACGACCCGCCCGATCAGGCTCGAGCGCGGGACCGTGCCCCAGACGCGGGAATCGCAGGAGGCGCCGGGATTGTCGCCCCGCAGGAAATAGCGGCCGTGGACGATCCGGGTGATCCGCTTGATCAGCACCGCCCCCGGCACGAGCCCGCAGGCCGCCCGCGCCCCGATCGGCGCGTGGAAGACCACCAGATCGCCTCGAGCCGGCGACACCAGCACGTACTTGAGGGCCACAACCCGGTCTGCGGTGCCCGCCCGGCAGAGCGGAGCCGGCCGCGCGCAGTGGAGCGTCGGCTCCATCGAGGCCGCTGTCAGCCGGTAGGCACGGGCGTCGAGGCCGAAGTAGGCGACGGCCACCACCGCCGCGATCAAGCCCACGAGCAGGATCAGCGCGCGCTTCACGCCATCAGCGGACGGTGATGCGGCCGGGCGGCCAGTACGTGGCGAACACCTTGCCGATCAGGTTCGCGTGCGGAACGGTGCCCCACGCGCGCGAGTCGCACGAAGAGATGCGGTTGTCGCCCATCATGAAGTAGTGGCCAGGCGCGATCTTGATCGGCGCGATCGTCCGCGAGTCTCGGCGTTGCGCCTTGATGTACCGCTCGCTCAAAGCCTTGCCGTCGATGTAGACGTAGCCGCCCCGTTCCTCCCACGTTTCGCCGGGAAGGCCGATCAGGCGCTTCACGAACGTGCCGCCGGCGCCGCAGCGTGCCTCGGCGAGCGGCGGCGTGTGGAAGACGACGATCTGGCCGCGCTTCGGGCTCCAGAAGCGGTAACAGAAACGGCAGGCGAGTACCCGGTCCGAGAAGCGGGCCTCACACTCCGAGCCCGGTCGCGCGCAATGCAGCGTCGGCTCCATCGAGCTCGAGGGGATCCGGTACGGGTTCACGACCCACGCCTTGATCGCAAGCACGATCGCGATCGCACCCACGATCGTGACGAGCCAGTCGATCGTCACGCGCCAGCCGTGCGGCAGTCCCTCGGTCAAATAATCGATCGGGTTCCTCAGCGGACCTGCTCCCTTCGCC
>JAYUEQ010000331.1:0-4445 GCA_043739205.1 Thermoleophilia bacterium
GCGAGCACCGGCCCCTGCTCGATGTGCAGCTCGAGATACGCGTCCGGAACCGACGTGAGCTTCGTGCTGCCCATCGGCCCAGTCTCCTCGGCGCGGAACGCGACGACCGCGAGCGGGGCGTCCGGCAACCGCGAGGCCGCCTCGATCGCCGCGACAACCCCGAGCGCCCCGTCGAACCTGCCGGCAGTCGGGACGCTGTCGAGGTGCGAGCCCGCCCACACCCGAGCCGCGCCGCGCGAGCCGAAGAGATTTCCCGCCTCGTCGCGCGAAACCTCGAGGCCTGCCTCGCGCATCCAGCCCGCCGCCAACTCGTGAGCGGCGTCCTCCTCCGGCGAATAAGCCGCGCGATGCTGCGCGATCGCATAGATCTCGTCGAGTCGATCGAGGACCGTCATCCCGGTAATGCTCGCAGCACGCGCCAGCCGACGAGCGGGAAGAGCGCGACGGCGGCGAACCCGACGTGCCACGAGGTGGCGGCGACGAGCGCACCGAAGAGACCGGGATAGGTCGTCGAGGGCACGTTGAGGAGCGTCTGCTGCAGGCCGATCGCCGATCCGCTGCGACCGCGTCCCGCAAGCTCGATCGCTGCGGCGAACGACAGGCTGTTCCAGCTCATCGCCAGCGCGCCGGTGACGACGAGCACCGGGATCAGCACCGGCAGCGGCGCATCGAGCACCACGGTCGTCAGCACGACGAGACCGGCGACCGTGAGCGCGATCGCGCGTAACGGCGCGAGGCGGCTGGCGCGGACGTCCGACCAGCGGCCCGCGCTGATCCGGCCCGCGATCGCGAGCGCCTGCATCACCGCGAGCACCGCACCGGCGGCACCCGGCGACATGCCGCGTCGGTCGTGCAGGTAGAGGACGGCGAAGCCGGCGACGCAGAGCTGCGGCGCGAGTAGGAGCGAGCTGCCGATCGAGAGTCGCCAGATGCGCTTGTCCCGGAGAGGCGAGATTCCGAGCGGCTCGCCCCCGGCACGGTCGTGCTCAGGCCCTTCACGGAGCACGGTGCCGCCCACCGCCGCGCCCGCGAGGCACGCCGCGCCCAGCAGGACGAACCCGTTGCGGATGCCGCCGACGTGGGGGAGCACGAGCGCCGTGACGAACCCGCTGAGCGGGATCGCGGTCTGCCGGATCGCGAGTGCGAGCCCTCGCTGCCGGGCCGGGAACCAGTGGAGAACCGCGCGACCGCTCGCGGACTGCACGCTCGCGCCGGTGAGGCCGGCCAGGGCGACGAGTCCCGCGACCGGCCAGAAGCCGTGGACGAAGCCGGCGGCGATCAGTGCGCCTCCGCAGAGCGTCAGCCCACTGACGAGTACGACACGCTCACCGAAACGATCGGTTGCGAGCCCCCACAGCAGCAGGCTCAACAGCGAGCCGACGAGCGAGCTCGAAAGCAACAGGCCCGTCTGCGTGAGCGAGAGGTGGTCACGGTCGCGCAGTGCCGGTGCCATCACCGCGATGCCGAACCAGAGCGCCGAGTAGGTCGTCTGCGCGAACGTCCCCGCAGCGAGAACCGCCCACCGATAACGAGGAGTCGCTACAGCCCGAACGGGTTCGTCGGCCGTGAGCCGGTGTAGGTGACGACCGACTTCGTCTCGAGGTAGAGGTCGAGCGTCTCGAGGGCAAGCTCGCGGCCGAAGCCCGACTGCTTGTACCCGCCGAACGGGATGCCGGGGAACGCGGTGTACGGCATGTTGATGCCGACCGTTCCGGACTTGATCTTCGCTGCGATGCGGTGTCCCTTCGCGGGATCGCCTGTCCACACCGTCGCCATCAGGCCGTACTTGACGTCGTTCGCGATGCGGATCGCGTCGGCTTCGTCGTCGAAGGGGATCACGGTCACCACGGGCCCGAAGATCTCCTCCTGCGCAGCGGCCATCTGGTTGCCGGCGTTCGCGATCACCGTGGGCGGATAGAACGCGCCCGGACCGTCCGGGGTCGCACCGCCCGTCGTGACCTCGGCGCCTTCAGCGCGCGCGCCGTCGACGAAGCCGTGCACCTTCGCGCGATGCGACTGCGAGATGAGTGAGCCCATCTGCGTCTCCGGATCGAGCGGGTCGCCGACTTTCACGCGCTGCGAGAGCTCCGTCACCTGCGCGACGACGTCGTCGTACATCGACTTCTCGACCAGCAGGCGCGAGCGTGCCTCACAAGATTGCCCTGCGGACGCGAAGATCGCCCAGACGCTCGCCGGGATCGCGTCGGCGAGGTTCGCGTCCGCGAAGAGGAGGTTCGGGCTCTTACCGCCGAGCTCGAGCGTCACGCGCTTGATCGGGTCGGAGCACAGCCGCATGATCTCGCCGCCCGTCTTCGTCGAGCCGGTGAACGCGACCTTGTCGACGCCGCGGTGCTTGACGAGATACGCGCCGGTCGTCGGCCCGTCGCCGGGGACGATGTTGATCACGCCCGGCGGGAATCCGACCTCGGCTGCGAGCTCGGCGATGCGGAGCACGGAGAGCGGTGTCTGCGGATCGGGCTTGAGGACGACAGTGCAGCCGGCGGCGAGCGCTGGCGCGAGCTTCCAGGTCGCCATCATCATTGGGTAGTTCCACGGCACGATCTGCGCCGCGACGCCCACCGGCTCCTTCTGCGAGTAGAAGAGCAGCGAGCCGCCGATCGGATTCGACCGTCCCGCGATCGTTCCGATTGCCGACGCGTAGTAGCGGAAGTTCTCGGTCGCGCCCGCGACCTCGGCCTTGACCGAGGAGAGCGCCTTGCCGACGTTGCGAGACTCGAGCTCCGCGAGCTCCTTGCGGTTCGCCGTGATCGCATCTGCCAGCGCGTGCAACAAACGGGACCGCTCGGTCCCCGGCGTCTTGCCCCATGCCCCGTCGAGCGCGACGCGCGCCGCTTCGACGGCGCGATCGACGTCTGCCTCCCCGCCCATCGCCGCACGGGCGAGCACCTCGCCCGTGGCCGGCTCGGGAACGTCGCGCAGCTCACCCGAAGCGGGCTCGACGCTTTCGCCGTTGATGAAGAGCCCGTGCTCGGTCGTCGCAGTCGCCACGCCTGGACCCTAGCGGCTGGCCGCCAGGAGATCGCCGATGCGCACGTGCTCGGTCAGCAGTGTGCGGAAGCGGGCCGGATCGTCAGCCACGTAGGCACGGCAGAGGTCGCGCCCGGCCGAGTAGGTGATCACGTAGGCGCGCCAGGTCGGGTCGGTGACGAAGCTGACGCCGTGCTGAGCTCGCTCGCGCGGCACGATGCTCCACTTCTCGATATACGCCGTCGCATCGTCGAGCGACGCACCCTCCTCGTGAATCATCAGCGCGGCGTTGACGGAAACCGTGCGCAACGGCTCGGACGCCTTGGAGATGCGCTCCGAGAGCTCCGGGGCGACGAGCGTCCCACCGTGACGGCGGATGATCGCGTACGCCGCCTCCTTCGAGGAATCGTCGAGCACCAGCTCGGCGCCGGTCTCGGCAATCCCCTCGCTGAGCACGGCCTGCGGCGTCGGCACCAGCTGGATGCCCTCCTCGATCTTCCCCTGGTCACGAATCAGCAGCTGCTCTTTGACCGCATGCTCGGTGTGATGGCCGGGGAACACCTCGTGGCCTGCAAGGTGAATCAGCTCGGGCCCCGTCGTCGGTACGTCGACGTTCAGCACGACGCGGCTCTGCAGGTTGCCGAGGTAATAGTTGAACGCCCACCACGGCTCGTCGGTGACAGCTTCAAGCGCGACACCGTGTCCGGCCGGCAGGTCGAGCAGGACTGCCTCGGTGCGCGAACGCAAGAGGGGCAGGAGCTCGTCGAGCACGGGCACCGCCACGTCGCCCGGAATGAGGTGGATGTCGCGCCAGGCATCGCGCCGTTCGCGCAGCGATCCCGTGCCCGGGTAGAGCTCGTCGAGCTCGGCGTGCGCGGCGGCATAAACGTCCTCGGAGACCTTGACGGGACGCACGCCGTAACACCCCTCGACCTCGTCGGTATAGGAGATGGCGTCACCCGCGAGCACATGCGCGTACGTCGTACAACCGTGCACCTGGTCGCGCAGCCAGCCGTCGGGTAGCTCGTCGCGTAGCGCGTACGCGTCCGCAGCGAGCTGCTCCGGGGAGATCGGCTCCTCGGCGTCGACTTGGTCCTTCAGCTCGGGCGGGCCGCAGTACGAGTCGACGAGGCCATCGACGTGCTTGCCGAGCCTCAGGCCGAGCTCCAAATATCGCTCAGCGTGTGTCATACCTCGAAGAGGGCCGCCTGCCCCTGGCCGACACCGACGCACATCGTGGCGACACCGTATCGCCCCCCGCGGCGCCGCAGCTCGTGCAAGAGCGTGACGGTGAGCCGCGCGCCGCTCATGCCGAGCGGATGGCCGATCGCAATCGCGCCACCGTTGACGTTCACCTTCTCCTCGTCGAGCCCGAGCTCGCGCACGACAGCAAGCGACTGCGATGCAAACGCTTCGTTCAGCTCGACGAGATCGAGGTCGCCGATCGCCACGCCGGT
>JAYUEQ010000332.1:0-7266 GCA_043739205.1 Thermoleophilia bacterium
GAGGGGAAGCACACGTATGCGATGACCGAGGAGGAACTCGCGCTGTTCGAGGAGTCGTTGGTGGACGTCAGAGCGAGCTGAGCAGAAGCGCCAGCGCGATCGGAGCAACGAGCGCGAGCGCGCACGCCGCGCCGGCACGCGCCCAGGTCCAGCCATGGACAGCGCGCACCCCGACGACGAGCAGTACCGCTGCCCAGACGAAGAACGCGTATTCGGCCAGGTCGAAGGCGAGTCCCCCGCCACCCGTGTCCCGACCACCGGCGCGGAACCAGTCTCCGCCGTAAAGCGCGAGCTTCACCGGCCAGACGACCAACGACAAAGCGACCGGCACGAGTGCGAACGCAAGCACATGCCGCGAGCGGCGATACGAGCCCTGCGAGCCGAGTGCCTTGACCCCGCCGTGGAGCACGGCACCGAACGCGAAGTAGCCGGACAGGCCGTACACGCTGCCGGCGAAGAACGCCCAGATCGCGATCAGGATCGGGCTGTACGACCCGTCGTTGTTCAGGTGCGCCGCGGTGCTCGTCTCGAGCACGGCCGCGATCCCCGCGAGCAGCACGATCAGCAGCACCGGCTCGGAGCGGTCGGCAGCCGCCTCCCGCGTGTCGTCGCGGAGCGCGACGAACACCGGCCGCGGCCGTTGCAGAACGAGCAGCGTCCTCAGCCACCAGTCGCGCATCGCGGGCAGCTTAGAGGCGTGGACGGGGTAGACCGATCAGCCTGGTGTCGTGACGATCTGACCGTTGTGGCAGCGGTACAGGCCCTGACCCAGGATGCCTGCCCGCTGTGCGATCGGCGGCTTGCCGTCGGAGCAGAGCGTGTTGTTGCGCGTCACCCACGCAGCGCCCGCGCCCGCGATCATCACGAGCGCGATCACCCCAAGGATCAGGAAAAGCACCTGGCGCTTGCTGTGCCAGTCGAAGCGGCGGCTCACGCGGCGACGGCGCGCTTCTTCGCGGCCGGCTGTGCGCGCCGCTGCAGCAGCGGGCGCAGGAACTGGCCGGTGTAGGACTCGGGCACGCGCGCGACCTCTTCGGGCGTGCCGACGGCGACGATCTCGCCACCCGCCTCTCCGCCTTCGGGCCCAAGGTCGATCAGGTAGTCGGCCTGCTTGATCACGTCGAGGTTGTGCTCGATCACGAGCATCGTGTTGCCGCCGTCGACGAGCCGCTGAAGCGTCTCGAGCAACTTCTCGATGTCGGCGAAATGCAGGCCGGTCGTCGGCTCGTCGAGGATGTAGAGCGTCCGGCCGGTCGAGACCTTGCACAGCTCGGACGCGAGCTTGACGCGCTGCGCCTCGCCGCCCGAGAGCGTGGTGGCCGGCTGGCCGAGCGTCATGTAGTCGAGACCGACGTCGTGCAGCGTCTGCAAGCGCCGGCGGACCTTCGGGATCTTCGAGAAGAACGCAAGCGCCTCCTCGACCGACATCTCGAGCACGTCGGCGATCGTCTTGCCCTTGAAGCGCACTTCAAGCGTCTCGCGGTTGTAGCGCTTGCCCTTGCACGTCTCACACGGGACGTAGACGTCGGGTAGGAAGTGCATCTCGATCTTGATCTGGCCGTCGCCCTTGCACGTCTCGCAGCGGCCGCCCTTGACGTTGAACGAGAAACGTCCGGGCTTGTAACCGCGCACTTTCGCGTCGGGCGTCAACGAGTAGAGCTCGCGGATGTGCGTGAAGAGGTCGGTGTAGGTCGCCGGGTTCGACCGCGGCGTGCGGCCGATCGGCCGCTGGTCGATCTCGATCACCTTGTCGAAGACCTCGATCCCCTTCACGGCCTTGTGCGCGCCCGGGCGCGTTCGCGTCTTCGAGAGTTGGTTAGCAAGCGCCTTGTAGACGATCTCGTTCACGAGCGTCGACTTGCCAGAGCCCGACACGCCGGTGACCGCGATGAACTTGCCGACCGGGAACTCGACGTTGATCTTCTTCAGGTTGTTCTCCGCTGCGCCGAGCACCTTGAACCAGCCGTTGTCGCCGGTGCGACGCTCGGGGATCGCAATCCCGCGCGCACCGGAGAGGTACTGGCCGGTGATCGATTTCTTGTTGCGTTGAACCTTGTCGGCGGTTCCCTCGGCGATCACGTGGCCGCCGTGCGCTCCCGCGCCGGGACCCATGTCGACGAGCCAGTCGGAGCTGCGCATCATCTGCTCGTCGTGCTCGACGACGAGGACGGTGTTGCCGAGGTTCCGCAGGCGCTCGAGCGTGCCGATCAGCTTGTCGTTATCGCGCTGGTGCAGTCCGATCGACGGCTCGTCGAGGATGTAGAGCACGCCGACGAGCTGCGAGCCGATCTGCGTCGCGAGCCTCAGCCGTTGCGCTTCACCACCGGACAGCGTTGCGCTCGCCCGATCGAGGTTGAGGTAGCCGACACCGACGTCATCGAGGAATGTCAGCCGCTCCCGGATCTCCTTGACGATGCGGTGGCCGATCAGCTGCTCCGTCTCGGTCAGCTCGAGCTCGTTGAGGAACTGCAGCGCGCGCGTGATCGAGAACCGCGTGAACTCGTGGATGTTCTTATCGGTGACCGTGACCGCGAGCACTTCGGACTTGAGCCGCGCGCCCTTGCAGACCGGGCACGGGCGGAACGACATGTACTCCTCGATGCGCTCACGCTGTGTTGACGAGTCGGTCTCGCGATACCGCCGTTCGAGCGAGGAGATGATCCCTTCGAAGTCGATCATGTACGAGCGGCGGCGGCCCATCCGGTTGCGGTACTGCACGTACACCTTCTCGCCGTCGGTGCCGTAGAGGAAATAATCCTGCTCTTCCTCGGTGAGCTCCTGCCACGGAGTGTCCGTTGGGATCTCGTACCGGTCGGCGATCGCCTGGATTACCGACTCGTAGAACCCACTGCCGCCGACCGCCCACGGGACGAGCGCCCCGTCGTTGATCGAGAGTGATGGATCGGGCACGAGCAGGTCGGGGTCGATCTCCTGCTGCGCGCCGAGGCCTGTACAGCGCGGGCAAGCGCCATGCGGTGAGTTGAACGAGAAGATGCGCGGCTGGAGCTCGGGCAGCGAGACGCCGTGCTCGGGGCACGCGAAGTTCTGGCTGTAGGTGCGCTCCTCGCTCACGTCGACGAGGTCGATCACGATCAGCCCGTCGGCGAGTGCGAGCGCGGTCTCGACACTCTGTGTGAGCCGAGTGCGCAGGTCTTCCTTCATCACGAGCCTGTCGACGACGACTTCGATCGAGTGCTTGAACTTCTTGTCGAGCGCCGGCGGCTCTTCGAGCGTGTGCTGCTCACCGTCGACCTTGACGCGCGTGAACCCCTCGTTGCGGAGCTCCTCGAAGCGGTCCCTGAACTCGCCCTTGCGGTCGCGCACGATCGGCGCGTTGACGGTGAAGCGCGTCCCCTCGGACAGCGTGAGGATCTGCTCGACGATCGAGTCGATCGACTGGCCGGAGATCGGGCGACCGCAGACCGGGCAGTGCGGGCGACCGACGCGCGCGTAGAGCAGGCGCAGGTAGTCGTAGATCTCGGTCACGGTGCCGACCGTGGAGCGCGGGTTGCGCGACGTTGTCTTCTGGTCGATCGAGATGGCGGGGCTGAGCCCGTCGATCGAATCGACGTCGGGCTTCTCCATCATCTGGAGAAACTGACGCGCGTACGCGGAGAGCGATTCGACGTAGCGGCGCTGGCCTTCGGCGTAGATCGTGTCGAAGGCAAGGCTCGACTTCCCGGAACCGGAGAGCCCCGTGATGCAGATGAGTGCGTTCCGCGGGAGCCGGACAGTGATGTCCTTGAGGTTGTGCTCCCGGGCGCCGTGGACTACAAGCTCTTCGGCCGCCATCGAGAAGGCCATTGTAGCTGCCGAACACACGTTCGTATAGGGGGTCGAACCGTTACAGGAGCACGATCTGTGGGAACCTCGCGGGCGATGAAGGACACAGCCCGCCGTGCTGCCATAGCCACCCTCTCCGGAGGCTCGGTGATCGTTCTCGCGCTCGCGCTCTGGAAACTGCGGCTCGTTCTCGGACTCCTGTTCTTCGCATTCATCCTCGCCGCCGCGATCCGGCCGAGCATCGAGTGGCTCGTACGCCATCGCGTTCCACGGGCGCTCGCGGTCGCCATCCACTACCTCGTCATGCTGGGAGCGATCGCGCTCGCACTGTCATTCGCCGTGCCCGCCGCGCTGCATCAGGTCGACCACGCGCTGAGCCCGAGCGGTAAGGCGCAGATCGCCCACGCCGCCAACACGTCGCACGGGTTCAAGCACCAGATGCTTGTCGCGTTGCAGAAGCGGCTGAAGCACCTGCCGGCCGGGAGCAAGCTCGTCAAACCGCTCGCGCAGGCCGGAGTGACCGCGTTCGAGGTGATCATCGGCATCTTCTTCACGCTCGCCGCGGCCGCGTACTGGATCTTCGAGCGCGACAAGGCGATCAACGTCGTGACGTCGCTGTTTGCGCGACCGAAACGCAAGCTGATCCGGGACACGTGGGATCTGATCGACGCCAAGCTCGGCGCGTTCGTGCGGGGCCAGGTGCTGCTGATCCTGCTCGTCGGCACGGTCCTGTCGCTGCTCTTCTGGGCGATCGGCGAGCCGTACTGGCTGCTCGTCGGCACCTTCGCCGGCCTCGTCGAGATCGTCCCCGTGATCGGGCCGCTGGCGGCCGGTGGGCTCGCGGTCGCGGTTGGCTTCACCGCATCGGTCCACGTCGCGGTGCTCGCTGTCGCTTGCGTGCTCGCTGTACGGCTGCTCGAGGACTACCTCGTGATGCCGAAGATCCTCGGCGACGCTGTCGGGCTCTCCCCGCTCCTCGTCCTTGTCTCGGTGACGGCGGTCGGGCTTCTCTTCAGCGGCTGGGCGGTGTTGTTCGCAGTGCCGCTCGCGGCGATCATCGTGACGATCTTCGACGTGCTCTTCCGCGACGTCGACCCGGCGGAGGAAGATGTCCCCGGGGTGATCTTTTCGTCGCGGGAATCCGAGGCGTGACGGGCTAGGCCTTGCGCCAGCGGCCGAACACGAGACCGCCGAGCGTGAAACCGAGTCCGAACGTCCCGACGGCGAAGCCGCTGATCGCGATGCCCTTGCGCCAGGCAGAGAGACGGTTCCAGCGACCGAGCGCTTCGCGCTCCTCGTCGGTCAGCTCCTCGCCGCGGCGTTGCTTGCGCAGCGCCCCACCGGCCCGGAGCCCGAGGTAGAGGTCGTCGAAGATCTCAGTCGACTGCTCGTCGGCCATAGAACCCACTGTATAGCCTGCTTCGCCGATGGCTACTCGCATCCTGCACGTCTCAGACCTTCATTTCGGCGCCCGGGACGACCCGATCCTGGAGCGAGGCCTCACCGCGCTGATCGAACGGGTCGAGCCGGAGCTCGTGATCGCAAGCGGCGACCTGACGAACCGCGGCCGGCGCGACCAGCACGAGCGCGCCGCTTCCTTCCTGCACCGCCTCGGGCCACCCGTGCTTGCCGTCCCCGGGAACCACGACATTCCCTACTCGTTCCCCGCTCGCTTCACGAGCACCTGGAGCGAGTTCGAGCGGCAGTGGGAGACGACAGAGCCCGAGTACAGCGGTGCGGGAGCGCACGTGGTCGGCCTCAACTCGGTCCGGCCGTGGCGCCACCAGTCCGGCGGCGTCAGCGACGCGCAACTCGCGCGCGCGACGACGAAGCTCCATGCCGCTTCGCCGGACAAGCTCCGCGTCGTCGCGCTGCATCATCAGATGGTCGGCGCTCCCTGGCGCACCCGCAAGAAACCGGTTGCGCGCCGCACGCACGTGCTCGCGACCCTCGTCGACTCCGGCGCCGAGCTGATCATCGGCGGCCACATTCATCAGGCGACCGTCTCCGAGCGGCACGAGTTCGAGGTGATCAGCGGCGACGCACGCGGCGTGGTCGTGTCGATCGCGCCGGGCCTCGGCCAGCCGCGGCCGCAGCGGCGCGGTGAGGCACGCGGCTGCGTGGTGTACCGCGCCGACGAGCGGACGCTGGCCGTCGACACCTACATCTGGCGCGAGGACGACTGGGGCCTTACAGCCGTACGCACGTTCCCGCGCGGCACGCAGCCGCTCGCGGTCTCCTAAGTCGCTCGGCCGGATCCCTCTGCGTCCGGCAAACCGGCGAGCTTCTCCGCGAGCTCCTCGTCGGTCAGCACGCCTGCACGGTGCAGCTCCCGCAGCATCGCCTCGAGCCGTGCGTGCCCGAGCTTCGCCGGATCCGGCTGCAGCGCATTCGGATCGAGTCCGAGCTTCTGCAGCCGTTCGCGTGTCCGCGCGACTCCGACGCCGCGCTCGGGGAACGTGAGCGCGCCGGGCCCGAAGATCGGTCGCTTCTGCACGAACCGGCGGTAGGCGGCGACGAGCGCCATCGCGACGCCGAACGACAGGAACGAGATCACGACGCCGTTGTTGTTGGAGATCGACTTGCCCACGACCGCGCCGACGATCGAGCCGGCGAGCCCGATTGCAAGCGTGAGCCAGATCGGCATGGGATCCGGGCCGGGAATTGCGAGCCGCGCGAGCGCGCCCGTCCAGAGCCCGGAGAGGACGATCGCGAACACGAAGCTGGCTGTCATACCGTGGTCGCCGTCGTCGAGGACAGCGCCACCAGGTCGCGGCGCAAGCTCTTGATCTCGTCGCGCAACTTCGCGGCGTACTCGAAGCGCAGCTCCTCGGCGGCCTGGAACATCTCTTCCTCGAGCGTGATCAGCAGCTTCTCCAGCTCCTCGCGGTTCATGCCCTCGACCTTGTCCTTGCCACGCCGGCGAGAGCGCGGGACGTTCGGCGAGTCGAGCGTCAAGAACTCCGCGATGTCGGACACGCCCTTCGAGATCGAGATGGGCTCGGTGCCGTGCTCCTCGTTGTAGGCGATCTGGATCGCGCGGCGGCGGTTCGTCTCGTCGAGCGCGCCCTTGATCGCCTCGGTCATCTTGTCGGCGTACATGAGCACCTTGCCGTCGACGTTGCGGGCCGCGCGGCCAATCGTCTGGATCAGCGCCGTCTTCCCGCGGAGGAAGCCTTCCTTGTCGGCGTCGAGGATCGCGACCAGTGAGACCTCGGGGAGGTCGAGCCCTTCGCGGAGGAGGTTGACGCCGACGAGCACGTCGTAGTCTCCGAGCCGCAACTCGCGAATGATCTGGATGCGCTCGAGCGTGTCGACCTCGGAGTGCAGATAGCGCGTCTTGACCCCTGCTTCGAGCAGGTAGTCCGTCAGGTCCTCGGACATCTTCTTCGTCAGCGTGGTGACGAGCACGCGCTCGCCTTTCTCCTCGCGCTTGCGGATCTCGTTGAGGAGGTCGTCGATCTGGTTCTCGGTCGCGCGCAG
>JAYUEQ010000333.1:0-14928 GCA_043739205.1 Thermoleophilia bacterium
GGTGGCCGGTGCCGCCGCCGTCGAACTGCCGCTGGTCTTCCACGACCGCGTCCACGGCATCTCGAAGATGTCCGTGCCGATCATGGCCGAGAACATGGCACTCGTGACCTGGTGGGGTTTGTGCCTTCGCGCGCCCAAGCTGACCGGTCGATTCCGTGAGACCTCGGCGGGGCGCTACCTGGCGCACCGCACCACGCCGTCTACTTAGACACTGCGGGTGCCCCACGGGGGATGATCGGTGCGTCACGTCCGGTCGTCGACGTGGATGTCGTGCCACCTTCCTCGTGGTACTCCTCCTCGACGTTGACCGCCCAGATGTCGTGTTCAGCACCCGCGACGAGATTGTCGACGGCCCGCATCGCAGTGAGCATGGAGTGATCCGAGTTGTTGTACCGATGCAACCCGTTGCGTCCGACCTGCTGCAGGTTCTCGATCCCGTCGAGCCAGTCGCGGATCACCTGCACGCGCGCGGCGTAGTCGCCGTCGTAGATCGGGTAGGCCTTCGGGACGCGGATCGCGAACCCACGCTCGACCTGCGCTTGCCGCGCGAGCCCGAGCTGCTCGAGCTCCTTCGTCGCGAGTGCGACCAGGTCGGCGTCGTCCATCATCCAGAGGTCGTCACCTGCAAAGCAGAAGTACTCGAGACCGACGCAGGCCTTCTCGGGATCGGGGACCATCCACGGCGACCACGAGCGGTAGTTCTGGATGCGTCCGACGCGCACTTCGGGCTCGTGGATGTAGATCCAGTTGTCCGGGAACAGATCCTGGCCGTCGACGACGAGCGCGACGGTGAGGAAGTCGCGGTACCGGAGACCGCGTGCGGCATCGAGCACCTCCTGGGGCGCGCTCGGGCTCGCCATCTCGACGACTTCGCGGAGCGGCAGCGAGGAGATGACGGCGTCGGGCAGCGTGTACGACTCGCCGCCTGCGTCCACCTCGACCACGCGACCGCCGACGATCTCGAGCCGCGACACGGGCGTCTCGAGCCGCACCTCCCCGCCCTGCGCGGCGATCGCCGTCGTCATCGCATCCCACATCTGGCCGGGGCCGAAGCGCGGGTAGTTGAACTCGGAGATCAAGCTTTTCACCTTGTCTCCCTTGTTGCCGAAGAACGCCGCGCGCGCTGCCGAGAAGAACGAGAGACCCTTGATGCGCTGCGCGGCCCACTCGGCGCGAATCTCGGAGGTCGGAACGCCCCAGACCTTCTCGGTGTACGACTTGAAGAAGAGCTCGAACAGACGCCTGCCAAAGCGGTTGGAGACCCAGTCCTCGAGCGAGTCATCGACCTTGTTGCGCTTGACCGCGGCGCGAAGATACGACGCCATGCACCGTGTGAGCTCGACGGGGCCGAGCTTCCTGATCACGTCACTGCCGCGCAACGGGTAGTCGAGATAGCGGTTGTTCCAGTAGATGCGCGACATGCGGGGGCGCCGTAGGAACTCGTCGCCGAGAATCTCGTGCCAGAGGTCGTCGACCTCGGTCACCTTCGTGAAGAAGCGGTGGCCGCCAAGGTCGAAGCGGTAGCCGTCGATCTCGACGGTCTTCGCGAGCCCGCCGACCTGGTCTTCTGCCTCGAAGACGACGACGTCTCGGCCGGTCTTCCCCAACAGGTAGCCGGCGGTCAGGCCTGCCGGGCCACCGCCGAGCACAAGCGTGGTCTGAGGGGTCGCGTTCTGCATGAGCGGCCAGGCCTGGGCCGAGCAGGACTCTAGCCGACTCGCCGATACACGAAGGCCTGGAGGGGCTTGAAGTAGTTCTTCTTGACGGCGATCTCGACCGTCGCGACGTGTGCCACGAGCTTCACCCGCGGGTCACGTTGCAGTAGCCAGGTCCACGCGGTCGACTTCTGCCAGACGAGCTTCGTCCACTTTGCCCGCCAGGCGCGGTAGTCGCGGAACACCGGAGTGATCACCACGAACGTCTTTCCGCGCGGCACGGTGGCAAGCAGCCGGTTCAGGGTCGGCTTCGCCGGGGTGTGCTCGAGGCGGGTGACGGCGTCGCGCCAGTCGAAAACCTGCGGGTCATTGACGCGGCCGAGCGTGTTCGCCCAGCGGAAGCCCGGGCCGAGGTAGTAGCGCAGCACCGGTCCTTGCTCCGGGTGAGTCGAGATGACGAGCTCACCCGGGTGCATGTACGGCGCCACACCCGCGGTGATCGAGCGCGCGTTCTCCTTGTCGTCGTGCACGTTGTAGAAGCTCCAGAGGAAGACGACGGCGACGAGCGCTACGAAGCCGAGCCGATGCGCACGCACGAGCCCGCGCGCGCCGAGCAGGAGCACGGGGCCGAGGATGACCGAGAAGTAGCGCGCTGTCCAACCAGGCGAGACCTGTGAAGAGATGAACGCAGCGCCGATCGTGACGCCCGCAAGCGTCGCGAGCGCGAGCACGATCTGCCGTTCGTCGCCAACCCGCCGGCGGACGACCTCGGCGAGCCCGGCGCCGCCGACCAGCGCGAGCGCGATGAACGCTCCCTCGGTCCCGAGGACGTACATCGGCGCGAGGACGAGATCGTGAATCGTCGGCACGGTCGACCACGGCGCGCCCGTGTGCTTCGCCTGTGAAAGGAGCGTCGGCAGCCAGGGCGCGTAGAGCACTGCGATGCCGAGCGTCACAAGCCCGAACAGCCTCCAACGCTCGCGCGCGAAGACGGCTGTTGTGACCGCGAGGCCGATGCAAACGAAGAGTCCCCAGTTGTGCGCGTACAGCATCAGTGCGACCGCAGGAATGAGGAGCGCAGCCCAGAGACGGCGACCGTGAAGCACCCCCTGGACGTAGGCGTACGCGATCACGAACGAGAGGAACGCCTCGAGCTCGTACATGCGGGTCTCTTGCGCGTAGTAGGTGAGGAACGGGTTGAGCGCGGCAAGCAGAGCGCACACGAGCCCTGTCCTCCGGTCGAACAACGACCGTGCAGCCGCGTAGGCGAGCGGAATGCACGCGAGCCCGAAGAGCAGCGAGAGCGTGTGCGTCGCTCGCTCGCTGTCGCCGAAGACGCGGATCCAGCCGCCGAGCAGCAGGTAGTACAGCGGCGGCGAGCCGTCCTGGCGTAGCAGGGAAGGGATCGACGACCAGTGGTGGTGGGCGAGCCCGACCGAGATGCCCTCGTCGATCCAGAATCCGGCGTTCAGTTGCCGCGTGCGGATGAGGAGCGAGAGCGCGGTCAGTGCGACGAGGATGACCGGCGTCGCCCAGCGCGACTCGAGTGCCTCTTCCCAGTCGACGCTCGCCAAAGCCGGAGGAACGTACCAGCCATACTCACGCCGTGGACGAGGCACGGGAGCGGGACGCCTGGAAGAACTGCGAGCGATTCGTCGCCGGCACCGACCCGCGCAGCCGCGACCCGCGCACAGTGCTGCTCGAGTTGGCGGAGCGCGCCGCGGGGGTCGGCGAGGCCGACCGCTACGGCCAGGGGGTGCTCGCGACGCGACTCGAGGAACGCGTGGCCGGGCTCCTTGGCAAGGAAGCCGCCGTCTGGATGCCGAGTGGCACCATGGCCCGGCAGATCGCGCTGCGGATCCACGCGGTGCGGACCGGGTGGGATCTTGTCGCCTTCCATCCGCACTGCCACCTCGACGTACACGAGGAGCGTGGCTACGAATGGCTGCACGGCCTGCACGCAACGCTCCTTTGCGACCGTGACCGGCTCGTACGCGCGGAGGATGTCGCGAAGCTCAGCGAGCCGCACGCGGCCGTGTTGCTCGAACTGCCACAGCGTGACCTCGGGGGACGACTCCCGCCGTGGGACGACCTCGTCGCGACGGCCGCGGCCGCGCGCGCGAAGGGCGCCGCCCTGCACCTCGACGGCGCGCGGCTCTGGCAATGCGGTCCGTTCTACGGGCGACCGCTCGACGAGATCGCGGCACTTTTCGACACCGTCTACGTCTCCTACTACAAGGACCTCGGCGCACCCGCGAGCTGTGCACTCGCCGGGCCGGCAGAGGTGATCGCACAGGCGCGCGTCTGGCTCGTGCGCCATGGCGGGCGGATGTTCTCGGTGTTCCCGCTGATGCTCGCGGCCGAGCGGGGCCTCGACGAAGTGCTCCCCCGGATGGCGGATTACGTCGCGCACACCCGCGCTCTGGCGGCGGCGCTCGCAGAGGTGGACGGGGTGTCGATCGTCCCCGACCCGCCGCAGACGGCGATGTTCCACCTCTATCTGCAAGGCGACGCCGAGCGCCTCACCGAGGCGGCCGTCGAACTCGCCGAGAGCTCGCGCACCTGGCTTGGCGCGCACTTCGTCTCGACCGCCGACCCCGGCGTCGCTGCCACCGAACTGACGATCGGCGAGCCGAACCTCGCCGTGACCCCGCGCGAGGCGGCCGAGCTCTACTCGGAGCTCATGGGCCTCGCGGCGTAAATCGGCGTCGCCTGGAGGCTCTCGACCGCCCGCTGGCCGTTCCGGGTGTAGACGATGTTCACGGTGTCGTTCTTGCGGTACGTGCCGGCGACGCCGAAGAACAGCGAGATCCACCGCCAGGGTCCCAGCTTGCCCTCCTGGGCGAGCTCGCTCCGGAAGACGAGCAGCCGCCCCCGCTGCTCGTAGTCGGCCCCGCGCTGCTGCGGCACGCCGTTCACGAACACGTCGAAGGGCCCCTCGACGTGCGGTGGCAGCTCGACCTGGCTGCGGTGGCTGAACTGACCTGCTGATTCCACGCTCTATACGATGCCATCCGGCGTGCGCCGTTTCGCTTTTGCCACCCTCGCAATAAGCACAGTCGCCCTTCTGACGGCGGTTGCCGCCTACGCGGGGAACGGTGGTTTCCTGCCCGGCGAGGCCCATTCGCCGAACGCGCACCGCGTGCATACGGCATTCATTTTCGTCTCGATCTTCACCGGTGTGATCTTCGTCGGCGTCGAAGCCGCACTCGTCATTTTCATCGTCAAGTACCGCCGCGGCAAGCGCCCCCGCACCGCGGAAGGGCCGCAGATCCACGGCTCGTCCAGGCTCGAGCTCATCTGGACGGTCGTTCCGGTCGTGATCCTCGCGGTGATCGGCACCTTCATCTTCGTCGAGCTCCCGAGCATCACCGATGCGCCGAAGGCGTCCGCCGCCGACGAGACGAGCGTCCAGATCTCCGGCCGCCAGTTCTACTGGCAGTTCACCTACCCGAACGGCGCCGTCTCGATCGACACGCTCGTCGCTCCCGCTGACCAGGTCGTGAACGAGGAGATCAGCGCACCGACGTGGGACGTCATCCATTCGTGGTGGGTGCCCGACTTCGGCGGCAAGTACGACGCCATTCCGGGCAAGGTGAACAAGACGTGGTTCAAGGCGCCGGCGGGCACCTACGAGGCGAGTTGCTACGAGCTTTGCGGCATCCAGCACGCCGCAATGCACGCCAAGGTGAAGGTCGTGCCGCGCGCGGAGTACAACGCGTTCATCGCGCAGCGCGCGCAGGGCGGCGTAGCGCTCGGGCAGGAAGAGTGGCAGGGCGTCTGTCAGAAGTGCCACCGCCTCGATCACCGCTACATCGGGCCGGCGCTCGGCGGGAACCCGCTGCTCGGGGACCGTAAGGCGATCGAAGTGCTGCTGCGGAACGGCCAGGGTCAGATGCCGTCCGTCGGCAAGGACTGGACGAGCAAGCAGCTCGATGCGCTGGTCGCGTACACGAAACAGTTCGCGAAGTCGGGGGGCAACGGCTGATGGCCGTGAACGTCGAATCGGTTCAGCCGTACCGCGCCGACTGGCGCCGCGGGAAGGTGACGGAGTGGCTGACGACGGTCGATCACAAAAAGATCGGGCTGATGTACATCTGGACCGCGCTCTTCTTTTTCGCGTTCGGCGGCATCCTCGCCCTCCTGATCCGCACGCAGCTCGCAACGCCGAACGAGCACTTCCTGACGAAGGACTCCTACAACGAGGTCGTCACGATGCACGGGACGACGATGATCTTCCTCGTCATCGTCCCGATCCTCGCCGGCTTCGGGAACTACCTCGTGCCGCTGATGATCGGCGCGCGCGACATGGCGTTCCCGCGCCTGAACGCGCTGTCGTACTGGTTCTACTTCCTCGGCGGCGTCGTACTGATGCTGAGTTTCTTCGCCAAGAACGGACCAGCGCGCGGCGGCTGGACGATGTACACGCCACTCTCGACGCTGCACATGCAAGGCAACGGGCCCGACCTGTGGATCCTCGGGCTGCACATCCTCACGATCTCGTCACTCGCCGGGGCGATCAACTTCGTGGTGACGATCCACAACATGCGCGCGCCGGGCATGTCGTGGATGCGCATCCCGCTCTTCTGCTGGTCGATCGTCACCTACGCATGGCTGCTGATCGTCGTGCTGCCGACGCTGTCGGCCGGACTCACTCTGATGCTGCTCGACCGGCAGGCAGGCACGCACTTCTTCGATCCCGCCCACGGTGGTGCGCCGCTCCTGTACCAGCACGTTTTCTGGTTCTTTGGGCACCCCGAGGTCTACATCATGATCCTGCCCGCGATGGGGATGATCTCGGAGATCCTCCCGGTGTTCTCGCGCAAGCCGATCTTCGGTTACAAGGCGGTGGCGCTCTCGACGGCGGGCATCGCGTTCTATTCGCTGCTCGTCTGGGCGCACCACATGTTCGCGGTCGGTCTGCCGATCGGGCTCGACGTGTTCTTCATGGTCAGCTCGATGATCATCGCGATCCCGACGGGCGTGAAGATCTTCAACTGGCTCGCGACGATCTGGCGCGGGAACATCTCCTTCGACACGCCCGTGCTGTGGGCGCTCGGTTTCATCGCGGTCTTCACGCTCGGCGGCATGTCCGGCATCTTCCTCGCGGCGTTCCCGATCGACTGGGCGGTCACTGACACGTACTTCGTCGTCGCCCACCTGCACTACGTGCTGTTCGGCGGCTCGATGTTCGGGATCTTCGGCGGCCTCTACTACTGGTGGCCGAAGATGTTCGGGCGGCTCCTGGACGAGAGGCTCGGCAAGTGGCACTTCTGGTTGACCTTCATCGGCTTCAACCTGGCGTTCTTCCCGCAGCACATGCTCGGCATGCTCGGCATGCCGCGCCGGGTCTACACCTACCAGCACCACGGTTTGTGGGAGGCCTACAACCTGGCCTCGAGCATCGGCTCGTACGTGATGGGAGTCGGGACGCTCGTCTTCCTGCTAAACGTGATCAAGACCGCGCGCTCCGGCGCCCGCGCCGGCAACGACCCGTGGGTCGCCGACACGCTCGAGTGGTACACAAGCTCGCCGCCACCCGCCTGGAACTTCGACAAGGTCCCATACGTGACATCGGCACGCCCGCTTCGCGACTTACGCCGCCGGCTCGCGGAAACAAGGGGTTTCTGAAAGGCATGTGCTTCTGATGGGAACCTGGGCGCGCCTCACAGCTGTTGCCGCCGTCCTCGGGACCGCGATCGCGGTCGTCTCGGGTGCGGCCGGTTGGGGCACTGCGCATCGCCTGCTGGCCGCACTCGCGCTGCCGCCGCTCGCCGCGCTCGCGGCGATCGCCTGGGTCTCGGCACGCAGGCTGTTGCCGACCGCGCTTGCGGCGCTCATCTCGTTCGGCCTCGCAGCGCTCCTCACCGGCCGCGTGCTCCATCTCACGTTTGCGTCACTCGCGTTCGGCGCGACGGCACTGCTCGCTGCGCGCACGTTCCGCGGTCACGTCGAGCAAGGCCCTCTGCGCGATTACGTGACGCTCACCAAGCCGCGCATCATGTCGCTGCTCCTGCTCACGGGCGGTGCGGGCGCCTTCGTCGGCGCCGCCGGCGTTCCGGCCTGGGGTGGGTTCGCCGTCACGATGATCGGCCTCGCGCTGGCCTGCGGAGGCGCCTCAGCGCTCAATCACTACCTCGACCGCGACATCGACAAGCTGATGGGGTCGCGCACGGCAACCCGCCCGGTCGCGTCGGGCCGCGTTCCGCCCGAGCGGGCGCTCGAGTTCGGGCTCGCGCTCTCGGCGCTGTCGTTCGTCTTGCTCGACTCGCTGGTCAACCTGCCGACCGCGCTGCTCGCGCTCGGCGGCAACCTCTTCTACGTGCTCGTCTACACGCGTTGGCTGAAGCGCACGACGGCGCAGAACATCGTGATCGGCGGCGCAGCGGGCGCGGTGCCGCCGCTCGTCGGCTACGCAAGCGCCAGCGGCCACCTCGGGTGGGCCGCCCTCGTGATGTTCGTCGTGGTGTTCGTGTGGACGCCACCCCACTTCTGGGCGCTCGCCCTGATGATCAAGGAGCACTACGCGAAGGCGGGCGTGCCGATGCTGCCCGTTACCCGCGGCGACCAGGAGACGGTACGCCAGATCGTGCGGTACACGGTGCTGCTGATCGCAGTCACGCTCGCCCCGGTCGCGTTCGGCACGTTCGGGCTGGTTTACGGCGTCACCGCAGCGGTGCTCGGCGCGATCTTCGCCTGGTACGCGATCGAGTTGCGGCGGACCCTCGAACGCGTCGCAGCCGTTCGTCTCTTCCACTACTCGCTCCTCTATCTTGCCCTGCTCTTCATCGCGATGGCAATCGACCCGATCATCTGATGTCCGAACAGACTCCGGAACCGACACCGCCGCTGCTCGTCGAGGCGCCCGACATCGCTGACCGCGAGCTCGCGCGGAAGAACATCCTGTGGGGCTGGGCGCTCTTCGGGCTCTTCTGGGTGCTTTTCGGCGGCACCGCCGGCGTCGCGCTCGTCTACCTCTGGCTCGACTGACCGACGCGGTTTTCATCACCGAGCTCGGCCCGGGACCGCCCGGGCGCCGGCTCGCGGTGAAGGACCTCTTCGACACGGCAGGCATCCGCACGACCTACGGGTCTGCCGTCTTCGCTGATCACGTGCCGACGGCGTCCGCGACGTGGTTAGGAGAGCTCGAGGCGCGTGGGTGGGTGAACGTCGGCAAGACCAACTTGCACGAGTTCGCCTACGGCGTCACCTCGCAGAACCTGCACTACGGCACGGTGCCGAACCCGTCGTTCCCGGGCCACACCGCGGGTGGCTCGAGCGGCGGCTCGGCGGCGGCGATCGTGCTCGGGCTCGCCGACGGCGCGCTCGGTACCGACACCGGCGGCTCGATCCGCATCCCGGCCGCGTGCTGTGGAATCGCCGGGTTCAAGCCGACGTACGGGCTCCTCCCCGTCGATGGCGTGTTCCCGCTCGCGCCGACTTTCGATCACGCGGGGCCGCTCGCGCGCGACGTCGCCGGTTGCATCGAGCTGATGGGGATCGACGTCGAACCGCTCTCGCTCCGCGATCTGTCGCTCGCCGTCAGCTGGGCCGACCGCGCGGAGCCGCTCGTGCGCGAACGCGTGCTCGCGGTGCCCGCGACCGCGGTCGATTTCCCGACGGCGGAGAACGTCTCGCCGGCGTTCATGCGGGAGGTCGGCGACGTGCATCGTGAGCTCTACCCCGAGAACGCAGAGCTCTACGGCGACAACATCCGCGGCAAGATCGAGCGCTGCATCGCGCTCGACGACGCCGAGTACGAGGCGGCGCGACGAGCACGGGCGGAGCATGCCGAGCGGGCGTTCTCGGTCCTCGAAGGCTTCGACCTGCTGCTCACCCCGACCCTGGGCTTCGTCGCGCCCGCTGCGGATGTCGTCGAGACGGAGATCCGCGGCGCGCTGACGCTGTTCACCTTCCCGTTCAACGCTCTGGGCTGGCCCGCTCTGGCCCTGCCCGCCGGACCGGCTGAAAATGGCTTGCCTGCGTCGATTCAAGTGGTCGGCCGCCCCGGCGAGGACGCGTTGGTGCTCGCCGCCGGCCTCGCGATCGAAGCCGCCCTCAAGACCTGAGCGCCCGCTGCCGAAGTAGAGGTCAGCGGAATGAAGCGCCTGATCGTCATCCTTGCGGCCTTCCTCATGCTCGCGCCCAATGCGGTCGCCGGCATCGACGTAGGCCCGCAGCCTTTCCACGCGACAACGTCCGCGCCGGAAGGCCTGCACGCGTTCCTGCTCAGGCCGGACGAGGCGGTGCAGAAGTACTACCCGCGCACTCCGTCATTCGCGTGGGCGCCGGTCGATGTGCGCGGCGGGACCTACGAATTCGAGCTTGCCACGAACCGGAACTTCAACGAGTCGTCTGTGCTCTTCAGCTACACGAAGCTGACCATCCCCGCCCTTTCGATCGCCCACCAACTGCCGTGGATGACCGGCGTGCCGTACGCCCTCTGGGCGCATGTGCGCTGGGTGTCGGCGAACGGCAAGCAGGTCACGCCGTGGAGCGCTCCGTTCGGGTTCAACATGCGCTGGTCGGACAGCGACTACCCGCAGCAGCTCACGGCGCCCGAGGGTCTCGTGCGGTGGAAGCCGATTGAAGGCGCGACGCGCTACGAGGTCCTCTACCCCGACGTCAGTCCGCCGCTCTCGTTCCAGACGACGACGAATGTCGCCGACGAGCGCGAGTTCTTCACGCTGCACCAGAACACGGTCAACTGGTCGTCGGTGCGCTGGCGCGTCCGCGCGATCCGCTACATCGACGACACAGATCTCCTGAAGAACGGCCTGCCGCGCGTGTCGTACGGCCCGTGGAGCCCGACGTTCACGTCGGTGAACCCACCGCTCTCGCTTGGCGTGCTCGCCCCGACGGACACGGTGTCTGACACCTGGGTCAAGACGGGCCAGGTGGCGAAGCCGCACGAGTTGATGCCCGGGTTCGCCTGGACTCCGACCTCCCCCGTTCTCAGCTCACTCGGCTCGTTCGGCTCGAGCCTCTATCGCGTTTACGTCTTTACGGACGACCATTGCGTGAACCAGGTGTTCGCCGGCTCGGTCGTCGGCTCACCGGCGTTTGCGCCGCGGGTCGTCGGCGGCGTGCTCGGACTGCCGCAGTCGCAAAAGACTCTTGCGGAGTGGAACGCGGGCATGGTGATCGGCGGCACCGAGGGTCGGTCGTTCGACGCGACCGGCAAGGCGGTCAAGTCCAGCGAGTTGCCCGGGAAGGGCGCCGTCACCAACGGCAATACGGCTGCGGACGCGAGCGTCGACCTGTGGGACTCTGGCTGGCCGAACGGCCGCTACTACTGGACGGTCGTCCCTGTCACGGTGGACTACTTCCCGCCGTTCGATCCGACGTCGAAAGACAACCCGATCGAATATCACGACACCGAAGTGCCACAGGACTCGTGTGAAGCCGGCGTCGGCATGAGCTTCGGCAAGGTCTCCCAGCCGGTCGTCACCGCGGCGTCCAACATGCCGTGGGTCTCGGGGCTCTCACCCGACGGCCGCGTGATCGCATCGGCAGCGAAGGTGCCGGCGGTGCATGACTCCCCGCTCGTCGCCTGGGAGCCCGCGATCGGCGCCACGACGTATGAGGTGCAGCTGTCACGCCGCTCGTATCCGTGGCAGACGACCTGGTCGACCACGACCGCCGCGACGTCTGTCGTCTTGCCGCTCGGCAAGGCAGCGGTCGGCACGTGGTACTACCGCATTCGCGGCATCAACCCGGCGCTTCCTCAGGGTGCGCAGGCGATGAGCTGGTCGAATGCGGTACGCCTGAAGGTCACGGGCGACAGCTTCGTGATCGTCAAGAAATAGGCGACGTCGCGCGCACTGCGTCTTCGTAGATCCGATCGCGGGTGAAGCGGTCGAGCTGCGCCGACAGGACGTCGCTCGCGTTCGGCGGATCGCCGGGCGGGAACGTTGCCGGCCGGCCATCGAGGTCGATGCCTTCGAGCCGCTCGCGCTCGTCGATCTCGAGGTCTACTCCGTGTCCCAGCCGTGAGCGGAGCCAGCCCGCGACGAGTTGGCCCTGCGCCGGCGTGCCGTGAACACGGATCGTGCGCACCTCGCCGACGCCGGGCCAGAGCGACGCAAGCAGTGAGCGCCACCGCTCGGTTCGCTCCCAGGCGATGTCGGAAACGACGACCTTGTCGAACAGCTCGGCGAGCCGGCCGTACGCCTCCGGCAAATCCGCCCAATCCCACTCGGTCGAGTCGACGATCAGCCTGTCGACGATCGCGACGAGCTGCTCGAACGCCGGCGACTCCCACTCCGGCCGACCGCGCCAGCGGCAGAACACCGGCAGGTCGGAGATCAGGAGCGGCAGCACGATCGACGCAGGCGCGGCGGCATGGCCTCCGCGCAGCGTGAGCTCGATCACCTCGCCGCACACGGCGCGATCCCCGACAGGGAAACAGCGAATCGAGACCTGTGCGTCGAGACCGTCGGGCGCATCGGGTCTCGGCACGAGGAGCAGCGTGCGCGAAGGGTGACGCTCGGCCATCCCGGAGAGGGTCTCCTCGGCGGCGCCCTGCCACGCGGGCGGCGCCCAGGCGATGTGCGTCATCACCGAGGTGCGGAGATTCGGCTGCGCTCCCTCCTCGGACGACTCCATCCGGAGCCGCGCGAGCTCACGTTCGATCTGCGCGATCGAGACGTCCTCGCCCGTCCAGCCGGTTTCGATCAGTGACTGCGCCACGACCGGCCATCTCGCTGCAGGAGCTCGTCCGATGCGACCGGCCCCCACGTGCCGGCCGGGTAGTTCGGGAACCCGGCCCGGTCGCGCTTCCAGAACGAGGCGATCGCGTCGACGAGCGCCCATTGCTCCTCGATCTCGTCGGAGCGCGTGAACAGCGTTGCGTCGCCGAGCATCGCGTCGAGGATCAGCCGCTCGTATGCCTCCGGCAATCCTTCGCGGAACGTGCCGCCGTAGAGGAAGTCCATGTGAACCGTGCGGATTGTCATCCCTTGCCCCGGGACCTTCGCGCCGATCGCGAGCGACACGCCTTCGTTCGGCTGTACGTGGATCAGCAGCGTGTTGGGGCGGAGCTCCTCTGCAGAGCTGTCCGCGAACGGTGGATGCGGTGCGCGCTTGAACTGGATTGCGATCGTCGTCTCGCGACGCGCGAGGCGCTTACCCATCCGGACGTAGAACGGCGTGTCGGCCCAGCGCCAGTTGTCGACGAACAGCTTGGCCGCGACGAACGTCTCCGTCATCGTGCCGGGAGCCACGCCCTCTTCCTCGCGGTACCCGCGCACCTCGACACCCTCGACGAAGCCCGGGCCGTACTGCCCGCGCACGACGTGCTTCGGCCCCGGGGTGTGCATCGATTTGAGCACCTTCAGTTTCTCGTTGCGCACCGAATCCGCGGTGAAATCGATCGGCGGCTCCATCGCGGTGATCGCGACGAGCTGCAGAAGGTGGTTCTGGAAGATGTCGCGGATCGCGCCCGCCTGTTCGTAGTAGCCCGCGCGTCCCTCGATCCCGATCGACTCGGCGACGGTGATCTGCACGTGATCGATGAACTGGCGGTTCCAGATCGGCTCGAAGATGCCGTTCGCGAACCGGAGGGCCAGCATGTTCTGAACCGTCTCCTTGCCCAGGTAGTGGTCGATGCGAAAGACCTCAGCCTCGGTGAAATGCTGCTTGATCTGCGCGTTGAGCGCGTTCGCGGAATCGAGGTCGTGCCCGAACGGCTTCTCGATGATCAGCCGCACCCACCCTTCGGCGCCGCGACGCGCACCGATCTCCTGCACGAGCGTCCCGATCGCACTCGGCGGAACGGCGAAGTAGTACATCCGGTTCGAGAGCGTCCCGCGCTCCTTGTCGAGTTCGGTCAGCAAATCGGCGAGCCGGTCTTCAGCGGCGTCGTCGGAGAAGTCGAGCGTCACGTAGCGCATGCCGGCGGCGAGCTCGTCCCAGATCGCCTGGTCGAACGGATCGCGGGCGTGATCCTTCACCGCTTGCTTCATCCGCTCGCGGAAGTCGTCGTCGCTCTCGTCGCTGCGCGCCGCACCGACCACGGCGAACTTCTCCGGCAGCAGCTTGCGCGTCGCGAGCGCATAGAGCGCGGGCATGAGCTTCTTCGACGTCAGGTCGCCCGACGCGCCGAAGATCACGAGGATGCACGGGTCGGGCCGACGCCGCAGGCGAAGTCCTTCGAGGAGCGGGTTCGCCTCTGCCGGGGGTGCCGTCACGCCCGCGGAGCCTGCCGCTTCGGCTTCGCCACTTCCTTCACTGCGTGCCCGCCGAACTGATTGCGGAGGGCGGCGCTCACCTTGGCGGCGAACGACTCATCCTGCCTCGACGAGAAGCGCGCGAAGAGTGCAGCGCTGATCACCGGTACCGGCACGTCCTCGGCGATCGCCTCGGCGATCGTCCACCGGCCCTCGCCCGAGTCCTCGACATAGCCGTGGATCTTCTCGAGCTGTGAGCCCTCCTTTTCGAAGGCCGCATACAGCAGGTCGAGCAGCCATGAGCGAACGACCGATCCGTACCGCCAGATGCCGGCGATCTCGTGCAGGTCGAGATCGAACTCGGAGGCCTTCATCACCTCGAACCCTTCGGCGTACGCCTGCATCAATCCATATTCGATCCCGTTGTGCACCATCTTCACGAAGTGGCCTGCGCCGGACGGGCCGACATGCGCGTAGCCGTCGTCGGGTGCGAGCGAATGGAAGATCGGCTCGAGCCGCTTCGCGGTCGCCTTGTCGCCGCCCGCCATCAGGCAGAAGCCGACCTCCAGCCCCCAGATACCGCCGGAGACGCCGACGTCGATGAACGAGATCTTCTGCTTGCGCGCCTCCTTGTAGCGACGCTGCGAGTCACGGAAGTTCGAGTTGCCGCCGTCGATGATCGTGTCGCCCGGTTCGAGGATCTTCAGGAGCTGCTGGAAGGTCTTCTCGGTGATCTCGCCGGCGGGGATCATCATCCACACATGACGCGGAGTCGCAAGCTGCTTCTTCAGCTCGCCGAGCGTCTTCGCCGTCGACGGGACCTGCGGGTCGTAGGTCCTCACCTCGTGGCCGTGCTCTTCGAGCCGCTTCGTCATGCCGCTACGCATACGGCCGAGGCCGATCATGCCGAGTTGCATCGCTAACTCTCCTCTATGTGAATGCGCGCGACCCGGCGGCCGCGCTCCTTGAGCGACTCGAAATCACCCGCGGCCTGCGCACGGATCAGGCGGCCGAATCCGAACGGCTGATCGGGAATCGCAAGCTCGTCTCCGGTGTCGTCGACGACCTGGAGGTAGAGCCCGGTCGCGGGGCCGCCTTTGTGC
>JAYUEQ010000334.1:0-15505 GCA_043739205.1 Thermoleophilia bacterium
GGCCTGATCCACATCTCCGAGCTTTCGTGGTCGCACGTCAACCACCCGTCGGAAGTGCTCGAGATCGGCCAGACGGTCGAGGTCAAGGTGCTCGACATCGACCGCGACCGCCAGCGCATCTCGCTCGGTCTCAAGCAGACCCAGAGCGATCCGTGGCAGCAGGTGATCGAGAACTACTCCGAGAACGACGTCGTCGAAGGCCGCGTGACGAAGGTCGTCACCTTCGGCGCGTTCGTCGAGATCCTCCCGGGCGTCGAGGGCCTCGTGCACATCTCCGAGCTTGCACAGCATCACGTCGAGAACCCGCGCGAGGTCGTCTCGCAGGGCCAGCCGGTCAACGTGAAGATCATCGAGGTCGACGGCGAGCGCCGCCGGCTCTCGCTTTCGCTGAAGCGCGTCGAGGACACCGATCCGGTGCAGCCGCGCGCAGACGGTGGCGAGTCGGTGCACACGCAGCCGCGGCCGACGATCGATCTCTCCGAGGAAGTCTTCGCGGAAGCGCCCATCACGATCGAGGGCGAATTCGAAGAGGCTCCCGCGCTCGAGGATGCTGCGGTTGAGGCGCCGGCCGACGAGGCCGCTCCCGAGGCCGCGGTCGAAGAGACTGTGGTCGAAGAAACGCCGTCGGCCGAGGTCGACGCGGCGGGTGCCGGCGCCTCGCCGGCCGAGGAAGCGTCCGACGACGCTGCGGAGCCGGAAGCAGAAGCCTCCGAGCCCGCCGCAGAGCCGGAAGCCTCCACCTCCGAGAAGTGACCCGCCCGGTCGCTGTCGCGATCACCGGCGGCATCGGAGCGGGCAAGAGCGAGGCGCTGAAGGCGTTCGCACGGCACGGTGCTGCGACCGTCTCGAGCGACGAGATCGTCCATCACCTGCTGCGGCGTCCCGAAGTGCGCGACGCCGTCGTGGCGCGGATGGGCCACGGCGTCGTGTCGCCTGCGGGTGAGATCGATCGCAGCGCGCTCGCGACGGTCGTCTTCAACGACCGCGACGCGCTTGCGTGGCTCGAAGAGCTGTTGCACCCGCTCGTCTCCGCGGAGTACCTCCTGTGGCGCGAGCAGCTTGCCGCGCTGCCCGACGCGCCGGGCATCTCCGTGACGGAGGTGCCGCTCCTCTACGAGACCGGCGGCGACGTGCGCTTCGACAAGGTGGTCGTGATCACCGCGCCGTCGAAGTTGCGCAAGGCGCGGTCGCAGGTCGCGACAGACGATCGCGAGGCGCGGCTCATGCCGGACGCGGAGAAGGTGCAGCGCGCGGACTTCTCGTTCAAGAACACAGGGTCGCTGGAGGAGTTGGACGCCTTCGTGGAGTCGGTGTTGGCGGAGCTCTCGTGAAGAAGCTCTTGTGGCTCGTCGCGCTTGGCGCGCTGGTCGCAGTGACGTTCGCCGTCGTCGACCTGACGAGCCCGCCCTGGTACGAGCGCTTGAGGTATCCCCTCCGTTACTCCGAGTACGTGCGCGTGCATGCGCAACGGCACAACCTCGACCCGGCGCTGATCGCAGCGGTGATCTACCAGGAGTCGAGATGGCGGTCCGGTGCAAAGTCGGCATCGGGCGCGATCGGACTGATGCAACTGACGCCGGACACGGCGCGCGGGATCGCGATCCGCACCCACGGCAGTGCGTTCCACACGAACGATCTCTACAACCCCGAGATCAACATCCGCTACGGCGCCTGGTATCTCGACAACCTCTTCAAGAAGTACGGCAACGAACGGCTCGTGCTCGCCGCCTACAACGCGGGGCAGGGGAACGTCGACAAGTGGCGCGCAAACGGCGAGCCGATCCAGTTCGCGGAAACGCGTGCGTACGTCGAGAAGGTCGAGGACGTGAAGCAGATCTACCGGACCGCCTGGCGCTCAAAGCTCTACCAGTAGGGTGGCGGCCGTGGATCCCGTCCTCGAGCTCGCGGAGAACGCGAACACCTACACGCCGCTCGGCCCCACCGACGAGCGGATCGTCAACGACCGCTACGTGCTGTGGATGGGGCGCGGCGACGAACCGGGCTGGAACGTCGCACAGCGGTTTCGGCTTCGCTCGGAGGAGATCGACGAAGTGCGCGAGGAGATTCACGGGATCCTCCGCGCGAAGGGACGTACCGCGTGCACCTGGGAGGTCGGCTCGAACGCGACCCCGGAAGGGCTCGTCGACCGGCTACTCGCACTCGGTCTCGTCGACGACGAGCCGACGCCGCTGGCGATCGGGATGGTGCTCACCGAGCCGCCGGCGCAAGGCCCGGTCGGGGTCGAAGTTCGGCGGGCGCAAAGCCCCGCGGAGCACCTTGCCGCCGACCAGATCGCTGCCGTTGCGTTCGGAGGCCCCGTCCCGACCGAGGAGCGGCCGCGGGAGGACGATCCCAACAACGTCGTCTACCTCGCCTACGCCGACGGCAAGCCAGTCGCCCGTGCCAGCGGGTCGTTCGGGGAGCACGGCGTAACGCTCTTCGGTGGCGCGACGCTTCCCGAGGCTCGCGGACGCGGGGCCTACCGTGCTCTCGTCGCGGCGAGGTGGGAGGATGCCGTAGCCCGCGAAACGCCCGTTCTCGTCACGCAGGCGGGCCCGCTTTCGCGCCCGATCCTCACCCAGCTCGGCTTCCGCGAGGTCTGCGAGATTCGGATCCTGCTCGACGAATTCGATCGCTAGTCCCTAACTCGCGACCGCGAAGCCGGCGGACGTGACACGGACGGCCGTCGAGCCGTTGCGACAGAGGATCGCGCTACCTGTGAGGCGGCACGAGATCGCGCCGCGGTGCCAGCGGTGCAGCACAGGGGTCGCGGCGTCCCACCAGGGCAACCGGTCGACGACTCGCGCGCCGGCGTTTTCGCTTAACGCAACCGATCCCGGTGACCCCAGGGACGAGCACACGAGGGAGAGGCCGGCGACCTGGCACGCGGCGCCTGCGTCGGGAGTGCGGAATCCTGCGGCGCTCCCGGCGGCACCTGCGCGCGCGATCAAGCCGGCTGCGAGACCGGCTGCGACCACGGCGATCAGGAGGATGGGGAGCGGGCGCATTCGGTAGTACAACGCGGTAGAGGGCAGAATGGGTGCGTGAGGGTCTCGGCGAAGGCGGACTACGCGATCCGGGCGGCGGTGGAATTGGCGGCCGCAGGCGAAGGACCGGTGAAGGGCGATCGCATCGCCCAGGCGCAGGACATTCCGTCCAACTTCCTCGAGAACATTCTCGGCGACCTCCGCAATTCGGGCCTCGTAGCGAGCCGGCGTGGCGCAGATGGCGGCTACTGGCTCGCGCGCCCGGCCGAGGAGATCAGCCTGGCAGACATCATCCGTGCGGTCGACGGCCCGCTGGCGAACGTGCGCGGCATCCGCTCGGAGCAAGTCGTCTACGAAGGGAGCGCGGCGCCGCTACGCGACGTGTGGGTCGCGGTGCGCGCAAGCCTGCGCGGTGTGCTCGAGCAGGTCACGCTCGCCGACCTCGCGCGCGGCGAGCTACCGGCGTCGGTCCAGGCCCTGGCCGCCGACCCGGACGCCTGGGCGCCTCACTAGGGAGCCAAACCTGGTGATCCTGGTTCGCTTGTTAACCAGGATCTTGAGTTTCGACTGCTTTGCCACTCACCGGCGAAACTCTCCAACCTGGTTCACAAACCGAACCAGGTTGGGGTTGGGGCTAGAAGGTGGTCGTGTGTGTGGGGCGGACGTAGACGATCTGCCCGCGCTCCAGTTCGAGCTGCGCTGCCTGGTCGCGTGTCAGCTGGACGGCGAGCGTCTCGCCGTCGTCGCGCACGAGCTCCGCGCGAACTTCGAAGCCGAGGTGAACTACACGCTCGACCTGCGCTTCGCGCGTCGAGCCGTTCGGGACGAGCACCAGCTCGAAGTCGTGCGGGCGCACCCAGGCATCGTCGATCCGGGTCGCCTGGCCGACGAACGACATCACGAACTCGTTCGCCGGTGTGTCGTAGAGCTCGCGCGGGCCGGCGACCTGCTCGATGCGGCCCTTGTTCATCACGACGACGCTGTCGGCGACATCCATTGCCTCTTCCTGGTCGTGCGTGACGAACACGGTCGTCGTGTGCGTCTCGTCGTGCAGTCGCCGCAGCCACACGCGGAGCTCGGCGCGGACGCGTGCATCGAGCGCGCCGAAAGGCTCGTCGAGCAGGAGCACCTTCGGCTCCGGGGCGAGCGCGCGCGCGAGTGCCATGCGCTGGCGCTGGCCGCCTGACAGCTGCGCGGGATAGCGGTCGCCAAAGCCCTGCAGCTGGACGAGCTCGAGCAGTTCGTTGACGCGGGAGCGGATCTCGTCCTTCGGGCGCTTCCGCACCTTCAGCCCGAACGCGACGTTCTCGCGCACGCTCATGTGCTTGAACGCCGCATAGTGCTGGAAGACAAAGCCCACGCCGCGCTCTTGCGTGGTGAGGGGTGTTGCGTCTTCGCCGGCGAGGCGGATCTCGCCGCTGTCGGGAAACTCGAGCCCCGCGATGATGCGCAGCAGGGTCGACTTGCCAGAGCCCGACGGCCCGAGCAGCGCGGTGAGCGCGCCGCCCTCGACGTCGAGCGAGACGTCCTCGAGCGCTTGGAAGCTCCCGAACCGCTTGGACACATTGCGTACCTCGATGCTCACAGTGCTTCCTCCTCCTTGGGACGCAGCAGCGTCATCGTCACGAGAACGAGGACGGAAATGGCGGCGAGCACGAGGGCGATCCCGTACGCACCCGCCTGGTTGTAGTTCTCGTAGGCGTCCTGCACACGCAGCGTTGCCGTCTCGGTCTGTCCTTCGACCTTCCCCGAGACGACGGCGACCGCGCCGTACTCGCCGAGGCAGCGGGCCGACGTCAGGACGACGCCGTAGATGACCGCCCAGCGGATCGACGGCAGCGTGATCCGCCAGAACGTCTGCCAGCTCGACGCGCCGAGCGTGCGCGCGGCTTGCTCCTGCTCATCCCCGATCTCGCGCAGTGTCGGCACGACCTCGCGTGCGACGAACGGGAGCGAGACGAAGATCGTCGCGATCACCATCGACGGCAACGCGAAGAGGATCTGCGTGCCATGACGCGCGAACCAGGGCCCGAACCAGCCCGTGCGGCCATAGAGCAGGAACAGCGAGAGCCCGACGACGACGGGGGAGATGGCGAGAGGCAGGTCGACGAGCGCGTTGACGATGCCCGCCCCCGGGAAGCGGCGGCGAACGATCGCAAGCGCGCAGACAACGCCGAAGATCGTGTTCAGCGGCACTGCTATCAGCGCGATGATCAGCGTCAGCTTGAACGCGTGCACCGTGTTCGGATCGCTGAGCGTCTTCCAGAGCGTGCCGGTGCCCTTGTCGAACGCGCGGACGAACACCATCGACAGCGGCCCGAGCAGCACCAGGAGCAGGTAGCCGAGCGCCAGAAACCGGAGAACATATTTACGCACGTTCGTGCCTCGTGGCGAGGAAGCGGAGGCCGCCGATCGCGAGCAGCAGCGCGAAGGAGATCAAGAGCATGACGACCGCGACCGCTGACGCGCCGGCCTGGTCGCCGCCCTGGATGTGCAGGAAGACGAAGACCGATGCGACCTCGGTCTTGAACGGCGTGTTGCCCGCGATCAGCACGAGCGCGCCGATCTCGCCGACCGCACGCGCGAATGCGAGCGCGACGCCGGAGAGGATGCCCGGCAGGATGTTCGGCAGCACGATGCTGCGAAAGACGTGGAATTCGCTCGCGCCGAGCGAACGCGCGGCCTCCTCTGCTTCGAGGTCCAACTCGAGCAGCACCGGCTGCACCGTGCGCACGACGAACGGCAGCGTGACGAAGAGCAGCGCGAGCACGATCGCCTTTCGCGTCAGGGAGATGTCGATCCCGACCGGCGACTGCGGGCCGTAGAGCGCGAGCAAGGTGAGGCCCGCGACGATCGTCGGCAGCGCGAACGGCAGATCGATTAGCGCGTTGACGATGCTCTTCCCGCGGAAGTCGTCGCGCACGAGCACCCAGCCGGTGATCGTTCCGAAGACGGCGCTGACGAGCGACACGATTACCGACGCTCCGAGTGTCAGCTTCAGTGCGGCGATCGCCTCCGGCGAGGTCGCGACGGACCAGAACTGGTGCAGGCCGTCCTTCTGTGACGCCCAGACGAGCGCCGCGATCGGGAGGATCACGATCGCGGAGAGGAACGACGTCGTGAAACCCAGCGAGAGGGCCGCAGCTGCGGCCCCCTCAGTGGAACGGCGTCGTGATCGGCGGGTCAGGGCGATCTCAGCCAGTGGTCGGTCCTCCGATCGCGCGTTCGATTGCGACCATGCGGCCCTTGTTCGGGTCGAACCAGACGTCGTCAGCATGCCGCCAGCCGCCGATGATCTTGTCGTCGACCTTGAAGATGCCGGGGCGCGCGGGGAACTTCGACGCGTACTTCTTCGCGACCGCCGGGTTGACCGGCCGGAAGCCGTATTGCGCGAAGAGATCCTGCGCCGCCTGCTGCTTCACGTACTGGATGAACTTGTTCGCGAGATCCTTGTTCGAGCTCGACTTGAGGACTGCGATCGGCAGCTCGATGAGCATCGACTGACGCGGGATCACGTACTGGATGTCCTGGCCGTTGAGCCGGGCGTTCAACGCCTCGCTCTCGTAGGTGATCAGGACGTCGCCCTTGCCGCTGAGAAACGTGTTCGTGGCGTTGCGGCCCGACGTGTCCTGCGAGATCACGTGCTTGAACAGCTGCTGCACGTACGCGGTCGCTTGCTTGTCGGTCTTCCCGAGGCGCCGCTGCGCGCCATAGGCGGCGAGGATGTTCCACTTCGCCGAGCCGGAGCTGAACGGGTTGGGGGTGAGCACCTGCACGCCGGGGCGGATCAGGTCGTTCCAGCCCTTGATGTGCTTCGGGTTGCCGTTCCGCACAGCGAAGACGACCACGGTGTCCGCGCCGATCCCGTTGTAGGCCTGGTGGTTCCACTTGGAGTCGACGAGGCCGGCGTCGACGAGCAGGTTGACGTCGTCCCCGGTCGAGAGGAAGACGATGTCCGCTTTCAGGCCGTTCGCGACCGCGCGTGCCTGGTCGGTCGAGGCGCCGTAGGACTGGCTGAACGACGCGTCCTTGCCGGCAGGCGTCTGCTGCCAGGCCTGAGTGATCTTTCCCATCACGGCCTTGGGCGTGGAGTAGCCGACGAGGGAGAGGTTCGTGCCGGCGGCCGCGACGGAGGCGACGGCGAGGGCCGCGCAGGTGGCGGCCAGGAGGGTGATTTTCTGGGCTTTGTTCATAGGCATGGTGAACAAGTACCATAAGCATCGCTCATTCGTCAAATAAGGACTGTCACCGATCGGTTGACGCGGGGGTAGGCTGCCGCTGTGCCGCCTGTGCTGGTCGCCGAAGGCCTGGAGAAGCGCTACGGCCGAACAGAGGCTCTCGGCGGCGTCGAGCTCGAGGTCGGTGAAGGACAGCTCGTCGGTCTCCTCGGGCCGAACGGCGCGGGCAAATCGACGCTCGTCAAGATCGCCTGCGGGCTCGTCCGGGCGAGCGCCGGTAGCGTCGAGGTCTGTGGCGCACCGGCGGGATCGCCGGCTGCGCGCCGGTCGCTCGGCTACCTCGCGGAGCTCTTCCGCTTCCCGTCGTGGATGAGCGCCGACGAGCTTTTGACCTTGCACCAGCGCCTTGCCGGCTCGACGAAGGGAGACACAGAGCGCGTGGAACTGCTCGAGCTCGTTGGTCTCCCGCACGCGCGTGAGACCCGCATTGCCGCGATGTCGAAGGGCATGCAGCAGCGGCTCGGGATCGCGCAGGCGCTCGTCGGATCACCGCGCTTGCTCCTGCTCGACGAGCCCACGAGCGCTCTCGACCCTGCCGGCCGTCGGGTCGTTCGAGGGCTGCTGGAAGAGCTGCGTCGCCGCGGCACCTCGGTGCTCCTCAACTCGCATCTGCTCTCGGAGGTCGAGCTCGTCTGCGATCACGTTGTGATCGTCGACCACGGTCGCGTTGTCGCCGCGGGCACGCCCGATCAGCTGCGGCGCCAGGGCGGGGTGGAAGTCGAGACCGCGACCGGCACTCGCCGGTTCCCGGACGCGCGCCGCGAGGACGTGCCGCGCCTCGTCCGCGAGCTCGTCGCCGCCGGTGAGGAGATCTACGAGGTGCGCGTCGTCGCGTCGTCGCTCGAAGACATCTACCTCGAAGTCGTCGATTGACGACGATCGTCCTCTACGGCTTGCGGGAGAGCTTGCGCCGCAAGATGTTCGCGGTCGTGCTCGTGCTCACGCTGCTCTTCCTCTCGCTCTACGCGTGGGGGACGCATGAGGCGTTCAAGGACACCCGCAACTTCGTCCCGTCGGATCAGCTGAACCTGAATGCGGACAGGCTCGCGGGCGCGATCGTCTTCGGGCTCGCGATGTTCGCGACGCTCTTCCTTGGCGCAGTGCTCGCGGTCTTCCTGACGCTGAACGTCGTGCGCGGCGACGCGGAGGCGGGATTGCTGCAGCCGCTGGTCGTGCGCCCGATCGGGCGCACACAGCTGCTGCTCGCGCGCTTCGCGGGAGCCGCGGGCGTGTGCGTCGCCTACGTCTTGATCGTGTACTTCGCGTGCGTCGGCATCACGTACTGGGCAGGCGGCTGGACGCCTGATCGGCTCGTGTCGCCGGGTGTCGAGTTGGCCGCCGCGATCGTCGTCGTCTCCGCGATCGCCCTCGCAGGATCGGTGTTTCTCTCGCCGATCGCGAACGGGATCGGGACGCTGATGATCTTTGGCGCCGGTCTGATGGCGGGCCTCCTTGGCGAGATCGGGCACGCGATCAACTCGCAAAAGCTCCAGCACATCGCGCGCATCGCGTGGTGGTTCGTCCCGTTCGACGCGCTCTACGAGGATTCGCTGCACCGTTTGACCGTCGACACGACGGGCTTCGCGAAGTTCGTGCTCCAGCTCGGTCCGTTCGGCGGCTCGCATCGCGCAGGCACGCCGCTCCTCATCTGGTCGGCGCTCTTTCTCATCTTGGTGCTCGCCGCGGCCGTTGCGGCGTTCAGGCGGCGGGACTTGTGACCGGGCGGGTCGCCTAGCCGGCGCGCTCGGCGCGGGCGAGGCCCGTCCGCGCCCAGACCGTGAAGACGATGAGCAGTGCTGCTCCGACACCGAAGGACATTGCGACCTGCGTCGGGCGGCCGTCGATGAACCCGCGGCCCGCCTCGAGCAGGAACGTCAGTGGGTTCACGCGTGCGACGTTGTGGATCCACCCGGTCAGGAGGGAGAGCGGGACATAGACCGGTGACAGGAACAGCAGCAGGAAGACCGGCGTCTGCATCAGCGGCCCCGCCTGGATCGAGCGGAAGCGCATTGCGATGCCGCATGCCCAGAGCAGTCCGACGACGTTGAAGATCAGTGCGAGCGCGTACATCCCGAAGAGGTCGATGCCGTTGCCGCCGACGTGCATCCCGCCGATCAGCGCGACGATCGTCAGGACGGTTGCGATCATCAGCCAGCGCGCAAGCGCGGCGAATGCGTAGCCGAGGATCAGGCCCGACCGCTGGGGTGCCGACACGAGCAGGCGGCGCGCGAACCCGTACTCGAAGTCCCGCGCGATCCCAAAGCCGGCGAAGACGCCGCCGAACGCGGCCGACTGCAGCAGCACGAAGACGAAGGTGAACGCGGTATAGCCGCTCTGGAAGTCGAACCCCGGCACATGACGCAGTCGCGAGAGCCCGCCGGCGAACGACAGGAAGTTCATCAGCGGGAAGAGCATCGGCGGCAAAAAGAGCGAAGGGTTCTTGAACACGACCGTCAGTTGCCGGTAGGCGAGGCCCAGCGCGACGCTGATCATGTCCGGGCCATCCTCACGCTGAGCTGGCGGGCGGCGAGGAGCAGCGACAGCCCGACGAGCGCGAAGGCGAAGCCGAACCCGAGCACGAGCGCCTGCGTGTCCCAACCGGTGATCACGAGCGAACGCATCGCCTCGATCATGTAGCTGACCGGGTTCGCAGTCGCGAGGTCGCGGAACCAGCTGACCTCGATCAGGTTCCGTGGCAGGTTCATGCTTGAGATCAGCAGCAGGAAGAAGAGCAGCGGGAACGTCGACTGCACGCCTTCGCCCGAGCCGGTGCGCAGCGCGATATAGAGCCCAAGCGTCCCGAAGCCGGTCGCGACGAGGATCGCGAGCAGCAGGATCAAGAGCGCGCCGCCGACGCCGGCGACGATGTGCACTCCCGCAAGCAGCGCGACCGCGAGGTAGACGACTGCCTGGATCGTGCCGAGGCCGACGGCTCCCCCGATCTGGCCGATCAGCAGCGCCCCGCCGCGTACCGGTGTCAACGCAAGCCGGTTGAGAAAGCCCGTGTCGACGTCGCGCGCGAGATCGGTGCCCGCGATCGCAGACGCGAAAAGCGCGCCTTGCATGAACGAGAACGGCACGAAGAACGCGAGGAACGAGTGGGTCGGGAACCCGGGGAGGTGTGTCGCCGCCCGCAGCCCGTTCGAGTTGACGGCCATCAGGATCAGCGGGAACGTCAGCGGCGGGATCCAGACGCCAGGCTGGCGTGCTGTGCGCTTCAGCGAGCGCTGCGCGATCAACGCCACCTGATGCGCGATCACCTTCATTCGTCCTCTGCGCCCTCGAGAGTTCGACCGGTCTTCGCAAGGAAGACATCGTCGAGCGTCGGCTGGTGAAGGTTGATCTCCGCCGCGCGCAGGTTCTCGGTGTCGAGCGCGCGGATCACTGCGGGCAGCTCGCCCTTGCCGTCGAGCTGTACAGCGAACGCGCCTGGACGCGCCGCGGTCTCAGCGCCAAAGCGCGTCAGCAGCTCGCGCAGCCGGCCGAGCTCGTCGTGGTTCTCGGGGACGACCTCTACGGTCGACTTGCCGATTTGCGCCTTGAGCTCCGCGGGCGTGCCCTCGGCAACGATGTGGCCGTGGTCGATGATCCCGACGCGGTCGGCGAGGACATCGGCTTCCTCGAGATACTGCGTCGTCAGGAAGACAGTGACGCCTTCGTCGCGGGCGAGGCGGCCTACTTCAGTCCAGAGCGCGGAGCGGCTCTGCGGGTCGAGCCCGGTCGTGGGCTCGTCGAGGAAGAGGATCGCCGGGTCGTGGATCAACGCAAGCGCGAGGTCGAGCCGCCGCTTCATCCCGCCCGAGTAGGTGCGCACCTTGCGGTCACCCGCGCTCGTGAGCCCCACGCGGTCGAGCAGGCGCTCGATCAGTTGCTTGCGCTCCGCGCCGCGGATCGCGTGCAGCGAGGCGCCGAGACGCAGGTGCTCGCGGCCGGTCAGGAATGGGTCGAGCGCGGCCTCCTGGAGCGCCGCGCCGATCGACGCGCGCACCTTCGAGCCCTGCTTGACCACGTCAAAGCCCGCCACCGTGGCGGAGCCGGCCGAGGGCGGGAGGAGGGTCGTCAGCATGTGGACCGTGGTCGACTTCCCGGCCCCGTTCGGGCCGAGGAACCCGTAGATCTCCCCGGGGCTGATCGACAGGTCGATTCCGGCCACGGCCTCGACGTCCTTGAAGCGCCGAACCAGGCCGTTGACCTCGATCCCGGCGTTCCGGGAAGGCTTGTCTGACCGCGTCATATAGGAGAATCTATCGACGCCCCCGATCGTCCCGTTCCCGCTACACTTGAGGGCGCAACTATGACGCAGACATCGGCACCTCCCCAGCAGCTCGAATCATGGATCACGTTCCTGCGGTCGCACTCTGCGATCACCCGGGAGCTGTCCGCGCAACTGCAGCGCGAGCACGGGCTGACGCTCAACGACTACGAGGTGCTGTTGCATCTGTCACACGCCGACGGCGGCATGATGCGGCGCGTCGACCTGGCGGAGACGATCCTGCTCACTGCGTCGGGGATCACCCGGTTGCTCGAAGGGCTCGAGCGTTCGGGCTTCGTCTGCAAGCAGACGTGCCCTTCAGATGCGCGCGTCTCGTACGCACAGCTGACGGGCGACGGCAGGCAGAAGCTGAGCGACGCGTCGGTTACGCACCTGCGCGGGATCGACGAGCTCTTCCTCGGCCGCTACTCGGGCTCGGAGCTCGCGACACTCGCCGAGCTGCTCGCACGCCTGCCGGTCACCGGCAAGTCGTCCTCCTGCAGCTGAGGCTCCGCGCCTTTTAGTTCTTTTGCAAGGCGGCGGAAGGGACCGTCGACTGCGAGCAGGTCGTCGAACGTACCGCGCTGCGTGATGCGCCCGTGCTCCATGACGAGGATCTCGTCGGCGCGGCGGACCGTCGCGAGACGGTGGGCGATGATGATCGACGTCCGGCCGCGCAGCAGGCGGTCGAGTGCCTGTTCGATCAGGATCTCCGTCGGCCGATCGATGTTCGAGGTCGCCTCGTCGAGGATCAAGATGCGCGGGTCCGCGAGCAGGGCGCGCGCGATCGAGATCAGCTGACGCTCGCCGGCCGAGAGGCCCGCGCCGCCCTCGCGCACTTCGTGGAGGAGCCCTGACTCGAAGCGGCGCGCGACGCGGTCGACGCCGACCGCGTGTGCCACGTCCTCGACCTGGGCGTCTGAGGCCTCAGGTTGAGCGAAGCGGATGTTGTCGGCGATCGTTCCGGCGAACAGGAACGGCTCCTGGAGGACGACGCCGAGTTGACGGCGGTACGAGCGCAGTTCGAGGTCGCGGAGGTCGTGGCCGTCGATCAGGATCGCGCCTTCGTCCGGGTCGTAGAACCGGCCGACGAGCTTCGCGGTCGTCGACTTGCCACCACCGGACTCGCCTACGAGTGCGAGGCAGCCGCCGGCGGGAACGTGGATGCCGATTGCGTGCAGGACCGGTTCGCGTCCGTATGAGAACGTGACGTGATCGAGCGTCAGGTCACCGTCGATGCGCGGCGCGTGGATCGCGTTCGGCGCGTCGCGGATCTCGGGCTCGGTGTCCAGCACCGTTGTGATCTTCTCCATCGCGGCGCCGGCCGACTGCACCTGGCCGTAGAGGTCCGAGAGCTCCTGCAGTGGCTGGAAGACGAGGTTGAGGATGAAGACCGACGACACGAGCGTGCCGATCGTCAGTGTCCCGTGGCCGAGCATGCGGCCGCCGACCCACAGGACGGCGACCATCGCAAAGACGCCGAGCAATTCGATCGCCGGGAAGAAGATCGAGTTGAGGTACTGCGCGTAGGTGTTCGTGTGACGGTTCGCGTCGTTTGCCTTGTCGAACTCGTTGAGGAACGCGCGCTCGCGGTTGAACGCCTGGATCACCGCCATGCCGGAGACCGACTCGGCGATCTGCGCGGTCAGGGACGAGATCGTTTCCCGCACGCGCAAGAACGCTGCGTGTGACTTCACCTGGAACCAGCGCGTGAGCACGAGCGTCGGGGGCAGGATCACGAGCGCGACGAGGCCGAGCCGCCAGTCGAGCACGAAGAGCCCGACGATCGCTGCAAGCAGCGTGAGCGTGTTGACGACGAGCGTCGTCAGCCCTTGCGAGAGCACGTCGGACAGCGCGTCGACGTCGGACGTGAGACGCGAGATGATCCAGCCCGCCTTCTGTTGCGAGAAGTAGCGGAGCGAGAGCGTCGTCAGGTGGTCGAAGAGATCCTGGCGCAGTCCGAGCACCACGTCCTGACCGATTCCTGCGAGGCCGCGAACGAGCGACGTCTGCATGATCCACGCGAGCCCGTTGATCGCGAGGTAGACGAGCACGTCGATCCCGAGCCGCGTCTTGTCGTGCGCGCGCATGCCGTGGTCGATCGCGTCCTTCACGATCAGGAGGGCCGTGACTGGTGCGGCCGCCGAGCACACGCCGAGCAGCGCGAGCAGGACGACGCGCTTGCGGCGGCCGATCAGATAGCGCCCGAGACGGGTCAGGCCGGTGCGTTGCTTACGCGGCAGCGCTGACCTCCTCGCCGAAGAGCTTCGCGAAGAGGCCGCCGAGCGCGAGCAGTTCATCGGGCGTGCCCGTCTCGACGATCACGCCGTCGTCGACGACGACCGCGCGGTCGGCGACCTCGACGGTCGAGAGCCGCTGCGTCGCGATCAGCACGGTGCGGCCGGCGAGGGCGGGGCGGAGGTTCTCGACGAGGTGGCGCTCGGTTTGCGTGTCGACCGCGGACATCGGGTCGTCGAGCACGACGACACGCGCGCCTGCGATGAGTGCGCGCGCGAGCGCGACGCGCTGGCGCTGTCCGCCGGAGAGGTTGACGCCGCGCTCGCCGATCAGCGTGTCGTAGCCGTCGGGGAGCTCGGATGCGAACTGCGCGACGCCGGCGGCCTCGCACGCTGCGACCACTTCATCCCATGGTGCATCGGGACGCGCCGCGGTCAGGTTGTCGCGCAACGGGATCGAGAACAGGATGGGTCTCTGCGTCACGATCGCGACGGCATTTCGGAGCTCTTCGACCGGCACGTCACGCACATCGACGCCGCCGACGATCACGCGCCCGTCGGTTGGGTCGTAGAAGCGAGGCAGCAGGTTGAGCAGCGACGTCTTGCCGGCGCCGGTAGGCCCGCAGATCGCGATCACCTCGCCCGGCTCGATCGCGAGCTGAATCCCGGAGAGCACCTCGGAGCCACTGCCGTAGGAGAAATGGACGTCCTCAAAGCGCACGCCGAGCGGGCCGGCGGGCAGCGACGTCGGCTGGCTCGGCTCCGGAATCGACTCGATCCCCTGGAGCCACGCAAAGCTGCGCGATGCCGATGCCGTCGCGCGCTGAGCAAGCGAAAGGATCCAGCCGAGCGCCTCGAGCGGCCAGACGAGCTGCAGGAGCAGTTGGTAGAAGAGGAAGAACTGGCCATAGGTGAGCGCGCCGCTGATCACGTCGCCGCCGCCGAAGTAGACGACCGCGCCGATCGAGAGCGTGGGCAGGAAGAGCAGCCCCGGGAGGAACGCGGCCTCGATGCGCGCCTGGCGCAACACGCCGTCGCGCACCGCCTCGGCCTTCTGGCCGAAGCGCGCCTGTACGTCGTCCTCGCGGCCGAACGCCTGCACCATCTCGATCCCGACCACGGACTCGTCGGCCGCCTCGGTCACGTTCGCCTTGAGCTGTTGCACCTCGCGCGAAACGGGCATCACCTTGCGACCGAAGCTGAAGGCAAGCACCGCGACGAACGGCATCGCGATCAACGCGAGCGCCGCGAGCTTCACGTTCACGAGGAACAGGACGATCGCGATCCCGACGATCATCATCACGGACTGGATTCCCTGCGTCATGCCCCAGCCGATGAAGTAGCGGATCGGGTAGAGGTCGTTCGTCGCGCGCGAGACGACCTGACCCGTCGCGTGCCGGTCGTAGAACGCGCGCGGGTAGCGCAGATAGGCCTGGTAGAGCAGCTCGCGCATCCGCGCCTCGACGCGCACGCCGGTGCGCGCCGTCGCATAACGGCGCGTGAAGTTGACGAAGAAACGCGCGATCGCAAGCACGACCACGATCACGAGATACGGCCACAGGGCAGCGCGGTGCCCGTTCGCCGGCGCAATCGCGTGATCGATCGCGCGCTGGATCGTGATCGGGATCGCCAAGGCGAGCCCGGTCCAGACGAACGCGCACACCAGACCGAGGATCACGAGGCGACCTTGCTCGCGCCACAGCCTGGCGAGCCCCTTCGCCGTCGGCCAAAGGCTCAGATCCGGAGGATCGACGGAGAGAAAACGCCTACTCACCTGGTCAAGCTAGCAGC
>JAYUEQ010000335.1:0-1942 GCA_043739205.1 Thermoleophilia bacterium
ATCGCACCGCGTGTCGCCCCGCGCGCAGTGATCGGGACGCAGAGGAACGAACGGATGCCAAGCTCACGCAGCAGCCGCTCGTGCGTCTCGTCGCGCGCAGCATTCGCGAACGCGTCCGCCGGAATCTCGGGCACGAGCTGTGACTGGCCCGAGCGGATCACCGCTGCGGCGCCGCGCTCGTTCGCCGGATCAGGCGGGTAACGCTGCTGCAGCTCCTGCGCGAACACGAGCTTCGCGGGCTCCGCGTGCTCGAGCGCCAGCGTGGCAATCGACCCGTCCTCTTCGAGGAGGTGCACGGCACACCAGTCGGCCACCCGCGGCACGGCCAGCTTTGCGACTTCCTTCAGTCCGGCGCGCCAGTCGAGCGAGACCGAGAGCTTTGCGCCGGCGTCGAGCAAGAACCGCTGCGCCTCCTCGATGCGCTTGCGGTCGTCGATGTCGGTCGCCGTTCCGATCCAGAAGTCGATCAGCCCCGCCTCGTCGTGGATCGGAATCGCACGGCCGAGGTGCCAGCGGTAGGTGCCGTCGGCGCTGCGGAACCTGTACTCGACCTCGAACACGCTCCCATCGGCGAGCGTTTGCGCGCGGCGCGCCATCGATTCGGGGAGATCGTCCGGATGGGTGACGCGAGCCCACGACGCCGCGTCGACTTCGCCGTCGGCCATTCCGGTGTACTCGAACCAGCGCCGGTTGTAGTACGTCGCGTTGCCGGCGCTGTCCGATGTCCAGACGATCTGCGGCATCGCGTCGGCCAGTTGCCGGTAGCGCTCGGCGCTTGCGCGACGGAGCTCGGCCAGCTCCTGCTCGGCAAGCTGCTCGGCTTGACGGCGGATCTGTTGGTTCTTCTCCCAGAGCTCGACGAAGACGGCGACCTTCGCGCGCAGGATTTCCGGGTCGAACGGCTTGAAGACGTAGTCGACCGCGCCGACCTCGTAGCCGCGGAACACGTGCCGCTCCTCTTTGGAGAGTGCGGTCAAGAAGATGATCGGGATCAGGCTCGTGCGCTCGCGCTGCTTGATCACCTCGGCGACCTCGAACCCGTCGAGGTCGGGCATCTGGACGTCGAGCAGGATCACCGCGAAGTCATCGCGATGCAGCAGGCACCGCAGTGCTTCTGCGCCCGAGCTTGCAGTGACCAGCTCGTGCCCGAGGGGCTCGAGGATCGCCTGTAGCGCCAGCAGGTTCTGAGGGCGGTCGTCGACGAGAAGCAGGGAAGGCATTAGAGGGTCACTCTCGCAAGTCCGCACAGATCGACGATCAGTGGTGCGATCTCGGCGACGGCCGCGACCCGCGCCGAAGGCGTGGTCCGCAACGCCGCGCGCGGCATTTCGTCGCGCCGGGCGTCCTCCGGATCCTGAACGATCGCCGTCCCACCGAGCTCGACGACGCGTGCCAGACCGCGCGCTCCGTCATCGTTTGCGCCCGTGAGGACGACGCCGATGCACCGTTCGCGATACGACTCAGCTGCGGTCTCGAACAGCACGTCGATCGACGGCCGCGCATAGGAGACCGGCTCATCGGTCGACAGCGTCATCAGTCCCGGCTCGATCAGCAGGTGATAGTCGGGCGCGGCGATGTACGCCGTGCCGGAGCGGAGCTCGTCCTTGTCGCCTGCCTCGACCACGTGCAGGCGAGTCACCGCGCCGAGCAGGTCGCGCATCGCGGTCGGATGCGATTCCGGCGAGCGGTGTTGCGCGATCACGACGGCGGCGTTGAGGCCGACCGGTAGGTCGCGCAGGATGCTGCGAAGCACTTCGAGCCCGCCCCACGAAGCGCCGATCGCGACGAGCATGTGGGCGTTCGGCTCGCTCATCGCACCTTCCGGTAGAGCTTCTCGAGTGCGTCGAGCTCCTCATAGGCGGACTCGAGCCCGGTGAAGCGGATCGACTCCTTGTGGCCGAGCGCCAGGATTCCAAGGCGTTCGAGGCTGTCGTAAAACAAC
>JAYUEQ010000336.1:0-2441 GCA_043739205.1 Thermoleophilia bacterium
GAAAGCCGTCCCGGCCCTGGACGTCGCCAAAGCGGTCGAGCATGCGCTGACCTCAGCGAAGCCGAAGACGCGCTACATCGTCGGCCCGGACGCGAAGCGCCGTGCGCGGGTCGAGCGGCTGCCGGACCGCTTGCGCGACAAGCTGCTCGCGCGGTTCCTCTTCGGGTCGTAGGATCACGGCATGGGATATCAGGTCAGTTCACTCGATCAGCTCGGCGAGGGCTACGGCTTTCGCAAGATCCGCAAGCCGCTCGGTGTCACGGCGTTCGGGGTCAACGCACAGGTCTTTCCCCCGGGCTTCGACGGGCCGGCGCACTATCACGACGAGCAGGACGAGCTCTACTTCGTCCATCGCGGGACCGCGACGTTCATCGTCGACGGGAACGAGATCGAAGTGGCGGAAGGTGGCCTCGTGCACGTTGAGTCCACGACGCATCGCAGCGTGAGCAATCGGACCGACGGCGACCTCGTGATGTTCATCGTCGGCGGCAAGGGCGGCTACGTCGATCGCGACGGCCAGCTCGTCAACCCCGAGGATCTCGAGAAGCGGCAAGCGATGTCGAAAGGAGAGCTGGAGTGAACGGGCTGATGATGGATTACCAGCTGACGTTGCCGACGCTCTTGCGTCGCGCCGAGTCCTACAACGGCACGAAGGAGATCGTCACCCGTCTTCCCGACAAGAGCTTCCACCGCACCACGTACGCGGAGAGTTGTCGGCGGGCACGTGCCCTCGCGGTCGGGCTGCAGAACCTCGGCTTGAAGCGCGGCGACCGCGTCGCGACGCTCTGCTGGAACCACTACCAGCACCACGAGGCCTACCTCGGCATCCCGTCGGGCGGATTCGTCCTCCACACGCTGAACCTTCGCCTGCACCCGAACGACCTCGCATACATCGCGACGCATGCGCAGGACAAGGCCGTGATCGTCGACCGGAGCCTGATGCCGCTGCTCGAACTTTTTCGCGAGCGCACGCCGATCGAGCACGTGCTGGTCGTCGAAGACTCGTACGAGGACCTGCTTGCCTCAGCGAACCCGGACGACTGGCGCGACCCAGAGCTCGATGAGAACGAGGCCGCAGCGATGTGTTACACGAGCGGCACGACCGGGATGCCCAAGGGCGTCCTCTACTCGCACCGCTCGACGATGCTGCACACACTCGGCGTCGCCGCGGGCAACCCGATGGGCCTCGGCGTATCGGAGTCCGACTCGATCCTCCCGGTCGTCCCGATGTTCCATGCCAACGCGTGGGGCTATCCGTATCTCGCGACGATGATCGGCGCGAAGCTCGTCTACCCGGGGCCGCATCTCGATCCGGAGAGCCTGCTCGAGGCGTTCGTGCAGGAGAAGGTGACGTGGACCGCCGGCGTGCCGACGATCTGGCTCGGCATTCTCGGGATGCTCGACGCGAACCCGGACAAGTGGGATCTGTCGCACATGAAAGGCATGCTCGTCGGCGGTTCCGCCGCGCCGCGCTCGATGATTGCCGGCTTCAAGGAACGTCACGGCATGAACGTCGTGCACGGCTGGGGCATGACGGAGACGTCGCCGGTTGCGTCGACGTCCCAGCTGCCGGGTGACCTTGGAGAGGCAGATGCCGACACACAGTTCGACTACGTCGCGATGCAGGGTCGCCCGTTGCCACTCGTCGAGCTGCGCAACCGCGATCTCGACGGCAACATCCTCCCGTGGGACGGCGAGTCGATGGGCGAGCTCGAAGTTCGCGGCCCGTGGGTCGCCGCGGGCTACTACGACACGCCCGAGCAGGCCGAACGCTGGACTGACGACGGCTGGTTCAAGACCGGCGACGTCGTCGCCATGCACCCGCGCGGCTTCATCATGATCAAGGACCGCTCGAAGGACGTGATCAAGTCCGGTGGCGAGTGGATTTCGTCGGTCGAGCTCGAAAACGCATTGATGGCGCATCCTGCGATCGCCGAGGCGGCCGTCATCGCGGTCCCCGACGCCAAATGGGATGAGCGCCCGCTCGCAGCGGTCGTGCTGCGCGAGGGCCACACGGCGACCGCCGACGATCTGCGGGCGTTTCTCGAGCCGAACTTCGCGAAGTGGTGGCTGCCCGATCGCTTCGAGTTCATCGCAGAGATCCCGAAGACGAGCGTCGGCAAGTTCCGCAAGACGGAGCTGCGCGACATGTTCGCAGCTGAGCCTGCCACGGTGACGTCGAAATGATCGAGACCGTCTGGCTCGACAACCCGCCGGTCAACGCCGTCGACGCGGGGATCATCGAGACGCTGTGGAACGCGTTCGAGAACCTCGGCGATGACGTGCGCGCCGTCGTGCTGCGCGGCAAGGGCGAGCGCGCCTTCTCCGCCGGCGCCGACATCACGGGCTTCGTCGGCGGCGGCGCGGAGGGCGACCGCCCCGCCGGGATCCAGCCCGTCGCGGACCTGATCGAGTCGGCGCCCGTTCCCGTCGTCGCGGCG
>JAYUEQ010000337.1:0-3819 GCA_043739205.1 Thermoleophilia bacterium
GGCGCCCACGAAATGTTCGCCGGACGACCCTCCACCGAGAACGACAACGTGCATGACTACTTGAGCCCGTTCGCCTTGAGGAACGCGCCGGCGACCTTCGCCGCCGACTGCTTGTCGACGATCACCGCCTTGTTCATCGCGACGATCGCGTTCTGCGACAACTTCGCCGAGACCGCGTTGACCGTGCTCGTGAACTTCGCACCGAGCGCCGTCGCCACGGAGGCCTTGACGATCGGAGCCACGTTCTGGAACCCGGTCACGTGCTTCGGGTCGGCCAGCACCGTGTACTTCGAGCCCTTACCGAGCGGCGGATCCGTTGAGAACACGTCGGCCGCCAGGATGTTTCCGGCATCCAACGCCGCGTATGCCGAGATGCCGGCCAGCGGAGTGAACGTTGCCTTCGTGATCCCGTACTGCTTCGTATAGCCGACGAAGCACGTGTTCCGCGTCTTGCATTCCGGGAAGCCGCCGAACTTGAAGCTGCCGGCCTTCGTCAAGTCGCCGATCGACTTCAGTCCGTACTTCGTCGCCGTCGCATTCGTAACCGCGACGACGTCGGTGTCGTAGAACGGCGTCGCGTTGAGGACGGTGTAGCCCTTGGCACCTTCGAGCTTCTTCGCCAGCAGCCACGTTGCGTGCGCGGTCTTCCCCGACGAAGCGTGGTGGAAGACGTCCTGAACGATCACGCCCGTGTACTCCGGATAGAAGTTGATCTTGCCGCTCGTGAGCGACGTCTGGATCAACTCTGTCGAGCCGATGTTCTCCTTGTAGGAGACGGTGAACCCCTTGGCCTCGAGCGCCTGCTTGTAGAGCTGGCCAAGGATGAACTCTTCGGGGAAGTTCTTCGTCCCGATGATCACCGTCGTTCCTGCCGAATGGGCCGGCCGTGCAAAGACGGCCGCAAACAACCCGATGACAATCGCGACGCCGAGGGAAATCGCGAACGCCGCTTTGGCAGCCCGACTTCTGTGCTTGCGAATCACTACAGCTCCCTTCGTTGTGGTTCGCCAATGACACTAGTACGGCGTACGCCTCTCGGCGTCATGGCGATCTGAACTCCAGCTAGCGCGGCGAACACGAGCGCGGACAGCAACATCGCAAGCAGCGATGCGCCGAGCACGCCCGAGAGCCGGTAACTGGCCTGGTTGACGATGATGTCGCCGAGCCCGCCGCCGCCTGCGATCGCGGCAATGGGTGCGGTGGCGACGATCGTCACTGCGGCGACCCGGATCCCGGTGAAGATCAGGGGTGTTGCGAGCGGCAGCTCCACGCCTCGGAGCACCTGCCACCCGGTCATCCCCATGCCGCGGGCCGCCTCGACGGCATCGCGGTCGACCCGCTCGACGCCGTCGTAGCTGTTCGTGAGGAGTGGTCCGGTGCCGAGCACCGCGAGTGCGACCATGTTGTTCACGAAACCGATCCCCAGCACGGTGAGGAACGCCGCGATCAGGACGATGCTCGGCAGTCCCCGCCCGATGATCGACGCAGCAATCGCGATCGTCGACCCGCGGTGGAAGTGCCCGAGGGCAACACCGAGCGGCAGAGCGATCGCGAGCGCGATTCCGAGCGCGGCGGCTGAAAGCTCGAGCTGCTCGAGTGTCTTCGTGGCCAGGAAGCCGGAGTGATGCTCGATGAAGCGCACCGCGTCGACGAACGTGTGCAGGTTCGCGGTGTCGGCGACTGTCATGCGACTCCCTTCGACGCCCACGGCACGAGTACGCGGCGTAGTGCGACGAGGAGACCGTCACAACTGAGCGCGAGCGCCACAGCGAGGGCACCGGCCGAATAGATCTCGGTCTTGAACGGCGTCGGTTCCTTCAGTGCGAGGAAGATCGGGTAGCCGAGCCCCTTCGGCAAGAGCGTTGCAGCGATCGTCGCGATTGCAACCGTCGACACGACTGCGATGCGCAGTCCCCCGACGATCGACGGGACGGCGAGCGGTAGCTCGACGCGCGTCAACACCTGCAGGCGCGTCAGTCCCATGCCGCGCGCCGCCTCGAGAACCTCATCGGGGGCGCTGTGCAGGCCCTGCACGATGTTCGGGAAGAGGATCACGAGCGTGTAGGCGACGAGCGCGATCTCGACCGTCGTGATGGTCAAGCCCGTGAACGGCAAGAGCAGCTGGAAGAGCGCCAGGCTCGGGATCGTGTAGAGGAGCGCCGAGAACACACCGAACGGCTGCTCGAGCCTGCGATAGCGGTGGGCGATCAGCGCCAGCGGGAACGCAATTGCGAAGCCGATGACGACCGCGATCGCCGTCAGTTCGATGTGCTGCCAGAGCGCGGGGCCGAGCGTGTCGCCCCAGTGGCCCCGTACCCAGTCCCAGCAGAAGGTGTGGTCGCCCGTGACACACGAGCTCCCTTTGCCGAAGCTCGGGATGACCGGCCCGCCGGCGAGGACGCTCACAGCAGCGCGCCTGCGTCGCTGAAACGGAACACGCCGGCCACCTCGCCGCTTTGATTCTCGACGAGCAGCCCGTCAGCCTTCGTCTCGAGCAGGAGCGATACCGCGTTCCGAACAGTGGTGTCGATCGGCACGCGCGTGTGATTCTCGGTGCCGTCGGCCGGCGCGAGCTTCACGTCTGAGAGCCGCTTGAGCGCGAGTCGGCGGAGCGCGCGATCTTCGCCGATGAACTTCGCGACGAAGTCGTCGGCGGGGTGCGCGAGGATCGCGTCCGGCGTGTCGTACTGGGCGAGCACGCCGCCCTCGCGGAGAATCGCGATGTGCGTGCCGAGCTGGATCGCCTCGTCGATGTCGTGGGTGACGAAGATGATCGTCTTGCCCACCTCGCGATGCAGGCGGCGCATCTCCGTCTGCAGGCGGAAACGCGTGATCGGATCGAGCGCGCCGAACGGCTCGTCCATCAGTAGGAGCGGGGGGTCGGCCGCGAGCGCGCGCGCAAGCCCGACGCGCTGGCGCTGCCCACCGGAGAGCTCCGCCGGGTAGCGCTTCGCGTCGGCGACCTCGAGCCCGACGAGCTCGAGCAGTTCGGCGCAGCGCGCGCGCGTTTTCGCCTTAGGCCACCCGAGCAGTCGCGGCACCGTCCCGATGTTCTCGCCGACCGTCATGTGCGGGAACAGGCCGACCTGCTGAATCACGTAGCCGATCTCGCGCCGGAGCTCGACGACCGGGAGATCCTGAATGCTCCGTCCGTCGATGCGGATCTCACCCGAGTCGAACGGGATCAGCCTGTTCACCATCTTGAGCGCGGTCGTCTTCCCGCCGCCCGAAGGGCCGACAAGGATGCAGAACGCGCCCGCCGGGATCTCCAGCGACAGGTCGTCGACCGCGGCGGCGTCCCGCCCGGCGTAGCGCTTCGTCACGTGGTCGAACGTGATCTCCGCAGCGCGATTCATTGCCTGTTCCTGATCCCCGTGAGCCCGATGATCCCTCCTGCACCGACAAGCGCCGCAGTAATCCACATCGCCATCCGAAAACCGGCCAGGTCGAGCTTGTTGTCGGCGCCGGCGATCGCCGCGCCGACGACGGCGATCCCGAGCAGTCCGGCGACGCGGGCGACGGCGTTGTTCACCCCGCTTGCGATCCCGGCGTCCTGCTCCCCGGCATCGGCGAGCACCGTCGAGGTCAGCGGCGCGACGATCATCGAAAGTCCGACCGAGAAGAGGAGCAGCGAGGGAAGCAGCTCCGTGGAGTAGTCGAACCCCGGCTTGAGGCGCACGAGTGGGACGACCGCGACCGCCGTCACGAGTGGGCCAATGCCCATGAAGAGGCGGGGGCCGTAGCGCATAGAGAGGCGCCCGAACCGCGGGGAGAGGAGGAACATCACAATCGTGATCGGAACGAGCACGAGCCCGCTCT
>JAYUEQ010000338.1:0-5568 GCA_043739205.1 Thermoleophilia bacterium
CGATCTCGGCGACGGCGACACGGAAGGCCCGCACGCGGGCTTTCAGGAGTGCAGTGGGATCAGCATGTCCGTGGACGTCGTCGAGTACCGAAACGGCAACGACAAGGCGAACGAGGTTCGCAAGCTCACGGGGCTCGCGCGCTACCCCGACGTGACACTTCGGCGCGGCCTGATCGGATCGCTCGATCTCTACGCGTGGCTGAACGACATCCGCAACGGCAGTTTCAACGCCTTGCGCACAGTGACGGTGCAGCTGCAGAACGAGGAGCGCAGCGCGGTCGTGCAGGAATGGAAGCTGATCCGCGCGCGGATCATCAAGCACACGAGCGGCCCGTTCAACGCAATGTGCAGTGAGGTCGCGATGGAGGAACTGACGCTCGCCTACGAGCGGCTCGAAATGGAGTGAGCCCTAGAAGTGCAGCGCGCGGCCGAAGCGCTGCAGCCAGGTGTCGGCCGGCACGAGCAGGCCGCGCGCGGTGAGACCCACCGTGCGGTCGAGTGCATCGAGGTAACGCTCCGTGAGTTCCGGCTGGTCGCGCAGCGCCCACAGCGCCTCGGCGTTGACCCACGCCGCGTCGCGCGCGCGGGCGACGTTCCACATCGCGACGATGTCATCAAGCCGGTCGATGCGATGGACGAGCCGATCGAGGCGGCGCAACCAGCCGGTCAGGTACTGCGCCTTCACCTGTGCTTCGACTTCCGCGAGCACGCGGTTCACGTACACGTAGTCCGCGTGTTGCGGCGAGCCTTCCTCGAGCCCGATGCCGAGCTCGGTGCACGTCGTGACGAGTGCGACCGGCAGGTCGCGGTTGATGTGCGCGCTCATCCCTGCGAGCGCGAACTGCAGCGGCGCGATCCCGCGCGTCGTGCGCGCCTCGACGAGCGGCGCCCAGGCGCGCGGCATGCTCGAGGGGTCGCGGCTCGCCGCGTCCAGTGCTGCGAAGAAGAGGTCGGCGAACGCGACGTCGAGCCGCGCGAGGAAGCGCGGGTCGGCGAAGGTGATGCCGGCGAGACGCTCCTGCACGCCCTGCGTCACCGCGAGGTAGAGGCGCGTGAAGCACGCGACGCCGTCGGCGCGCGGGAGCCTCGAGACGGACGACTCCATACGGGCGACGACGTCGGCGACGGTCGAAGGCGACGACATACGTCGAGCCTACGCCGCTCCGCGCCGTTGCAGAATTGTCACGGGTGAGTGTCCGAAACAGCCGATGACAACGGAGGTGCCGCGTGGTTCGATTGATCTGAATTGAACAGCGTATGACAAACGTGATACGTTCTGAGGCGATGGCCGAGAAGGCAATTTCCGTCCGGCTCGACGCCGACGCGCAGCGCGCGTTGGAGCGTCTCATGGAGCAGGGTGTCTCGCAGTCGCAAGCGATCCGGCGAGCGTTGATCGACGCGGATCGCTCTGCGCGGCGCGAGCAGGTTCGCGCCGACGCCGAACGCATCGGGAACGACCCGACTGATCGCGCTCTCATGGCTGAGATCCGCGAGTACATGGATGAGCTTGCTCCACCGGGGTGACGTGGTCGCCCTTCCGCCACCGCGACGCGCGAAGGGGCACGAACAGCAGGGGCGGCGATACGCGGTCGTGGTGCAATCCTCAGACCTCGCCGGCCTCTCGACGGTTGTCGTCGCACCGACTTCCAGTCGAGCTCAAGGTTCGACGTTCCGACCCGCTGTCACGGTTCGCGGACGGCACACTCGGCTTCTCGTCGAACAGCTTCGAGTTGTGGATCGAGCGCGACTGACGACACCCGTTGGGCATCTTCCCGCCCATGAGATGCATGAGGTGGAGGAGGCTCTCAAGGTTTTCTTCGGCCTCTTCTGAGCCGTTTCGGTTTGCCGGTGGTTGTTGCGAAGACGCAGGCGTATAGTCGCGCGAGCGGAGCAGGGGCTCCGCGTCAATCTTCAAGGGGGAGACCAAATGAGACGTGTGTGGCTCATGGCGGTGCTCGCGTGCGCGGTGATCGTGGTCATGCCGATCCAGGCGAGCAGCACCAGTTCGAGCGTCAAGACACTCGCCAACATCACGAACGACGGACCGGACTCGAACGGCGACAACGAAGTCGACATCGCGATCAACCCGACGAACCCGAGCAACTTGATCGCGGCCTGGAACGACTACGGCCCGGGGCAGTCGTGCGGGCTCGGCTATTCGCTCGACGGCGGGCGGACGTGGACGACGAGCTGGCTCCGCGGCCTGACGCCGCCCGGTGGGAACCCGACGTTCGACTACGGCGCCGGCGATCCGTCGGTTGGCTTCTTGAACGACGGAACCGCAGTTCTCAGCTGCGCAGCGTGGGGCGCAAGCAAGAGTCAGCCGAGCGCGCTCTTCGCATCGCGTTCCACCGACGGCGGTCGCACGTGGGCGCCGGCTCAACAGTTGACCTTCGGCCAGAACCTCGGCCACCTGCAGGACCACAACATGCTGACGGTCGACCACTACAACAACCGTGTACTCGTCGCCTACAGCGTCTGGAACGGCCTGCATGCGCGCTCGTACGCGCGTATCTCCTCCGACGGCGGCAACACCTACTCGGGGCCGTATGAGATCGCGTCCGACTACACGAAGAACGCAGTCGACCGCTTCGACGTCTCACTTGCGGGTGCGCCCGACGGGACGATCTACGCGACCACCGGAATCTGGCAGCACGTGCAGGAGTGGAGCGAGCAAGCGGTCGTCGTCAGCCAGATGCGACCGGGTGAGACAACGTTCACGCGCAGCGTCAAGGTGCGCGACCTCGTGCCGGCGCCGATGACGTTGCCCGGTGAGAGTTGGCGCACGTCGATGCAGGCGTCGATCGGCGTCGAGGGTGACGGAACCGTCGATCTGCTGACCGGTGACTTCGCGACGGGGAACCTCGACCAGTACCTCGCGCGTTCGCGCGACCACGGTGCGAGCTTCCCGGCGAGCCAACAGGCGAACCTGACAAACGACGTGAACGATCAAGTGATGGCGTGGATGTCGGTGCGCCCGAGCGGGCGCCTCGATCTCGTCTACTACGACTACAACCGCGCGACCGGCCTGATGGACGCCGACTACGGCCAGGTCGCAGCAGGCTCGACAACGCTCGCACGGACGGTCGTCCAGTCCGGGATCAACGGTGACGCCCAGCCGCCCCGCGGCGCAGGGCACGCGCCGTTCATGGGCGACTACCTCGGTGTCGACGCGACCGACTCGCTCGTCGCGATCGCCTGGACCGGGAACGGCCCCGTCTCCCAGGACGTCTTCAGCGCCACGCTGAGGCCGTAACGGAAACCGGCCGAGGGGCGGCGCGCGCCGCCCCTCGGCCCTCGTTTCTGCCTGCTCGGAGCGGCCCTTTGAGACCCGTCTGGACCCCGGCGTACTATGGCCTTCTCGATGGCCGCCGCCGATTTTGTCCACCTGCACGTCCACTCCGAGTACTCGATCCTCGACGGGGCGTGCCGGATTCCCGACCTCGTCAAGCGGGCCACGGAGCTCGAGATGCCGGCGGTCAGCCTCACCGACCACGGCTCGATGGCGGGCGCCGTCCAGCTCTGGCAGAAGACGCGCAACACGGGCGTGAAGCCGGTTATCGGCTGCGAGGTCTACGTCGCCGACGACCGCAAGGCGCACACGAAGGGCAACGCGCACCTGACGCTGCTCGCCGCCGACAACACCGGCTACGGCAACCTGATCAAGCTCTCCTCGCTCGGCTACCTCGAGGGCTACTACTACAAGCCGCGCGTCGACTGGGAGCTTCTGGAACAGCACTCCTCCGGCTTGATCGCACTCTCCGGCTGTCTCTCAGGCCGTGTGTGCAAGGCACTCGAGGAGAACCGCGTCAGTGACGCAAGCGCCGAGCTGGACCGCCTCTCGAGCGTGTTCGGCAAGGACAACGTGTACGTCGAGCTGCAGAACGCGCACCTCGACGTGCAGGCGCGCTTGTTGCCGCAGCTCGCCCAGCTCGCACAGTCGTCGGGCCTGCCGACCGTCGCGACTGGCGACGTGCACTACCTCCGCGACACCGATGCGCGCGCCCACGAAGCGCTGCTCTGCATCCAGTCGGGCGACTCACTCAAGAACCCGAACCACTGGAAGTTCGAGACCGACCACTTCTATTTCAAGTCGCCGGCCGAGATGGCGCTCGACTTCCCGAACGACGCCGAGGCGATGCGGCGCACGCTCGAGGTCGCAGAGCGCTGCAACGTCGAGATCGACCTCAGCCAGATCCACCTGCCGCGCTTCGACGTGCCCGAGGGCCGCGACGCGTTCGACTATCTCGTCGAGCTGTGCGAAAAGGGCCTGCAAAAGCGCTACGACAAGGTTACGTCGGAGCTCCAGGAGCGCCTCAAGTACGAGCTGAAGACGATCAAGGAAATGGGCTTCACCGACTACTTCCTGATCGTGTGGGACTTCATCCGCTTCGCGAAGACAAACGGCGTCTCCGTCGGCCCCGGCCGCGGCTCGTCCGCCGGCTCCCTTGTCGCGTACACGCTCGCGATCACGGACATCGACCCGATCCGTTACGACCTGATGTTCGAGCGGTTCCTCAACCCCGGCCGCAAGTCGATGCCCGACATCGACATCGACTTTGCTGTTGAAGGCCGCGAACGTGTCATCAACTACGTGCGCGAGAAGTACGGCAACGACCGTGTCGCGCAGATCATCACGTTCTCGACCATGGCCGCGCGCGCAGCGGTGCGCGACGCGGGTCGCGTGCTCGAGGTTCCCTACGGCGTCGTCGACAAGATCGCGAAGCTGATCCCGGAAGGGCCAGGGCAGACGCTCGAGGAGCAGATGAAGCCCGGCGGAGAGCTGCGGAAGCTCGTCGACAGCGATCCGGTCGCGCGCGAGATCGTCGACCTCGCACTGCCGCTCGAAGGCCTGACGCGTGCGGACTCGATCCACGCCGCCGGCGTCGTGATCGGCGCCGAGCCGCTGATCAACGTCGTGCCGCTGCAGCAGAAGGGCGCCGACCAGGAGCTCGTGACGCAGTTCTCGATGAAGGACATCGAAGCGCTCGGCCTGCTGAAGATGGACTTCCTCGGCCTCCGCAACCTCGACGTGATCGACAAGGCGTGCAAGCTCATCGGCAACCTCGACATCTCGACGATCCCGCTCGACGACAAGAAGACCTACGCGATGCTCGCGAAGGGCGACGCGGCAGGCGTCTTCCAGTTCGAGTCGTCGGGGATGCGCGAATCGCTACGCCAGGTGAAGCCCACCGTGTTCGAGGACCTGATCGCCCTTGTCGCGCTCTATCGCCCGGGCCCGATGAGCTACATCCCCTCGTACGGCAAGCGCAAGGCCGGGCAGGAGGGCGTGAGCTTCATCGACAAGCGGCTCGAGCCGATTCTCGGGGACACGTACGGCATCTGCATCTACCAGGAGCAGTACATGCGCATCGCGCGCGAGCTCGCCGGCTTCTCGATCACCGAGGCCGACGATCTGCGTAAGGCGATCGGCAAGAAGATCCGGTCGCTGATGGACTCGCTCAAGGATCGCTTCATGAACGGTGCCGCCGAGCACAACGTGACGCCGGCCGCTGCGAAACAACTGTGGGAGGACGTCGAGAAGGCCGCCGACTACTCGTTCCCGAA
>JAYUEQ010000339.1:0-3672 GCA_043739205.1 Thermoleophilia bacterium
ACCGTTCCTGCACCGTGGTGGGGATACACCACCTTGTCGCCGACCTTGTACAAATGCGCCTCTTTCCGTCTGCTGTCGCGAAAGAGCCGGCGGCCCATAAGGCTCCACCGGCGAGGCCATCATCCTAGCAGAAACCCTGGAAAACCGGGGTTTTTCGAGAAAATCCCTGCTAGCTCTGAGAATTTGCCAGGCCGGCGGCGAGCGCCTGCCGCAGGGTCTCGCTGCTCGGCCCGATCACGACCGAGCTTCCGAATTTGCGGCATTCCTCGAGCCTCCGGTCGGTCTGGGTCGCCGCCCGCAAACGGCCGGTGAGGCCGATCTCGCCGAACGCCGCCACCCCGTCCCGCACCGGCACCCCTTTGGCCGCCGAGGCAATCGCGAGGGCGATCCCGAGGTCTGCCCCCGGCTCGTCGATCCGAACGCCGCCCGCCACGTTGACGAACACGTCGGCTCCGCCGAGCGGCAACCCCGCGTGCCGCGAGAGCACCGCGACGATCATCGCGAGTCGCTTCGGGTCGACGCCCGTACCGACGCGGCGGGGCATCGCCAGGTCGCTCGGTGCGACGAGCGACTGGATCTCGAGCAGCAGCGGGCGCGTGCCCTCGAGCGTGCACGCAACGGCGGCGCCGATCTCGCCGCCGTGGGTGTGGCCGAAGACCTCCGACGGATCGGGGACGCCGACGAGGCCCTCGCCGGTCATCTCGAAGACGCCGATCTCGTTCGTCGAGCCAAAGCGGTTCTTGACCGCCCGCAGGATGCGGTGGGCGTGGTAGCGGTCGCCCTCGAACTGGAGCACGCAGTCGACCAGGTGCTCGAGCACGCGCGGGCCGGCAACCGAGCCGTCTTTCGTGACGTGGCCGACGAGGAATGTGGCGACGCCGCTCTCCTTCGAGACGCGCAGCAACCGCCCGGCCGCCTCGCGCACCTGTGAGACCGAGCCTGGCGCAGAGCCGACCTCCTGCGACCAGAGCGTCTGCACGGAGTCGATCACGCACACGGCGGGCCGCTCGCGCTCGAGCGTCTCGCAGACGACATCCAGCTCGGTCTCGGCGAGGATCTCGACGTCATCGCAGCCGCCGAGGCGCGCGGCGCGCAGCTTCACCTGGGCCACGGACTCCTCACCCGTGACGAGGAGCGCGCGCCGGTCGCGGGAGATCGCACCGAGCGCGCTCAGGAGCAGCGTCGATTTGCCGACGCCCGGCTCGCCGCCGACGAGCACGACCGAAGCCGGCACGAGCCCGCCACCGAGAACACGGTCGAGTTCCGGCACCCCGGTCGGGATCCGCTCCGACTCCTCCGAGACGACGTCCACCAGACGCAGGAGAGGCCGCGCGGCGACCCGAGCAGCTTTTGCGCCGCGTACCGGGGCAGCCTCGGCGAGCATCGTCCCGAACTCTCCGCAGCCGGGGCAGCGGCCGAGCCAGCGGCCGGACGACGTCCCACACTCGGTGCAGACGTGCTGAAGGGACGCCGCTTTCGCCACGACGCCAAGCTACTCGTAGGTCCCGACGGCAACCGTGCCGCCTCTGGAACGATCTATCCCCATGAGATACAGACAGCTTGGAGACAGTGACCTGCAGGTATCGGAGATCAGCCTCGGCTCGTGGCTGACCTACGGCGGCGGCGTCGGCGAGGAAGCCGCCCGTGCCTGCGTCGACGAGGCGTTCGCAGCCGGCATCAACTTCATCGACACCGCGAACGTCTACGCGCGCGGCGCCGCCGAAGACTTCCTCGGTGACGTCCTCCAGAACCGCCCGCGCGATTCCTACGTGCTTGCGACGAAGCTCTACTTCCCGATGGACGACACCGGGAAGAACCAGGGGCTCTCGCGCGCGCAGATCGAAAAGCAGATCGACGAGTCGTTACGCCGCCTGCGCACCGACTACGTCGACCTCTACCAGTGCCACCGCTACGACAGCTCGACGCCGCTCGAGGAGACGATGGCCGCACTGACCGAGGTCGTGAGCTCCGGCAAAGCGCGCTACATCGGCTTCAGCGAGTGGAGCGCGGCGCAGATCCAGGCAGCACTCGATCTCAGCCGCGAGCGTGGCTACGTCAAGTTCGTCTCGTCGCAGCCGCAGTACTCGCTGCTCCACCGTCATCCCGAACGCGAGGTCTTCCCGCTCTGCAAGGCGAACGGCATCTCCCAGATCGTCTGGTCGCCGCTCGCCCAGGGTGCGCTCACCGGCAAGTACAAGCCGGGCACTCCGCCGCCCGAAGGCTCGCGTGCGACGAGCAGCCAGATGGGCTCGATGATGGGCAACTGGCTCGACGAGGACGTGCTCGAGACGGTGCAGCGGCTCGTTCCGGTGTCCGAGCGGCTCGGCCTGACGATGGCGCAACTCGCGCTCGCGTGGGTGCTGCGCGAGGAGAACGTCGCCTCGGCCATCGTCGGCGCCTCTCGGCCCGAGCAGGTGCGCGACAACGCGTCCGCCTCGGGCCTCGAGCTCGACGCGGCCACCCTGGCGGAAATCGACAGCATCCTCGGGAGCTAGGCTCGCCGCAATGCCGCGCCGCAAGCTCCGCTCCCAGGGAGAGGTCGTTGAACGCAGCCGCGCGCTCGGGAACGAGCTGCGCACGGCGCTCGGCAAGCTTCCGAACGACGACCCGGCGGTCGTCGACGCGATCTGGCGCGGCGAGGCGCTCGGGACGCTGCTGTGGACGCTGCAGCTGCTGGAGCTCCCGGCCTATGACGAATCCTTCGACGCCCAACAGGTTGCAGCGGTACAGCTCGACGAGGCCGAGTTGCGAGAAGGCGAGGAGATCGAGCTCGAGCGCGACTCCGCGCGCCTCTGGCACTGGCGCGCGCGTACGACGAGCCTGCAGGCGGCGGGAGCGCTCGAGCTGCCCGAGCGCTACGCCACGTTCGACCAGCTGATTGCGGCCACCGCGATGCGCGGCTACGAACAGGGAGTACTCCCCGCCCCGATGCGCGGCGACTTCCGCGCCTACGGCAAGGTCTACCGCCACCTCTCGCGGGAGCAGCACGCCGAAGCCCATTCGATCGCCGTCGAGCGCCACCACGCACTGAACTGGGTATGCGGCGCGGGCGAGACGTGGGACGATGTTCCACTCGACACCTGATATCGGGATCTCTATTGTCTGACCGCATGCCAGAGCGCATCGATGCCTATGCCGACCTGATCGTCCGGATCGGCGCCAACGTCCAGCCCGGACAGACGTTCTTCGTCAACGCCCTGCCCGAGCACGTCGAGCTCGCACGCGCGCTCGCCCGTTCGGGCTACCGCGCCGGCGCTTCCTACGTCGACGTTCGCTACAGCGACCCGCACGTGAACCGCGCGCGGATCGAGCTCGCGCCGGAGGACAGCCTCACCCACTCGCCCGACTGGCTCGTCGAACGCGCCGAAGCGTTGGAGGGCTCTGCAATCGCGTCGATCGCAGGCGAGGCCGAGCCGGAGCTCCTCGCCGACCTCGACCAGGGACGCGTCGGCAAAACGCGTCCGGTCGCTGTGATCGAGCAGGCACTGAGGATCCAGAACGCGCGCGGTGTCAACTGGACGATCGCCGCGTATCCGAGCGACGGCTGGGCGGAGCAGGTCTTCGGCGAGCCCGACGTCGAGCGCCTATGGGACGCGATCGCGATGACGGTCCGCCTGGACGAGGCCGACCCGGTCGCCGCCTGGCGCGAGCACACCGCGCGACTGCGCGCCC
>JAYUEQ010000340.1:0-1609 GCA_043739205.1 Thermoleophilia bacterium
TGCGTCAGCAACGCGTAGGCGATGTAGGTCGTGAACATCGCCATCTCGCCTTGCGCGAAGTTGATCACCTCGGTCGCCTTGTAGATCAGGACGAGCGCGCTGCTCGTGATCCTGAACGGGCTCGCCGCGTGGATCTGGTCACCCGAGCTGAAGTTCTTCCCCAGCCCGTTCCCGACGAGCACCTGGGTGGTCGGCGGCGTGCACATCTCGAAGCAGGACACGGGGACCTTCGGCGTGACGATTGCCTGCGTCGTCGTGCTGTGGCTGTTCTTCCGCTTCACGAAGCTCGGGCTCGCGATGCGCGCGGGTGCCGTCAACCCGGGCGCCGCGCGCCTGCTCGGCGTGCGGACCTCGTGGCTCCTTGCGCTTGGCTGGGGTTTCGCCGCGGTGCTCGGAGCGGTCAGCGGGATGATGAGTGCACCGACGAACTTCCTCTCGCCCAGCATGATGCAGGCCGTCCTGATCTTCGCGTTCGCGGGCGCGATTCTCGGGGGGCTGGAGAGCCCGGTCGGTGCAGTGGCGGGAGGTCTCGGCCTCGGCGTTTTGTTGAGCATGCTCGGGACGTACGTACACCCGGTCACCCCCGAACTGCGACTGCCGGTCGCGCTCCTCATCCTGCTCGTCGTGCTCCTGATCAAGCCCGCCGGGCTCTTCGGCCGCGTCGTGGTGCGACGGGTATGAAGCTTCGCTGGGGATATGTCGGCTTCGCCGTCCTCGTTGCCGCGGTCGTGATCGCGCCGCTCGTGTCGACGCATTACCGGACGTTCCAGCTTGCGTTCGTTGCGATCTACCTGATCGCGCTCCTCGGACTGAACATCCTCACCGGTTTCACAGGTCAGATCTCGCTCGGCCACGGCGCGTTCATGGGGATCGGCGCGTACGCGACGACGATCCTCGTGGTCGATCACGGTTGGAACAACCTTCTGACCCTGCCGGTCGCCGGCGTAGCTGCCGGGCTCGCCGGGCTCGCGTTCGGGCTGCCCGCGACTCGCTTCGCCGGGCCGTACCTCGCGCTCGCCACGTTCGCGATCCCGCTCTCGTTCATCGGTCTGCTGAAGCGGTTCCCGCATTTCACTGGCGGCACCCTCGGCAAGCAGCTGCCATCCGTGCACTCCCAGTTAGGGATTCACGCCAACCCGTCGGTCTGGATCTACTGGGTCTCGTGGATCGTCGCACTGGTGATGCTCCTGCTCGCGTTCGCAATCGTTCGCGGACGCTTCGGGCGATCACTACGTTCGGTGCGCGACAGCGAGATCGCCGCAACGGCGAGCGGCGTCTCGACCGCCGGAGTCAAGACGGTCGCCTTTGGGATCTCGGCGTTCTTCTGCGGGATCGCAGGCGGCCTGTTCGCGATCGCGGTCACGTACGTGAATCCGGACACGTTCCCGATCGACTTGTCGATCCTGCTGCTCGTCGGGATCGTCCTCGGCGGCGCCGGCTCGCTGAGCGGGATGATCTTCGGCGCCCTCTTTGTCGAGTTCATCCGCATCACCTGGGGCCCGGCGCTCCTCGACCTCTTCAGCCAGGTTCACCACATCAACACGAGGGCACCCGGATCGTCACTCGTCGTCTACGGCGTGGTGCTGCTGCTCGTTCTCTACGTTGCCCC
>JAYUEQ010000341.1:0-4883 GCA_043739205.1 Thermoleophilia bacterium
GACCTGACGCAGGAACTCGGTTACCGCTATCCCGACTTCTCCGACCGTGCCGACCCGGCCGACGTGCAGCTGCGACAGATCTGCGACGTCGCATTCGCCGATCGGTATGCGAATGCGAACGGCCACAAGAAGCGCGCGCGGCAACGGCTCGAGGACGAGCTCGCGCTGATCGCGCGGATCGGCCTCTCGGGCTTCTTCCTCCTGCACTGGGAAGTGCTCGAGCTGGCGCGCGAGTGCGCGCTCGAGGTGCGCGGCCCCGGCAGCCCGCGTCACGCGCTGCCGCCCGGCCGGGGGCGCGGGTCGAGTGTCGGCTCGATCGTCTGTTACCTGACCGGCCTCTCACACGTTGATCCGGTCGAGGCGGGCCTCTCCCTCGGCCGCTTCATCAATGACGAGATGGCCTCGGTCCCGGACATCGACCTCGACTTCCCGCGGGACATCCGCGAGAAGCTGATCCTTCGCGTCACCGAACGCTACGGGCGCGAGCATGCCGCGCTCGTCGCGAGCTTCTCCACCTACCGGAGCCGCGGCGCGATCCGCGACGTCGGCAAGGCGCTCGGACTGCCGTTCGCGGAGCTCGAACGCCTCGCGCGCGTGACCGACGGGTGGGACGCGACGAAGATCTCCGAAGAGGTCGACGGCATGCCCGGCACGCACAGCGGTCCTCGCTGGGATGCGTTCCGGCGGCTGACCCGTGAGATCGCCGGCCTGCCGCGTCACATCAGCCAGCACCCGGGCGGGATGGTCATCTCGACCCGCCCGCTGATCGACCTCGTCCCGGTGCAGCCCGCTGCGATGGCCGGCCGCCAGATCTGCCAGTGGGACAAGGACAGCTGCGGCGATGCCGGCTTCCTGAAGATCGACCTGCTCGGGCTCGGGATGCTCTCCGCCGTCGAGGATGCGATCGACCGCATCGCACGCCTGCGCGGCGAGACGATCGACCTCTCGCGCATCGCGCTCGACGACAAGGGCGTCTACGAGGAGATCCAAGCTGCAGACACCGTCGGCGTCTTCCAGATCGAGAGCCGCGCGCAGATGCAGAGCCTGTTGCAGACGCTGCCCGAGAACCTCGACGACCTGACCGTGCAGGTGGCGCTCGTGCGGCCCGGCCCGATTCAGGGCAAGGCGGTGCACCCGTATGTGAGACACCGGCATGCGAAGCGCGCAGATCCGACCTTCGAGCCGCCGGTCGAGCACGAGTCGCTGCGCGAGGCGCTCCGCGACACGCTCGGTGTCGTTGTCTTCCAGGACCAGGTGCTCGACGTGTCGATGGCCGCGGCCGGCTTTTCGATCGGCGAAGCGGAAGGCCTTCGTCGCGCGATGAGCCGCAAGCGCAGCGAGGAGGCGATCGAAGCCTGGCGCCCTCGCTTCGTCGCGGGCTGCGCGTCGACGAACGGCATCGACGAGGTGCTCGCGAACACGATCTACGACAAGGTCGCGGGTTTTGCGGGCTTCGGTTTCCCCAAGTCTCACGCGGCCGCATTCGCGCTGCTCGCGTACCAGTCGGCGTGGCTGCGGCGGTACTACCCCGGCGAGTTCCTGTGTGCGCTGATGAACGCGCAGCCGATGGGTTTCTACCCGCCTTCGTCACTCGTCCGAGACGCGCAGCGGCGCGGGGTGGAGGTACGCGCCCCGCACATCAATCTGTCGGAGGCGCAGTGCGGCATCGAAGAGGGCGCGGTGCGGGTCGGGCTCGCATACGTGCAGTCGGTCGGCGAAGAGGAAGCGAAGGCGATCGTCGCGCAGCAGCCATACGCCGACCTCGGCGAGCTCGCCCGGCGTGCGGCGGTGAAGCAGGACACACTCGAGGCCCTCGTCGCCGCCGGTGCGTGCGACGAGTGGGGGCCACGGCGTGAGCTCCTCTGGCGGCTCGGTGTCACCTCGCGCGGCGTGTCGGTCCCGGGCGGCAATCGCCAGCTCGCGCTGCCGCTCGAGCCGACCGCGGTCATCCCTGAACTGCCGGCGCAGACGCCGTGGGAGAAAATGCTCGCCGACTACAAGCACACGTCGTTGTCGGTCGGCATCCACCCGCTGCAGCTCCTGCGTCCGCACCTCGGGGCGAGCGTGTGCACCTCGGCCGATATGGCGACGGCCCCGAACGGCTCGCGGATCGAAGTCGCGGGACTCGCGATCGCGCGCCAGCGCCCCGCGACCGCGAACGGGATCGTCTTCATGCTGCTCGAAGACGAGCACGGCCAGGCAAACCTGATCATCCCGTCGAAGGTCTACGAAGAACACCGGGCGATCGTGCGCGGCGAGCCGTTGATCCTCGCGCGCGGCAAGCTCGAGCGCAGCGGCCGGAACATCAACCTTCTCGTCTCATCACTCATGTCGCTCGGCCCGCTCGCGCGCGAGGCAGCGAACGAGGCCGAAGTGGCGCGCGATCTGCCGCGCGCACACCACTTCGGCCATCGGTGAGTGCCTCTACGTCGGCTTGATCACCGGATCGGTCGCACCCGTAAGCGTCAACCGTCCACTGCCTGCGAACAGGTCGAGCAGGAACGCGTAGACGCTCGGCATCGCCGGTGAACACCCGGCGAAGGACGGAGCGGTGAAAGGCGCCGACAACGTGACGGCGCCTGTTGTCGACGAGTACGCAACGCCGGGCGAGTCGGTCGACAGCGTCAGCGCCAGTGGTGTCGCTGCGATCCCGAAGGTGCAGGTTCCGGAGTAGATGCTGGCCAGCGATCCGAAGACCGTCGCCGTTGCGTTCATGGCGACGCTCCCGTAGATCCCGCCGTTCAACGACGCGGTCCCAGGCTCGGGATCCATCGTGCCGCTCAGCCCGCCCGACGAAAGCGTCAGCGCGCCCGAGACGTGGACGTCCGAGAACCCGCCAAGGTTTTGGGTGTTGTCGAACGGGATCGTCGTGGTCGGGAAAGCAGGCGACGGGACGGCGACCCGGCCCTGGAAATCGACGGTGCCTGTCGCCTGCCAGCCGGTCGTCGGGAGAGCGTGCTCGCCGAGGAAGCCCAGGGTGAGCGTCCCCGCGTTGACACGGAGCGTGAACGGGCCGGGGTTCGCGACCAGGTGCGTGACGCAGGTGATCGACACCGGCGCCTCGAGACCTCCCCCGTAGTCGAGCCGGACCGTCGCGAACTTGCCTCGCACGCCGCGGCAGGGCACACCGGCGAGTGCGTCGAGGTTGGAGACGCTCCCCGAAGTTCCGGGCGTTCCGGCCGGGCCTTGAGGTCCGGTCACGCCCGCAGGTCCTGAAGCGCCTTGAGGACCGGTGGCACCGACGGGGCCTGGAGCGCCCTGCGGCCCGCGCGCATTCCAATCGAGCGCGGTTTCGTGGCGTTTGCACCGCTCGCCTTTCGACGGATCGATCACCTGCAGGGTGCCGTCGCTCGCGGCGTAGCAGGCATGAATCACCCCGCTGCTGTCGGGAATCGTCGCGTACGCAGCCCCTGCCGCCGCTGCGACGGCAATTGCCGCGCAGAGCACGACGATCCTTCTCGAACGGTGCATCTGGCCCTCCCTCGTTACGAACCGCTTTGTGATCGACCCTACAAGGGTCGTCGCGGCTCACCTAGGACGCTAGTTCGTGACGAGAAAGACCACGAACGCGATCAGCAGCGGACCGGCGAACGCACCCATGAAACCGGCGAATGCGGTGAAGGCGGGCCTCGCGCGCCGCGCGACCGCCCAGGCCAGTGCGAGACCGAGACCGAGCGACGCGGCAAGCACGCCGAGTTGCGTCCAGAGCTCGAAGTGATCGAGCCGCGCCAATGCGAACGCCCCGACGACGGCACCGCCGACTGCGGCGATCAACCCTCCGCGCGTCAGTCCAACCGCCTGCCGCGCTGGTGGGCCGGCCCCGTGTGCTTCGAGAGGTTGTACGCCGAGTTGACAAGACCGACGTGGGTGAAGGCCTGCGGGAAGTTCCCGAGCAGTCGCTGCTCCTCCGGGTTGTACTCCTCCGAAAGCAGACCAAGATCGCTCGAGAGGGCGAGCAACTTCTCGAACAGTGCCCGCGCTTCGTCGTCGCGCTCGAGCATCAGCAGCGCATCGACGAGCCAGAACGAGCATGGGAGAAAGACACCTTCACCGCCCGGTAGGCCGTCCACCGCCTGCTGTGGCCGGTACCTCTCGACGAACCCGTCGCGCGTCAGGTCACGCTGAATCGCCTCGACGGTCCCGATCACGCGCGGGTCCTCCGGCGGCAGGAACCCGAGCAGCGGGATCAGCAGCGTCGAGGCATCGAGCTCGTTGGAGCCGTACGACTGGGTGAAGCTGTTCAGCGCGACGTTGAAGCCTTCGCGGCAGACCTCCTCGTGGATCTCCGCGCGAATGCGCCGCCAACGGTCGACCGGACCGGGACGGTCCCAACGCTCGACTGCTTCGACGGCGCGGTCGAACGCAACCCAAGCGAGCACCTTCGAATGCGTGAAGTGACGCCGCGGGCCTCGCACCTCCCAGATGCCCTCGTCGGGCTGGTCCCAGGCGCCCTCGAGGAACTCCATCACGTTCTGCTGGAGCGCCCACGCGTGGTCGTCCCGGGCGAGCCCATGCCGCCGTGCTTCGTGGAGGGCATCCATCATCTCGCCGTACGTATCGAGCTGGAACTGCTCATGTGCTGCGTTGCCGATACGCACCGGGCGCGAGCCTGCGTAACCCGGGAGCCAGTCGAGCTCGAGCTCCGGGATCCGTCGTTCGCCCGCGACGCCGTAGAGGATCTGCATCTTCGCCGGGTCGCCGGCGACCGCGCGCAGCAGCCAGTCGCGCCAGGCCTTCGCTTCGTCGGTGAACCCGGCATTCAGCATTGCGTAGAGCGTGAACGTCGCATCGCGCAGCCACGAATAGCGGTAGTCCCAGTTGCGCACGCCGCCGATCTGTTCCGGCAGGGATGTAGTCGGAGCCGCGATGATCGCACCGGTTGG
>JAYUEQ010000342.1:0-3539 GCA_043739205.1 Thermoleophilia bacterium
GACCGGCTCGCCGGAACCGCGATCCCCTTGGGGGCGCGCATCGTCGCCCTCGCGGACTCGGTCGAGGTCATGTCCGCGCGACAGCTCTATAGCCAGCCGCGTACCCCCGAGCAGGTCGTCGAAGAGCTGTGCGCCTTGCGCGGCGAGCAATGGGATCCGCAGATCGTCGACATCGTGCTCTCACTCATCGCGTCGGGCGAGCTCGAGCTCGGGGCCGACGGCCTCCGCGTCCTTGCGCCGGCGGCGGCCGACGTGCGCTTGCCGGGCTTCGCCGTGCTGCTCGTCGAAGACGACGACGACGACGCAGTGCTCGTCACGGATGTGCTCGAGCGCGCGCTCGAAGGCGCCGTCGTCTCGCGCACGGGCAGCCTCGCCGCCGCCGCCGAGCTCGTCAACGGCTCCACGTGGTCGCTCGCGGTCATCGACCACAGCCTCCCGGACGGAGGCGCCATGAAGGCGCTCGACGCGCTGCGCGCACACGACGCGACCATGCCGATCCTGATGCTCACCGGCCAGGGGTCGGAGGACTCGGCGATCGAGGCCTTCCGCCACGGTGCGTCGGATTACGTCGTGAAGGGCGGCGGCTATCTCGACGCTCTCGCCACGCGCGTCCGCGGACTGGTGCCAGCCGCATGACGAAACCCATTTCTCCCCTCGTCCACCCCTGTGTTGCCGGGCTGCATGGCCTCGGCTCCAAGCAAACCGTGACCGTGGAGGTACAGCCATGAACGATCCCCGTTGCCTGATCGCCGACGACCACCCAGCACTCACCTCGGCCGTCTCGTCGTATCTGTCGGAGAACGGCTTCGACATCGTCGGGCCTGCCTCCGATGGCCGTCGCGCCGTCACCCTGATCACCGATGAGAAGCCCGAGCTGGCCCTCGTCGACTACCGCATGCCGCGGCTCTCCGGCGCCGAGCTCGTCCGCACGCTCTGCGAAGCATCACCCGAGACCCGCATCGTCGTCTACACCGCCGACGGTGATGAACGGCTCGCGCGCGAGGTACTCGATGCGGGGGCTGTGGCACTCGTGCTCAAAGAGGCGCCGCTCGCGGACCTCGTGCGCGCGCTCGAGGCTGCGCTCAACGGCAGTTCGTATCTCGATCCCGCGCTCGCCAAGAACCCGTCGCCCGGCGGCAAGCTGACCCAGCGCGAGCTCGACGTGCTCGGACTGCTGGCCGAAGGCCTGCAACACGAAGAGATCGGCCGCCGACTCGGAATCAGCTCCGAAACGGTTCGCACGCATCTGCGTAAGGCGTCGGACCGGCTCGGCGCCTCCACCCGTACCCAGGCGGTGGCGACGGCACTGAGGCTCGGTCTGATCACGTGAGCGACCCCTCAGTCCGCACGCTGGTCGAGCGTCAACTCGAGGTCGCCTCGCTCTCAGGCGAGGTTCATGCGGTGATGCAGGCAATCGTCGAGCGGTTGCTCGAGCTCCCGCTCGCTGACGGCGCCTCACTCTCGACCTGTGCGGATGGGATCGCCCACTTCGAGGTCTCGCTCGGCGCAGATGCGCCGTTGCAGGACCTCACGTGCGCGCTTGACGAGACGCTCGGTATGGAGTGCGTTCGTACGGGCGAGCTCCACGTGCTGCGTGGCTCCGACGGCGCCGACATGGAGCGGTCACTGACCGCAAGTGCCGGCGCGATCGTGCTCGCACCCGTCGTGTACGACGGGGAGACACGAGGCATCCTGGGCGTGCGCAGCGCCGATCCCGATGCGTTCGGCAAAGACGACATCGAGACGACGCGGCTGCTCGCACAGTCCGCTGCGATCGCGCTACGCAACGCGGCGCTCGTCGAGCGCCTCGCCGACAGCGAGCGCCGCTACCGCGAGCTCTACGACCAGTCCGCCGACGCCACACTCGTCAGTGACATCGACGGGAATCTGCTCGATGCAAACGATGCTGCTGCGGCCCTCCTCTGGTACACGGTGGACGAGCTGCGCTCCATGCATGCGAGCGCGCTCTTTAGCCCGTCCGAGCTCGAAGAAACACCGCCGCGCTTGCTGGACCTCGGCAGGAACCGCGAGGTGCGCTCCGAGCGCCCGTTCCGGCGCAAGGACGGTGCGATCATCGATGTCGAGTACTCCGCGCGCGTTCTCGACGACGGCCGCGTCCATGCCTCGCTTCGCGACATCACGCAACGCAAGCGCAACGATGACCGCCTGCGGACAAGCCTTGGGCGCCTCCACGCAATCGTCGAAACGCAACAGCAGATCTCGGCACTCGAGCTCGATCACGTCGCGGTGACCGCGGCAATCGTCGAGCGCGCTCAGCGCCTGGCGGGCGCCGACGGTGCATCGGTTCAGTGGTTCGAGGGCGACGATTCCGTCGTTCATCACGCCTCGGGCACCGCAGCTGCTTTCGTCGGCCTCCGTATCGACCGCGCGGCGAGCCTCTCCGGGCTCGCGGCGCTCAACCGATCAGCGGTCTACTCCCCCGACACCGCCTCGGACCCGCGCGTCGACGCCGAGGCCTGCCGCAAGCAACAGGCGCGTTCGCTGATCTGCGCGCCGCTCTATCACGACGCGAACATCGTGGGAGTGCTCTCGGTGATGGGAACCGAGCCCGACGCCTTCGACGAGCTCGCCGTCGAGACGACGCGACTGATGGCCGAGTTCGTCAGCACCGTGATCAGGAACGCCAACGAGCTCGAGACGCGACAAGCGCTCGCCAACGAGTTGCGGACACACGGGCAGGTCGTCGAGCACATGCAAACGGGACTCTGGATCTGGTCGCCTGACGAGAGCGGCGAGTATCGCCTCGATCACGCGAACGCGGCGAGCGAGCTCGCCACCGGTGTGCTCGCCGAGGCGATCGTCGGCGCCACCCTGGAGGAGGTCCTGCCGGCTACGACCGGAGAGCTGAAGTCGATCTTCGAGCGCGTACAGACGACCGGCGAGCTGGTGGACGCCGGAGAAGTCGAGTACGGCGACACGCGTATCGAACACGGTTGCTTCTGGGTCAAGGCGCTCCCATTGCCCGGCGGGCGCATCGCGATGACGTTCGAGAACGTCACGGCGATGGTGAGCTCACGCAGGGCGCTGCAGGAAAGCGAGGGGCGCTTCCGCAGCGCCTTCCACGCTGCTTCGGTCGGTATGGCGCTCACCGCGCTCGACGGCAGCTACGTCCAGGTGAACGATCGCCTCGCCCAGATGCTCGGCTACGAGCCCGAGGAACTTTCGACGCTGAACGTGCGCGACGTGACGCACACGGACGACATCGACGCAGACGTGGTGCTCCTCGAAGAACTACGCAGCGGCGAGCGCGACTCGTATCAGCGCGAAACGCGCTATCTACGCAAGGACGGATCGTTGATGTGGGGAGAGCTCACGGTGTCGCTCGTGCGTGGGTATGACGGGTCACCGACGCATGTCGTCTCGCACATCCAGGACATCACGGCGCAGCGTGAGGCCAACCTGCTCTTCACGGCCACCTTCGAGCACTCGGTCGTGCCGATGATCGTTGCGGACGACGATCGCCGGCTCGTCGATCTGAACGAAGCCGCCACCGAACTGCTCGGCGTGTCGCATGAAGA